>CAMKLG010000074.1 GCA_946413585.1 uncultured Bacteroidales bacterium
GCGTCCGCCTAATAAATATGAACGCGGCAAATCATGGAAACACGGACGCGATAAATCCGCATTGCGGACGCGATAAATCGCATTGCGGACGCGATAAATCGCGTCCCTACAATGCGGCAAACGGTGCCACCGCCCGGTCGAAGATGCCGTTGACGTAGGCGAGCACCATGCCGTAGTTGCTGACCGGGATGCCCGCTTCGATGGCCGGACGCAGCCGTTCCTTCAACTGCTTGCGGGTGACCATGCAGCCACCGCACTGGATGACCATCGCATACTGCTGGATGTCAGGGATTTGGTTGAGACCCGACACGAAATCGAACTGCAGCTCTTTGCCCGTGAACTTGCGGATAAGACGCGGCAGCTTCACCCGCCCGATGTCCTCGCAGGAGGTGAGGTGCGTGCACGACTCCAACATCAGGATGCGGTCGCCGTCGCGAAGGTCACGCAGTTTCGGGGTTCCTTCCAGGTACGCTCCGAATTCTCCCTTTTGGTGCGCCAATACCACGCTGAAGCCCGTCAGCGGGATGCTTGCAGGCACGGACTTCTCCACTTTGTGAAACGCCTGGCTGTCGGTGACGACCAATTTCGGGGCGCGGTGGTTCTGTAGGTAATCCGCCACCTTGTCCTCTTTCAGCACGATGGCAACCGCCTCATTGTCAAGGATGTCGCGGATGGTCTGCACTTGCGGGAGGATGAGCCGGCCTTCGGGGGCTTCCGTGTCGATGGGGGTCACCAACAGCACTTCATCGCCCTCGCCGATGAGGTCGCCGAGCAGCGAACGGGTACGATACGCCGATTCAGGCATGACACGTACCACCTCCTCCAGCATTTCGTCAATGCCGGAATGTGTTTTCGTACTGACATTCAACACTTTGCAATCATCAACTTCCATCTCTCGAGGAGCGGTCAGGTCGCATTTGTTGTTGACGATGAGGTAAGGAAGTTCGAATTGGCGGAACTGTTCTATCAGCTGCCGTTCGGGAATGCCCACCTCGTAATCGGTGATGACGAGGATGGCCAAGTCGATGGTTTTCAACACTTCCAGTGATTTTTGGATACGTTTCGCCCCGACGGCGCCTTCGTCGTCGATGCCGGCGGTGTCGATGATGATGCAGGGACCGATGCCGAAAATCTCGATGGATTTGCGCACGGGGTCGGTGGTGGTGCCGGCCGTGGCGTCCACGATGGCGACCTCCTGTCCCGTGATGGCGTTGATAAGGGAACTCTTGCCGTTGTTCCTACGCCCGAAAATGCCGATGTGCGGCTTGTCGTTACGTCCTTTCATAGCGCGACAAAATTACAAAAACTACCAGAATACCGCGTAAATCACCACTAACAAAATTAATATTGCGTATGCCGCGATGTGGAAATCGCGCTTAGTTTGGAACATACTGGATGTCAAAGCAATACCCTTAACATCGTCTTCGTTTTCGCAGGTGCATAAACTCACCATCACGATGATGGCCATCGTGAGCAGACAGGTGTAGAACATCTGGTCGATGAAGGGCATGTCTATAGGCAAGAACTTGAGTGCCAATGCAATGGGGATGGATAGCACCACGCCCGTAATGGCGCCTTTGTTGGTGGTCTTCTTCCAGAAAAGTCCTAACAAGAAGAGCGCGAGGATGCCCGGACTCACCAATCCTGTGTATTCCTGAATGTACTGGAACATCTGTCCCACACTGCCGAGCAGTGGGGCAATCAATATGGCGATAATGAGGAAAAGTCCGGCGGAAATCTGTCCCACAAGCACTAAACTGACATCTTTGCCCGTTTTCTCCTTCACTTTTGGAGCAATATAAGGTTTATAAATGTCCATCGTATAAATCGTGGAGGCAGAATTGAGCATGGAGGCTAACGAAGAGATGATAGCTGCGGCTAACGCGGCGAGTACCAGTCCTTTAAGACCCGTCGGGATAAAAGTGCTGATCAGCCACGGATAAGCGTTGTCGTTGTTGAGGGCGCCGTTGGCCTTGGTGAGGGCCTCCAATGCTCCCGGATGACCTTCAGTAAACATCACGTAGGCCACAATGCCAGGAATAACAACGATGAACGGGATGAGCAACTTGAGGAAGGCCGCGAAAGCCAAGCCCTTTTGCGCCTCGGGCAGCGACTTGGCGGCAAACGCCCGCTGAATGATGTATTGGTTAAAGCCCCAGTAGTAGAGGTTGGCCACCCATAATCCGCCGATGAGCATTGCAATGCCCGGCAGGTTATGGTATTCGGGGTTATCCTTCGGCAAAATCAGATGCATCCGGTCACCTGCCACGTTGGTGAGATGCTGGATGCCCTGCATCACGGTGCCGTCCGGACTGATGACCTGCAACGCCACCACCGTGGTGATAAGGCCGCCTAACACAAGCAGAATGACCTGCAGGATGTCCGTCCACGCCACAGAGGAAAGGCCACCAGTGATGGAATAGAGCGCGGCAACCACCCCCAGCCCAATGATAGCGGGCATGATGAGCGAGCCGTCACCTGTGCCGATGATGGTGTCAATGGCCTTGGCGCCGAGGAAGAGCACCGAGGTGAGGTTCACGAAGATGAACAAACCAAGCCAAAACACCGCGAGAATAGTTTTGAGATTCCGGGAGTAACGTTGCTCCACGAATTGGGGAATGGTGTAAATTCCCTGTTTCACAAACACCGGCATGAAAAACTTGGCCACAATGATGAGGGTGAGCGCAGCCATAAACTCGTAAGACGCCACCGCGAAACCACCCGCGAAGCCCGACCCGGACATCCCGATAAACTGCTCTGCCGAGATGTTCGCGGCAATCAGCGACGCGCCTATCGTCCACCACGGCAGCGACTTGCCTGCGAGGAAATAGTCCTCGGCGGTTTTGTCCTTGTTCTTCTTCCGATGGGAAATCCAGATGCCCAATCCAACAATCACCAGCAGATAAGCGGCGAAAATGATGATGTCTAAGGTATGAAATGCGGGGTTCATTCTTTGGGGGTTTTAAGTTGGGGGGCAAAAGTACAAATTTTTGGCTATGAGCTGTTAACTTTTGGCTGTTGTCTTTTGCAACTTGGCGATGCAGCGGACTGGAATGCCTATGGCTATAAGAAAAACCATAAGTACAAGTATCTGAAAAAAGAACATGGCCGCTTTGCTGATCAAAAGTTACAGCACAGCCGTAGCCAAATTCACTTTCTTACGAGGTCTGACAACTTGGATAATATCCTGACCAAGGGCAACAGATATCTTTGCGATGGTGGCGGTAGTTAAGTTGTGCGTTCCGGAAAGCCATCTGCTAACCTCGGTTTCTGTTTTGCCCAGCGCATACGCCAAATCCTTCTGACTCATCCCCTTCTCTTCCAAAATCTCATAGATACGATTGGCTATGCTCACTGACAACTCCATCTGCTTTTTCATTTCAGGAGTCATAGTCTGCCTAATTTCATCCATCAACTTATTGGTTTTCATACCATTATATTTAATCGTTAATTTCAAGCAATAAAGGACCTATGATCTGGGTGCCCTTTATAGTAAGAATATTCTTCCTTTCAAGTTGTTTCAATTCGATATCAATCTTTTGCAATGTTTGCACACATTTGTTCAAATGATAATCTTCTTGATAGGTGGAAGTGGTTTTTAGCCCGCCATTTCCAAGTATTAGAATTTTAGACTGAATGTTAAGAAGATAGAGTCGCAAAGATGTTGTTTCTAAATGAGAAGGTAATGCCATCACCCGATCATATAGAGTCCCCTCATATCTGAAGTGCCTATCCGCCGCTCCATCACGCTTAATGATATCCAAGCGATATACGAGCTGACTTTTCCGCTATCTTCCAGTAATTCAATCAATAAGTTTTTCTTCGTCATAGTTTAAATCAGTTTGCAAAAATAAACATAAATGTTGATTTTTCAACAAAAAAACAATATTTTTTCGTGATTATTATTTGCGATTTTTCACGATGGCATTTCTATAAAAACGCAAAATAATCACCTCGCAAACATACGAATAAATCTCACGATTGTCAAGGTTTTAGAGAGATTTTCTTTGTTGTTAAAAACCAATGATATATAAATAACATTAACAATTTAATTTTGCAATAGTTAAAATACGCAGGAAGTTTTTCGCTGGTTTTTCTGCTATTTCATGCAAAACTAATTCCGACAGATACGAATGAAGCGTAGGATGGGCTCCCTTAAATCGTGAAGCAAAATGTTGAGTGATGAAAGTCTTTCCAAACTGTCGAATTCCTGTGATAACGAGTGGCTTATGGTTTAGTTTTATCTTCTATATTTTCAAAGTATCTGATATTCTTCTCTTTAACACAACATTACAGCATTTTTTTCAACGAATAATTGCTACTTCGTTGCACTTTTTCCAACGAATGTAACAACTCGCATTGCATCCTTAGTTTTGTAGGCTGATTTTTCACTCCCGCACCGGGCAAATCATCAAAACACGGTAACCGGGCTGTTTTTCAGTATATCTTTCAATGATTTCATGCTTGATAGTCATTTTTGTGACGCAGCTGTTTGGACAAATGGATTCCATTCGTTGGTACAAAAACGCCCCTCTTCTGGTACCAGGATATGATGAGGCTTCCGCAATGGTGTAATCCCAGTAGGTGAGTTCAAAACGGTTACTTTCTGTGCAAACGGTTTGTAAAACGCTGTCCAACTCTGCCAGTGAGGATTCCTTAAGTTCCGATTCAATAAATCTCCAGTGCAATTTCACCAAAAACGTATCTTTGGATGGCTGAATATTCAGACATTCGGTAAATTCCCCATATTGAAAGATAATTTCTCTGGGTTGCACCGTCTTCTGCTTGCCGGGAATATCGAAAGATAGCGTAGCACCGTCCGCACGTACGTCCATGGTTACGGGCGCACCTATCACAAGTGGCAGATTCACCTTTTCGTGACCAGCAGGAAAACCGCAGAGCAGCGGGATGTTGTACGGGGCAATGTACTCGCGCAGCATCGCCTCAACGCTCTCATAGCCGACATCGTTCTTGCAATCGGTGAAATCTCCCAAAATGATGCCCTTGCAATGCGCAAGAACACCGCTCATTTTCAGCATATTGAAAAGACGGTCAATATTGTGGTGGGTCTCCTCCACCTCCTCCACGAAGAGGATGATGTCTGACTGGCCGATTTCGTTGACCTGAGAGCAGAGCAGCGGGGCGAAGGTGGCGAGATTGCCGCCCACGAGGGTGCCCGTGGCCCGACCGAGGATGTTCTCTTTGTGGGCAGGCAGTTCATAGCGCGGCACCTGACCTTTGAGTAAGTTGCGCAGCAACGTGCAGGATTGTTGTACACGGGCACTGTCTTGCTTGGCTATGTTGCAGCCCATCACGCCGTGGATGCTCATCACACCAGCGCAAGCTTCCATGCTGAGGAGTGTGGTGATGTCGCTATAACCGATGAGCCATTTCGGGGAGGCAACAAGCTTTTTTAGGGGCAGACCTTCCACCAAGTGCAGGGTACTGTATCCGCCGCGCAAACAGAGGATGGCCTTGATGTCGGGGTCTTTGAGTGCCCAGCGGAGGTCGGCGAGCCGCTCCTCCACGGTTCCGGCATAGTGTTCCAAATACTGTTTGCCGACATTCGGTCCGATGACCGGCTCGTACCCCCAACTGCGCAGGGTGTCTGCCGCTCGGAAAGCCGTCTCCATCGAACAGTAGTACGACGGCGAGATGAGCGCCACCTTGTCGCCCGGTTTCAGGTAGGCAGGCGCGACACACTTGAGCGGCTTTTTCGGTCCCGCAGCCTTTACTACGGGCGTCAAGACGATGAGGCACAGAATCATGAACATGATTCGGATTGGATAGGCACGTTTATGCATTTCTCTATCATTTGGTTGGCAAAAGTACATTTTTGTTTTTGGTCAACAGCTAACAGCCAACAGCTAACAGCCAATAGCTTACCTCAGCTCCTTCACTGGAAACTCAAAATAGGTCTCCGGGTACGGCTCGTCCTTCAATGTGAAGTGCCACCATTCGCTGTCGATGGGTTTGAAGCCGTGGCGGAGCATCGCGGCCCGCAAAATCATGCGGTTGCGGAACTGCTCTTCGGTGATGGTGCGACCGGCGGGAGAGGGTTTTCCGTTGAACTCGCCCGTCTCGGGGTTGCCGCCGAAATCAGGGTGGCTCTCCTCGCCGAACCAGTCGAACGTGCCGCCCATGTTAACCTCCTTTTCGGTGGTCATGTCGAAGAGGGTGAGATCGACGGTGGAGCCGCGGGTGTGGCCGCTCTTCGCCGCGATGTAGTCCAGTTCGAACAACCGGCTCTTATCGACCTCGGGGTAAAAGTAGCGGCGCATCATCGTGTCGGGGATGTCGGCGGCCCAGCGCACGAAATGATCGACGGCCATCTGCGGACGGTAGGCGTCGTAGATTTTCAGCCGGTAGCCCATGCGCATCACGTCGTCGCTGACGGCCTTGAGACTGTCGGCGGCGCGTCTGGTCATCAGCGCGGTGGGCTGCAGGTAGCCGTCAATGCGCTGTCCCACAAAGTTGTAGGTGCTGAAATAGCGGATCTCCAAAATAGCATCCGGCACCACGTCGGTGATGTTCACGAACTGGCTGGCGTCCTGCTCGGGCTTCACGGTTGTGCTGGAAGCGGCGGACGTGCAAGGCGCGAACCCGGCCACGATGACATGCCCGTTTTGGGCGCTGACTGTCAAGGTGAAACACAACGCGACGGCACATATAAGCAGTGTTCTTAGGTCTCTTTTCATAATTGGGAATTTTGGTTGGCAAAGGTACGTTTTTTTAGTGAACAGTGATCCAACCCCCAAAAACGTTATTAGTAATATTCTCGGTTCTACACTAATTATGCATTATGCATTATGAATTATACAAGCTCCGTCGCCGATTTCTGCCACATAGAAATCAGCACACAGGCCGAATTTTTCCTCGTATGCCTTGCCGAGGGTTTCGACAAAAGCATCCACCTGATTTTCCGCAATCAGCGTGACAGTGCAGCCACCGAAGCCCGCGCCGGTCATGCGGCTGCCAAGCACGCCGGGGAACTGCTGCGCCCGTTCGGCTAAGAAGTCCAGTTCGGGACAGGTGACCTCGTAGTCGTCGCGCAGGGTGGCGTGCGAGGCGTTCATCAGCTGTCCGAAGCGGACCATGTCGCCGACCTTGAGCGCGGTGACGGCCTCGCGCACGTTCTCGTTCTCGCGCACCGCGTGCCGGGCCCGCTTGAGCACATTGCCCGTAAGATATGGCGCAAATGTATCAAACTGATCCATCGTGAGTTGGCAAAGACAATCGACCGGTCGGTGCGCACGGATAAGCTCCAACGCCTGCTGGCATTCGCTGCGTCGCTGGTTGTAGGCCGAATCCACGAGTCCGCGTTTCTTGTTGGTGTTGGCGATGACGAACTTCAGCCCGTGCATCTCCAACGGCACATGCTCGTACTCCAACGTGTTGCAGTCCAACGCGATAGCACAGTCTTTCTTCCCGAATCCCGAGGCGAACTGGTCCATGATGCCGCAGTTCATCCCCACGAAGTCGTTCTCCGCGTGTTGTGCCATCTGCACGAGCTCCAGCATCGTGAACGGACTGCCGTTCAAGGCGTTGAGAGCCACAGCGGTCACCATCTCGATGGAGGCGGAGGAGGAGAGCGCGGCCCCGATGGGCAGGTCGCCGCGGTAGTGGAACTGGAGGCCGCTCACGGGAAATCCCCTGTCGGTGAACTCCTTGATCACGCCGAGCGGGTAATCCACCCAGTTATTCCGCTTCTGCGACAGTTCCTCCTTGCGAATCAAAAACTCCGCCGAATCGTTTTCGGAGATAAAACAGCAAAGATTCGCATCATCGTACTGTTTCACAGAGAGATACGTACCCATATTGAGCGCGGCGGGGAATACGAGTCCGCCGTTGTAGTCGGTGTGGTCGCCGATGAGGTTCACGCGCCCGGGGGCGAAAAAGTGGCGTTCGGTTTGCAGCATAATCGGTTTTTCCTGCAGAGACGTGGCGTGCCGCGTCTCGGATTTTCAAGGGGCAAAGGTACGAATTTTTAGTGAATAGTGATCTGTGAACAGTTTTCCCGCAGACTACGCAGATTAGCGCAGATATTTTCTCTGCGGAAGTCTGCGCGTTATGTGGGAGAAAAATCAGTAGATGACCATACACCCGTAATCGTATAACTTGATTGTCAATCCGTTATAAGTCCATTTCCTGCAATTTTGGTAATCCTGCTGAGGTTTCGTGCCGGTAAGACGGGTGATGATGTCGGCGACTTTCTCGCATTTTGCCGATATCTCCTCATTCCAATCCTTTTTGTCCCATCCATGAGGTCCATAATAGGAACGTCTCCATTCTATGAAGACCGCTTTTACCACAGAATCCTGTCTATGTACGCAATACGCCCTTCGGCATACTAATCCATCATCTAAAATTCTGTAATAGGGATACTTGGCGTACTTTTTGTCGTTTTGATAGGCAATTGGAAAATAGCCGTTATTCAGAGGCATAAAACGACCTAATCCGATTTCCGACAGTTGTTGCTCGCAGCTGTCCAATTTAGATAAAGAGATGTCAGGCAGATTGTGCAGAAGGAAATCAAGGATGGGCTCTGTAGCATTATCAGGGACGATAGGCAGCGAGTCCTCTTCCTGATGATGATAGAGGAAGCATCGGATAAAGACCGTCGTGTCCTCTATATCAACAGTCCCATAATCACGGGTGCTGTTTGAGAAATGCAGATGACAACTGTTTGGTGCGCGATTTAAATCGTTGTCATAAAGTTCTGATATTATTTTAATGTTTTGAAACAAAGGTTGAACTTCCCGAAATGTGCCATTTTCTCTTTGAGCGATGAACGTTCTGTCTTGAACAGAGATGATAAAATACAACTGGTCATTAACAGATAAGGCATTGTGAAACACCGTGTCCAATATGGGTTCTCGGTATCCGATATGGCTGTCACCAAGTCCACACTGGAAGCCATAGTTAGTCGGATCTCCCTCAAACACCCACTTAGAAGTAGGATAGAACCTGAATTCCTCAAAAATTTTGCCCAAGGTGTTTTCATGGCCGGGTTCGCCCGGACGACTGATGGGCAAACTGTCAATTTTTCCCCTACGAATGAAAAGATATTGGTCTTTTGTTCTGATAATCCGACTTCCCGCAAAATGGTTCAAATAGGGCCGGTTGACGGGTTCCATCTGCAACCATCCGTTTTTTGTCTCGGGATACCATGTGGTATTTTTATCAACGAAAAGCAAATCAACATTAGATCGCGGAACCACATAATAGTTTTCATCTTCATAAAAATAGTTCGGAATATGCGATACAGAATGCCATTGCCACTTGTCATAATCAAAACGGTAGCCCTTTTTGTTATGGTTGTAATCTGTGGACACAAGGTATAGCGTATCATTCCAAATGAACAAGTTATCATTCCAAAGATCGTTTATATCCTCTGGTTTTTCAACTATTTTAGAAGTGCCATCCTTTAAGGAAATGGCCAACAACGTCATGCAAGAATTATGTTCAAACTTAAATGATTCACGAAATATGCAAAAATAGTAGTCTCGATACTTCCTGATATTGGTCAAATAGGTTTCGGACATTTTGTTATATGGTGCCAAATCGTTAACATACACCGTGTCCCGAATCACCGTGAACCGCTGCTGTCCCCGCGCAGGCCGCGACGCTAACAATAGCAGCACAGAGGCGAAGAATATGACCAAATGTGTATGTCGGTGGTGATTCATAACGGTGAATTTTACAGGTGCGAAAATACGATTTTTTTATCTCCGCGTATCGCACGTATTTGCATGTGATTTTTTTCTGCGGAAGTCTGCGCGTTCTGCGGGAGGACAAATGCAATCATTTCTCATTAATATGACGCAGAAAGCCCAAAGGGTTGCACGATGTTGAAAAATATTTTTTACTCATCTTCTCATATCTTATTTATTTTTAATGCTTTATATGCAGTCTTGTTCAAAAAAGAAGCTGTGTTCAAAAAAATTGAACATGGTTCCTGCTCGATTAGAAGCGCTGTGTCATTTTTGCTATTTTTGCGCCATAAAACATTCTTTGTAGTTTTTCCATACCTCCTGCGTCTAACCTGTGTAATTCTAAACCAATGACGAAGAAAGAAACGGATTTTG
>CAMKLG010000075.1 GCA_946413585.1 uncultured Bacteroidales bacterium
ACGTACCAGCTCAAGAGCTTCATGAACATCCGGTTTTACGGCAATGTCTATTACACAAAGTCGGCGTTCCAGTTCCGCGACGAGGAGCAGCCTTACATGACGGAGAATTTGGGTTACAGTTTCCGGCTGAACTTTTGGGCGAAGTTGTGGAAGGTGTTGGAGGTGAATGCTGCTGCCAACTATCAGTCGCAGAACGTGTTTCTGTTCACCACAGTGCGGCCGAGCTACAGCATCGACCTCGGGTTGCGGGCAGAGTTCTGGAAGCGGCGCATCGCGGTGTGGGTCAATGTGGACGACCTCTTCGACTGGAACCGCAGCGCGACCGTAAACGCCAATCCCTATTACAGTTACAGCGACTCCACGCGTGTGAGCTATCGGGCGCGGACGGTGCGGTTCGGGTTGTCGTTCAAGTTCGGGAGAATGGAGTTGGAGGGCTCGCAGGCCGGTCAGGGCCAGGGGGAGCGGAGGTAGTTAGCAGTTAGCAGTTAGCAGTTGAGAAGAAAAGCCATAATAGAGTGAAATATTCTTCCTTGAGCAGTCCCGAAGGGACGAGAGCTCGGTAGAACTTTCGCGGTTTTACATTCTGAATATCACAGGGATTTTGTAGTAACAGCGGACGGGTTCTCCTTGGGCGCGGGCGGGCTTCCATTTGGGCATCAAGCTGACAAGCCGCAGTGCCTCCTTGTCAAATTCGTGCATTAAAGAGACGGAGATGGTCGGATGTGTGACGGTTCCGTCCTTTTCCACGATGAATTCCACCAAGACGGTTCCGGTAGCGCAGCCATATCCTATTGGCCATTGGATGTTTCTTGTCAGGAAGGCGTTCAGTGAATCTGGGCCGCCCGGAAACTCGGGCATCTCTTCCGCGAACATCACCGGCGGTTCCCCTGACAGGGTGTCGGAGAAGCTTTTCGTTGGCAGTCTTCCGTCGGCAGGGAACATTTCAACTCCTTCCACGACAATCGGTTCAGTTGGATTCTCTTTGTTGTCAGTCTTTTCCCTTCCTTTGGAAGCCTGTTTTTTTATGGATTTTTGCAGGTTGCGAATGTCCGCCATTAAAACGGGATCGGTGTGCGCCTCGTAGTCGATAGTATCATAATCCAAATACCATAAATCACATAAGTTCGAATTGATGCAATCGAAATACTGCAAATTTTCCTCAGGCGTTACCAATTGTTGCGTCAGAGTGCCGTCTGATCGAAGAGACGTTTCCACATAGAGACCTTTCGCCAAAACTGAAGGAAGCAGCCAGTTCCATGATTTTGCCAACCCCTTTATCCTGTAATCGTAATAATCTTCTTCATAGTAATATGTTCCTGTGTTCAATTCCTTTACATTTCGGAGCGGACCGAACCATGCTTCCATGCCGTAATGCACTATCAATGTATCTGTAAAATACTTGTGGTAAGGGTAATCGCTGGTCACCACATATTTGCCTTGATACTTTTTTACCCAAAACCAATTTCTGGGCATGTTCCCGAGATTGTTTTGAATTAAGGTCAGATCAGGGAAATCTTCTCTATAAGTACGATAAGCAGCCCCTAAAGTGTACCATTCTGTCCCGCTGAAATCGGGTCCGTTTGCGTAGTATTTGCCTAAAACTTGTTCCAAACAGTGTTTGCACCAATAGAAGCTGGAAATGCAGGTGTCATACGTACTGCAGGTGTCGCATTTGTAAAAATGATAACTTCGCCAGATGTATTGGGTGTCGTTCTCCATAAAAGGTTGGCGGAGTTCGTATGAGAGAGTGTGTTTGTCTTCCGAACAATAGATCAATGCGGCGGGCACAAGCTTTCCGTTCACAGGAGCGTTAAATGTGGAGATGCCGGTGGTGTCACAGTCAAATGGCGAACCTGATTGAGCCCTGCCGCACAATACTGCGGCCAAAAACGCGAGAATCAAGGTGGTTTTGCGCATAAGTATGGTGGTTTTCTCTTTATCTCGGCCGCGAAAATACAATTTTTCCTCGAGACTTGCGATTCTTGAATTTAACAATTAATAGTTAATAAGTAAAATGAAAATTTTTCTAAAAATTATTGACAATCATATTCGATTATTGTGTATCTTTGCTGTCGAAAATCAAACCAAATAATGAAACTTATAGGTTGCATTATTGAAAAAATCATATTTTTGCACTACAAATAAAATAAACGATGACTTTTGACAAAATCTTAGATGATGGGAGATTATGGGCGGTGCGTTTTAACAAGGACAATCAAAATGCTCTTCAAAAAGTGCTGTCTCAATGGAGTGATGCAGATTGGCTTGCCGACTTTTTCACCCAAAACATTGACGATCTGATTTCCTATTTCAGAATTACCAATATCGAAGATGCCATTTATCGAACCATGGAGGATAGGGATGAATTGGCCTGTGTCATCATGGATATCTCACCTGAAGCCAATCTCGATCATTTCTTCCGTCCACTTGACAATGATCGCATCAGAGAGATGTTGCTCTGGAAAGAGAAGGGCCGTCCGAATCATGGGAGCTGGTTGAGACTGTATGCCATAAAACTGAGCATGGGGATCTATATTATCACAGGTGGAGCCATTAAACTAACAAGAACAATGCAGGAAAGGGAACATACATTGCAGGAGTTGGAAAAAATGGAAAAGGTTCGGAATTTTCTAATTCAAGAACACGTGTTTGACGAAGACAGTTTCACCGATTATCAAAAGGAGGTAGCATTATGACAATAGAAGAAGCCGTTGCTCGTTTGAGCTGTTATCAGACAGAAGAACCTCTTTGTTGGCGGGTAGAGGAGGAAAGAATTCGTTATGCCAAAGAGAATGGCTGGCTGAAGTATTCCCGCAAAATAGCCATCAAAGCGGCCATGGCGATGAAGCAGCAGAACCTTTCAAGGCAGGACGTTGCCGATAGAATGGGCTGTTCGGCCCAGTATGTGTCGCGGCTGCTAAAAGGGGAGGAGAACCTCTCCCTTGAAACCATCTGCAAATTGGAGGACGCGCTGAATGTCGCAATTCTGCAATACGAGTTCGCATAAGAGTACCAGCCTGATTGTGCCCTTCTGCACAACGTGACAGCCAAAAACGCGAGAATCAAGGTGGTTTTTCACATAAGTATGGTGGTTTTCTCTTTATTTTAGCCGCGGAATTACAATTTTTTCATGAAACTTGCGATTCTTAAATTTCATAATTAATAGTTAATAATTGAAATGAAAAATATTTTTGAAAAACAACAGTGATGATATTAAAGAATAAAATGTATTTTTGCAGCCGAAAAATAATAAAACAATAGAAAAACTTACCCATTATGGCACCTAAAAGAAATTCGAAGGATAACGCAAAGAAGGCAAAAAGGCTTAGAAAAAAATTCAAATACATCAAAATCGTTGAGTTGACTGAAGACCCATACAACCTCAACTAATATGTCTCGATATTTTCTTGACACACACATTGTTGGCTGGCTTCTGAGCAATAGTCCAAAATTAGACGAAGAATTGAAGAAGTTCGCGGAAGAGCTGAGCAACGCCATGTGAGGAGGTGTAGCTGCGGTTAGTGAGGCGTTAATTACCAGATGACAAGATGCTGACCGTCAGGTCGGCGATGGTCATGGGGACGGCGGCGATGAGGTCTTGCGGGGCGATTTTGAACTGCAGTCCGCGGACTCCCGCGCTGACGTAGATATAGTCGAACAGTTCGCACGTTTCGTGGATGTAGGTCGGGAAGGGCTTTTTCATCCCCACAGGTGAGCAACCGCCACGGATGTAGCCGGTCAGGGGCAGCAGCTCCTTCATCGGGATGAGGTCGCAGCTCTTGTTGCCCGTCACTTTGGCGGTCTTCTTCAGATCCACCTCGTCGTTGCCGGGAATCACGCACACGAAATGGCCTGTTTTGTCGCCTTTCAGCACTAATGTCTTGAAAACCTGGTTGATATCTTCATTCAGCTGGTCTGCAATATGCTGCGCTCCGAGGTCGTTCTCGTCCACCTCGTAGGGGATCAGCTCATAAGCGACACTCTTCTGGTCGAGAATGCGGCAGGCGTTGGTCTTGTTGGTTTTTGTCTTGGACATAATCGATTTCTTTCGGGAAGCAAAAATAGTTTTTTTTCAACACCCTGCGACACGAAGCGTTTGGTGAGTGCGCTTGGTGTCGTCAGCTTCTCAGCCATATCACGGTTTCGCCCTCGTTCAGGAAAGAGGGGGCGACCTCCACGACTCGCGGGGCGCGGAACCTGCGGACGGCCTCTTTCAGGGCGGAACCCCGGTTGTAGCCGTGAATCACGACAATCTTTTCTGTTCCGTGCGGGGCACGCGCCACCCGCTCGCGAAGGAGTTCCATCGCGTCCTCCACGTACATGCCGTGAAGGTCAATGCGAAGGGTGTTGTTTGTTGTGGGCATAAGGTAGGCTAATGTTTTACGCCGCGAAAATACTCTTTTTATACTAAACATTACGGATTATTTTTTTTTGGTAATTTTTTTTCGGTAATCTAAAAAAAGTGTATCTTTGCCACGAATTCAAAACGTTATGGAGAAGATCATCAATCCGTTTGTCGTCACAGGCAAAATTCCTCCGGCCTGTTTCTGCGACCGTTTGAAAGAGTCAGCAGAGCTGGAGAAGGCACTTTCCAATCAAATGAATGTGGTCTTGACCTCATCGCGCCGCATAGGCAAAACCTCGCTTGTCGATTTTGTGTTTGATAAGCCGGAGATTCAAAACGAATATATCACGATAACGGTTGACATACTCCATACCACGACTTTTCGCGAGTTCATCCTTGCTTTGGGCACGGCTGTGTTCGACACTGTGGCCACACGAAGCGAGAAGTTGCGCAAACAGTTTGTCACTTTCATGAAGTCACTCAGTGCCAGTTTCGGTTACGACCCCATCCAAAACATGCCCACATTCGAAGTCAAATTGGGGGATGTGCAGCGGCCGGAATACACTTTGAATGAGATTTTCGATTATCTTGAATCTGTTGATAAACCTTGTTTGTTAGTAATAGACGAGTTTCAGCAGATTACTCGCTACCCGGAACGAAATGTGGAAGCTCTATTGCGAACTCGGATTCAGAAACTCACGAATGCCAATTTCGTGTTTTCAGGGAGTCGCCGCCGATTGATGGAGGAGATGTTCTTCTCTTCAAAGCGTCCGTTTTATCAAAGTGCAAAGTCAATTCGTTTGGAGCCTATTGCCTTGGATGTATATCGGGACTTTGCTGTTCACCACTTCAGGAAAGCCGACAAAGACCTGATGCCAGAGGCTTTCACCTATCTCTACGACAGTTTTTGGGGTGTGACGTTCTATATTCAGCGGATAATGAAGGATGCCTTTGCGGAAACTCAAGTAGGAGAGGTTTGCCATCTGGAGATAATCAAGCAATTAATAGAGGATTATATTGACGAGAATGACTCTCGGTTACGCGAGCAGCTTGCCTTTATTTCCGAAGCGCAGAAAGAGCTCCTGTATGCCATTCATGCCGAACGTCAGGCACAGGGCATCACCTCCATGGCTTTCAATAAAAAATACCGACTGCGTTCACCCAGCTCCACTCAATCTGCATCACTAAAACTGCTTGAATATGATATGATTACGAGAAAGGAAAATGTCTATTCCATCTCTGATCCGTTGATGTGCCTTTGGTTAGATAGAGGTCGAATCTGAAAATCACCAATTAATGTCCTTTTGCAATGAAAAGTAACCCTCTGATACCCCTTTTTTTGGCGTTGTTAGCCTTCGGGAACGCCGTTGCGCAGGTGAGAATCGCCAACCTTACGGTTGAAATGCAAGACGGTTCGCAGCCGCTGGCCACCGACCAGCCGCGGTTCAGCTGGAACTATGTAACCGATACAACCTTGTACCGATATGGGAATACCTTTGATGAGCGGCAGACCTCCTATCGCATTATAGTGGCTTCCACCGAAGAAAATGCCCGCAAGAAAAAGGGAGATCTCTGGGATTCCGGTACCATCCCATCTGACCAGATGCTCTACATCCCATACGGTGGTCAACCCCTGCACAGCCGCGACAAGGCTTATTGGAAGGTGATTACCTCAATAACGTACAAGGATACGGGCATGGTGAAACACTATCGAGACGGGGAATATGTACAAACGACAATGGAGCCCGTAACACGTATCGCTTTCAACGAGAGCGATGTCAACTCATTTGAAATCAGCTTGTTGAATCAGGATGATTGGAGTGCGAAATGGATTGGCTACGACTATGATGACGACACCCTGATTCAGAAAACCCGTCTTGCGGCGCGCTACCTCCGCAAAGAGTTCACGCTGAAAAAGAAGGTGCGAGAGGCACGGCTCTATGTCTGCGGTTTGGGACAATATAGTATTGGTCTCAACGGACGGACGATCGGGGAAAAAGATTGGTTCAAGCCTGCGCTCTCCGATTATCGCAAACGGGTCTATTTCAACGCCTACGATGTGACGGATCTCTTGCGTGCAGGCAAGGGAAACGCCATCGGTATCACCCTTGCGGGCGGGCGTTACATGACCATGCGCTACAACAAAGAAGAGGAAGAATGGGGCGGCCTCACGCACATCATGCACTTCGGGGCGCCGCGCATGATTCTGCAACTCGAAATCACCTATAAGGACGGCACCCAAGAACGCATCATCAGCGACGAAAGCTGGCATATCACCAACCGAGGTCCCATCCGCACCTCCAATGAGTTTGATGGCGAGACTTACGATGAGAATTACGCCCTTGGGAAATGGCTGGAACCAAACTATGATGACTCTTCGTGGGAAAAAGCTGTGCTTGTGGATGCTCCAGGAGGCCAGTTGGTGCCGCAACCCAACCCCAATATTGCATGTCAAGAATGGGTGATACCTGAAAGAATATATCAAAGAGGTGACAAGTGGATGGTCGATATGGGACAGAATATGGTAGGTGCTTTTGCCATACAGGCGAATGGAATGCAATCAGGCGATACCATCACATTGCGTTTTGCCGAGACCCTCAATCCGGATGGTTCACTTTTTGTGGATAATCTTCGTGCGGCCGAAGCTACGGACAGGTATGTAATTCATAATTCAGAATTCACCATTCATAATGTGGCGTGGAAGCCGGAATTTGTCTATCACGGTTTCCGCTATGTGGAGATTTCCGGGTTGCGAGAGGCACCCGACTTGAATTACATGTTCGGGCTGGTGCTGTATGACAGAATGGGGACGACAGGGCATTTCGAGTGCTCTGACGAGATAATCAACAAGGTGTATCACAATGCATACTGGGGTATCCGGGGCAATTATCGTTCGATGCCTACCGACTGTCCGCAGCGCGATGAGCGGATGGGCTGGACCGGCGACCATACCACGGGGTGCTACGGGGAGTCGTACATTTTCGACAACCACCAGCTCTACCGCAAATGGCTGGCCGACATTGAGGACAGTCAGTGGGAAAACGGTTCGCTGTCGGATGTTTGTCCGGCATATTGGCGGCGTTACACCGACAACATGACCTGGCCGGGCGCGTTCATCACCGTGGCCGACATGCTCTACACCCGTTACGGGGACATTGAGGGTATCCGCAAACACTATCCCGCGATGAAACGCTGGATAGAACACATGGCCAACACTTACGGCGAAGACGGCATCATCACCCGCGACTGTTACGGGGACTGGTGCGTGCCGCCGGAGTCGCCAGAGCTGATTCACTCGAAAGATATCCTGAGAAACACTTACGGGGCGGCTATCTCAACCCCGTTTTACTGCTATCTGTGTCAAATCATGGCCCGGTTTGCAGATCTTTTGGATTTGACAGAGGATGCGGAACAGTTCCGCTTCGATGAGACTTTCTCCGCCAACGCCTACAACGGTTTGAACTTTGAACCCGGAACGGGAAATTACGATAACGGCAGCGTGACGGCCAATATTCTGCCGTTGGCATTTGGCATCGTGCCCGAGGTGTGGGAAAAGGATGTGTTCAACAACATCGTTAGCAAGACCGAGAATGATTTTGGCGGGCACGTCTCCTGTGGCGTGGTGGGCATCCAGCAGCTGATGCGCACACTCACGGATTACGGACGTGGCGACCTCGCGCTGAAACTCGCCACCAACGACACTTACCCCAGTTGGGGGTACATGGTGCGCAATGGTGCCACCACCATTTGGGAACTTTGGAACGGCAACACCGCCGACCCGTCGATGAACTCCGGCAATCACGTGATGCTCCTTGGCGACCTGATCCTGTGGGAGTACGAGTACCTCGCCGGCATCCGTGCCTTGGAACCGGGTTACCGTAGAATTCAGCTGAAACCTTATCCCATTGAGGGTTTGGATTACGTAAACTGTACGTACAAATCCGTTTCCGGCGACATCCAAAGCTCGTGGAAACGCGACGGCGACCAATTCGAGTGGGAGATTGTCATTCCCGCGAACACCACCGCTGAGGTTTGGCTGCCCACTGCAAATGGTTATGAAGTAAAGACATACGGCAGTGGCCGTTGGCGTTTGACATCAACGTTGAGTTCGCGATGAATAACCCACGAACATGGAACAGAGGGTGTTTTACAAGGTGATTTCTGAGTATAACATACTATTCCATAGTACCTTAAAATAATAAAACAATGATCAAAAACAGCCAAGATATCCGAGTTGAAACCGTGGAAAACAGCGGCAACATTGAAGGCCGTATCAGCAAGAACATCATCCTCACGCCGGCGGAGATGCTGGAGCGCGCGTCGATGTTCAACATCATCACTTTGCCATCCGGGAGCCGCATCAAGGAACATCCTCACATTGAAGATGCTGAAATCTACTATATCCTGGAGGGCGAGGCCGAGGTCACCGACAACGGCCGCACCGCCATCATGTACGCGGGCGACGTGATGTTCACCGGCAACGGCGACCGCCACAGCATCGCGAACCACAGCGGGAAAGATGTGCGCTTTTTGGCCTGCATCTTGAAATAAAAAGGTACGATAAAGATCCTACCGTACCTTTAGAAAAAATATAGGGGCGAATCATGATTCGCCCCTACAATGTCGGATATTTCGTGTTTATTTTCTGTGGCGTTTCTTTCTCGCCAGGTCATTGGGCTCCAACGCCATCTGTTCGCCGTGAAGCAGGGAGGCGACGCCTTCGACGTGCTTCTTGTCGGGCAGCGGGCTGCAGGTGTTCTCCTGATAATCCTCGGGCTCGG
>CAMKLG010000076.1 GCA_946413585.1 uncultured Bacteroidales bacterium
CAAACGGTCAACCTTATTTAGGCATTGACTCTCTAACCTATAACCTATAACCCAGCTTCAATAACCAATAACCTATAACCAATAACCATTATCAAATGCGTGACGAACACGAAAAGAGCTTGAAAGAGCTGATTAACCAGTTTGTGAGCCAGTCTGGAAAACAACATCTGATGGACAAGAAGATGCTTTTTGACCGTTGGCCGGAGTATGTGGGTGATATTTGCGCCCAGCTCTCGAAATGCGAAGACTTGCGCAACGGCATCCTTTACGTCCGTGTGCAGAACGCTGCCCTTAAATTCGAGCTGTTCGGTCACAAATCCCAGATATTGAAAAAAATAGAGGCGGACTTCGGCCCGCTGGTCCGCGACATCATGTTCCGTCAGTGATGCGGTTTACGGTCACTTGGCTCGGGAGTATTCCCAAGCCGGTCTCCACATTTTTTGTATTTTTGCATTTCAAATATCAATAGAATATGAAAAGAGCGATTATCAGCGTGAGCAATAAGGAGGGCGTAGTGCCTTTCGCTCAAGAACTTACAAAATTAGGATACGAGATTATTTCTACAGGCGGAACGCGCAAGGCGCTCGAAGCCGCAGGCGTGAAGACCATCGGCATCAGCGATGTGACAGGCTTTCCCGAAATCATGGACGGGCGTGTGAAGACGTTGCATCCCAAAGTCCATGGCGGTCTCCTCTCCGTGCGCACCAACCCCGAGCATGTCAAGGAGATGGAAACCAACGGCATCGCCCCCATTGACATGGTGGTGGTGAACCTTTATCCGTTTAAGCAAACCATTGAAAAAGAGGGGACTACGTTTGAGGATGCCATCGAAAACATCGACATCGGAGGCCCTTCCATGCTGCGCAGCGCGGCCAAGAACCACGCTTTCGTGACGGTGGTGGTCGATAATGCTGACTATGCCACGGTGCTTGCCGAACTTAAAACCCACGGTGACACCACCCTGGAGACCCGTCGTCGTCTGGCTGCCAAGGTTTTCCGTCATACCGCCGCTTACGACACCTATATCTCCACTTACTTGACGGAAAAGACCGGAGAAGAATATCCTGAAAATCTGACGCTTACATTCACCAAGAAACAGTCGTTGCGCTATGGTGAAAATCCGCATCAGGATGCCGCCTTCTATGCCGGCAAGAAACAGGGTTTCTCAATGGCGTGGGCGGAACAACTTCATGGCAAAGAACTGTCATACAATAATATACAAGATGCAGATGCCGCTTTGCAGATATTGCGCGAGTTCGACGGCCCGACGATGGTGGCTGTGAAGCACAAGAATCCGTGCGGCGTGGGACTCGGCAGTACTGCTTTGGAGGCTTGGACCCGCGCATACGAGGCCGACAGCGTTTCCATATTCGGTGGCATCGTGGCTTCCAACTGCGAAATCGACCTGCCGACGGCCGAGGCGATGAAGCCCGTCTTCCTTGAAATCATTCTCGCGCCTTCGTTTACGAAAGAGGCCTTTGACCATCTTTCCACCAAGAAAAACATCCGGCTGATGACCTTCAGCACCGACAAAGCTAATGCCGACGAGCGGATGTATGTCAGCGTGGCAGGTGGTCTGCTATGTCAGTCGCTCGACCGCAAACGTTTTGAGGATTACGAACTTAACGTGGTGACCGAGAAAGCCCCCACGGCAGCAGAGATGGAGAATCTGAAGCTTGCGATGACGATATGCAAGCATGTGCGTTCCAACGCCATCACGGTGGCCTGCAACGGTTGCATTGCCGGTGTCGGAGCAGGACAGATGAACCGTGTGGGTGCCGCCCATATCGCCTTGGAAGAGGCTAAAGCAAAGGGACTTACAGCAAATCTCTGTCTCGCGAGCGATGCCTTCTTCCCCTTTGATGATGTGGTGGAGATGGCCAAGGAGTATGGTGTCACCGCCATCATCCAACCCGGCGGCAGCGTCCGCGACGAAGACTCGATCCGCGCCTGCAATGAGTTCGGGATCGCGATGGTGTTCACGGGGGTGAGGCACTTCAAACACTGACGGTGGCACTGTCGCTGGTGGTAACTCTGACTTTGACTATAACTATAACTTAGACTTAGACTTAGACGATTGTCATTTGCAGGTTAGTCTGTGAATCATTTCGTAAACTTGTCTTTCTATTGAGTTGATTTCTGACAGAAGTTTGTCCAGCACCTCTTTTGTAATGTAACCTAATTGTTGTGCGATACATAATTGCGTTTCTAATTCATAAGCGGATCCTAAACTGATTTGCAGAAAATGTGCAAAATCTTTTTCGCTACTTCTACTAGATCCTTCCGCTATGTTTGAGACAATTGAAACCGAAGCCCTCCGCATTTGTCCAGACAAACCAAATCTTTCGTAGGATGGAAATTTGTTTACTATCTGATATATCTCTGCGCTGAGCTTAAGTGATATCTTCCACATGTCATAGTTTCTGAAATTTCTCATTTTTACTGGTTTTAGTTAATTTTAAGTTACTTAAATAATAAATATTTTGCAAAAATACATTTTTTTTAAACATCTCTAAATAAAGTTTAAGTTTAAGTTTAAGTCTAAGTCTAAGTCATCGTACACTCCCTTTAACAACCAACAATCATGCAAGTCTCAATCAACCCTAACATCGACGAATCCTGGAAAAAAGTCCTCTGGGACCAATTCCAGGCTCCGTATTTTGCGGAACTGAAAGCCTTTTTGGTAGAAGAGAAGAAACACTATCTCGTATTTCCGCCGGGACCGAAAATTTTCAACGCGTTCAATTCCACACCGTTTGACAAGGTGAAGGTCGTGATTATCGGCCAGGACCCGTATCATGGGGAAGGGCAGGCGCACGGATTGTGTTTCTCGGTGCAGGACGGCGTGCCGATTCCGAAGTCGCTGCAGAATATCTTCAAGGAGCTGAGTACGGATGTTGGGTTCGTTCCACCGAGAAGCGGTAACCTGCAGTCGTGGGCGAATCAGGGAGTGTTGTTGCTCAACGCTACGCTCACGGTGCGCGCCCATCAAGCGGGATCGCATCAGCGTCATGGCTGGGAAACCTTCACAGACTGCGCCATTCAACGCCTCTCGGAGCAACGCGAAGGCTTGGTGTTCCTGCTTTGGGGAAACTATGCGATTGAGAAACAGCGTCTTATCGATATGTCCAAACATTATGTGCTCACGGCTCCGCATCCGTCACCGCTTTCCGCTTCAAGGGGCTTCTTCGGCTGCCGCCACTTCTCCCGCACCAACGAGATCCTGATATCAATGGGGAAGGCACCGATTAATTGGCAGTTGTGACGATGAGACGATGGCACGATGATGCGATGAGACGATGACACGATGATGTTTAAAAGCCACAGTTAAGTTTAAAGTCATAGTTATTGTTAAAGTTAATAGCCAAAAGCCAACAGCCAATAGCCAACAGCCAATGTCCCCATTTCTGAACCATATTATCGACAAACTCCTCACAAACCGCGACATCCCCTTGCATGATGTTGCGGTGGTTTTGCCGAACCGTCGTGCGCGTCGCAGGCTGCTTCAGGGCTTGCACGAAGCCAATGGTGGCAAGGCGATGTTTGCACCGCAGATTTTCCCGATGGAGGATTTCATCGCGTGGCTGTCGCCGCTTCACGTCATCGACCAAACGACCCAGCTGCTGAATTTGCATGCGGTCTCCTGCCAGTTTCCAGGAGAACGTTTCGAATTGCACAACATCCTCTCGTGGGGGATTGCCTTCCTCAAGGATATTAGCGACATGGATATGCAGTTGCAAGATGTTCCAGTCATCTTGCGGGAATATGCCGATGCCGCCAAATTCGAGGTTCCCTTTGGCAAGGACGAGCTTTCGGAAGGAGATCGTGAAAAGCTGAAATTCAATGACTTGTTAGCAGAAATATATGGATTGTTTGGAAAACAGTTACGAGAGAAGGGAGAAGCTTACGAAGGTATGTTGTATCGCGATTGTGCTGAACATATCGCCGATTATGCGAAAAAAATCCCCTTTAAGCGGCTTGTTTTCGCCGGCTTCTATGCGCTTTCGCCTGCAGAGCTGACAATTTTGCGCTATCTTCAGGAACATTTCCAAACGGAATTCTATTTCGATATTGATCCGTTTTATTGCCATTTGGAGGAAGTTAACGGCGGGTCCCGTATTCAACGGGAACCTTCCTTTTTCATCAAACGAAACTGCGAAAAGCTGCAGTTGGATCCTGCACGGCTTGAATTTAACGAGAAAAACTACGCCACAGTTCCCAAAGAGGTGAAAATCGTGGCCACGGCGCAGAATATGCGGCAGATCTACTGTGCGGTTGAGGAAATTGAACGCATCAAAAACCAGAAACGCCAGGGCAATCCCGATGTGGTGGATGAGAATGGGGTGGTGGATATGTCGGACACGGCGGTAGTGCTGGCGGACGAAGATCTGTTGTTGCCCTTCCTGTCGGCCTACAAACCTGACGATCTGAACATTAACGCGACTATGGGCTTCCCGTTCACGGCCACGCCGGTATGCTCGCTGCTGCTACAGCTGATGGCGGTTTACGAGTCGGTATTCGCACTGACGGCAGACGACAGTGCGGAACTCTCCTTCAGTGGCGAACAGGTGGAGCTATTATGGCAACACGAACTGCTTCGGACTGAATCCCCGTCAGAAGCCTTCTTCCCAACAGTTATTCGATATTCGCAACTTCCTAAAAAAGAGGTGTTTGAAAATCTTTCCAAAAACATAATCAGCCGTTGTTTCCCTTCCCTGCTGTCGCGTTTTTGCCAATATGCGGATTCAGTTACTAACGCTGAGAAATACAAGGAGTTATGGCAGGAAGTGATTCGCAGGCTGACGGAAATGCAGTCGCTCTTCGATGCTTGGTTCGGCCCAGACGAAACGGTGGATTTCGCTTTTGCCAAATTTGCCGTGACCAAGATGATGAGCGAGGTGACTGTTGCCATAAAGGGTGACCCTGACAGCGGTCTTCAGGTGATGGGGCTGCTTGAAACCCGCATGATGGATTTTAAGAACATCATCATGCTGTCAGTGAATGAGGGCATCCTTCCCAAAGGTATCACCTACAATTCGCTGTTGCCCTTTGATTTTAAATACAAATTCGACGGCAAAGAGGCGCTGCCCAACTATCTTTACCAAGACCAGGTGTATGCCTACCATTTTTTCCGTCTGCTGCAACGTGCAGAGAATGTGATGTTGATTTACAACAGCTCTTCCGACACTACGATGGCCGAAAAGAGCCGTTTTATTTCCCAGCTGGAGTTCGAGGTGAGGAACCAGCAGATGGAAGATTACATCCGAATCCAAAATCTCAAACAGGATTTTGATCTCTCCCTGCCGGTCAGAAAAGCATTGAGCATACCGAAAACCGATATGCTGCTTGAGAAACTCCGCAACCACTCTTTTTCCGCTTCATCGTTGCAGACGTTCATCCTTTGTCCGCTTAAATTCTGCTTGCGCTACCTGATGAAGGTGCAACCCCCGACAATTCTTTCCGACAGATTAGAAGCCAACGAGTTGGGAACCGTCATCCACGCCATTTTCAACGCCGCATTTGACGAAATTATCGCCTGCGAAAGTCATAGCGAACGTTATACGGCTGTCTTGCAGAAGTATATCGACTTGTGTGATGAATTGGTTTGTGCTGAAATTCTCAAGTTGAGGGGTCGGGAGTCAATGTCCGCGAACGATTTAAGCCAAGGTTATTGGCTGATTAACCGGCGTATCATCAAAGAGACCGTGGTCAGCTATTTGGAGCGGGCGAAAACGGAGCTTCTTGACTCCCCGTGGAGGATTATATCCAACGAGATGAAGATTGATATTCAGGATTATACGGTTACTCCAGGGAATGGAAAACCCTCCTTCTTGGTGAAAATGACTGGCAGTATTGACCGGGTGCAGAAGAACGGGAATGGGGAGGTCATGATATTGGATTACAAGACGGGCAAAGTGGAAGAATCCAAACTCCGTCTTTCGGTGAAGAAGGACACGGAATTGACGGATGATGTCGTGCGAAACCTTATCAACACTGTTTTTACGGACAGCAAATACGACAAACTGTTCCAACTTTTCACGTATTTGTTAATGTACGAACACAATGCCGGAGAATCGTCTTCTGTTGTGAAAGCGGGCATCCTCAGCACCCGAGAGGTCAGCAAAAACAGTCTTGTATATTTGTTTAAGGCGAGTATCTTGAAAGATGAAAATCTGATGACGTATAAGCCTGATATACAAGAATGTATGAATAGTCTTTTTCTCCGAATCTTCGACAAGGAAACACCGTTCAGCCCGACTGAGAACGAAGACAACTGCAAGAATTGTGATTTCCTGCACCTTTGTGGCCGACAAACGGTTACGGACAGTAGATAATAAAAAAGGCATCCGAAAGGATGCCTTTTTTATAGTCTTAAGACTTACGTCTCACCTCTTAGTACAAGAAGCTCAGCAGGATACCTGCGGCCACTGCGCTGCCGATGACGCCGGCCACGTTGGGACCCATGGCGTGCATGAGCAGGAAGTTGGTGCGGTCGTACTTCTGACCCTCGATCAAGGAGACACGCGCCGCATCGGGCACGGCGGAGACGCCGGCGTTGCCGATGAGCGGGTTGATCTTGTTGTCGCCCTTGAGGAAGAGGTTGAAGAACTTCACGAACAGCACGCCGGAAGCGGTGGCGATCACGAAGGAGAAGGCACCCAACACGAAGATGAGCACAGAGGCGGGACGCAGGAAGTTGGTGGCTTGTGTAGAAGCACCGACGGTGAGACCGATGAGGATGGTCACGATATCCACCAGCGGGCCGGAGGCTGTGTTAGCCAAACGTTTGGTCACGCCGCTTTCTTTCAGCAGGTTACCGAAGAAGAGCATACCCAACAAAGGCAGACCCGTGGGCACGAGGAACGCGGTGAGCAGGATACACATCATCGGGAAGAGCACTTTCTCGCGATGGCTGACCGCACGAGGCGGACGCATACGGATGAGGCGCTCTTGCGGGGTGGTCAGCGCGCGCATGATCGGGGGTTGGATCACCGGAACCAAGGCCATGTAGGAGTAGGCTGACACGGCGATGGCACCCATCATGCTCGGAGCCAACTTCGAGGAGATGAAGATGGCGGTAGGGCCGTCAGCACCACCGATGATACCGATAGCACCGGCTTCCATGGGGGTGAAACCAAGCAGCAGGGCTGTGATGTAAGCCGCGAAGATACCGAACTGCGCGGCCGCGCCGATGAGAATCAGTTTCGGGTTGGAGATCAGAGCCGAGAAATCCGTCATGGCCCCGATGCCGAGGAAGATCAACGGCGGATAGAAACCTTTGACCACACCGAAATAGAGGTAGTTGAGCACGGCGCCGTTCTCATAAACACCCACCTGCAGACCATCGGTGAACGGGATGTTACCGATGATGATGCCGAATCCGATGGGCACGAGCAGCAGCGGCTCATATTCCTTGATAATTCCCAAAGCTATGAACACCAGGCCGATGCATATCATGATGATATGCCCCCAGGTGCAGTTTCCGAAACCGGAATAGCTCAGGAATTGCAATAATCCTTCTTTGAAAAACTCTAACATAATCTCAATCTTTTATGATGATGAAATTCCTTATTCAAAAACCACGAGCACCTGGCCTTCCATGACGGCGTCGCTCTTGTTGACCTTCACCTCTTTGATCACACCGTCGCGGTCGGCGTCGATGTTGTTCTCCATCTTCATGGCCTCGAGGAGGAGGAGGCGTTGGCCGACCTTCACTGCGTCACCCGGTTTCACGAACACGTCCAGAACGGTGCCGGGCAGCGGGGAGTTGAGGGTGCCGCCACCGCCCGTGGGAGCGGCGGGAGCCACTTTCTGCGCGGGAGCAGCGGCCTGTGCCTTCGGGGCGGCGGCCACTTTCACCACGGGCTTCACCGTCCGGGGTTTCAGCTCCATGTCGAGCTCCACCTTGTAGGGCGTGCCGTTGACGGTCACTTCGATGTTGTTGTCTTCCAATTCGCCGACTTCGACGGCGTACTTGTTTCCGTAAATCTTAAAGTTATAGGTTTTCATATTCTTTATTTTTCAAATTTTGGTGATTATCTTCTGGGGTTTCTCTTCATGGTGAGTTCCTTCTGCGCCCACGGGGAGTAGTGTTTGGAGGGCATGTTGATGGTGATGACCTCGCTCTCCTCGTCGTGCATACTGCCGAAGTGGAGGTGCAGGGCGGTGCCTATGGCGGCCACGGTCTCGCCGTTCACGGCCTCGTCATCGGCTTTGGTGCCTGTGGCCGCAGCCATGGCGGGCGTTTTGGCGGCCTCCTCCTTGGCTTTCGACTTCATCGTGGCGCGGCGGCTCGCGTAGTTGAAGATTTTCAGCATGACGTAGATCATGATAAGCGCCGTGAACACTACGGCCATGGAGATGATGGCCATGCCGATGCCGTAGGGGTCGTCGCGTTTGAGCTTGTCCTGCTTGGAAATCTTCACCTCGGTCTCGTTGGAGGATGCGGGGGTGAAGTCGCTCAGGAAGTTCAGTTCGCCAGAGGCGCGGATGCCCTTCTTGAAGGCCTTGTTGTCGCGCACCCCGTCGGCCACGTAGCCGAACACGCGGGAAGTGTCGCGCAGTTCCACGGGATACTCCACGAGGTCGAGAAGTTCCTTGCCGTCGGAGCTGATGAGCGCGATGTAGCGCGTATTCGACTTTTCCGGGGTGAAGTTGGTGTGGAACGGGCCGTAGAGCGGCGAGTTGTCCAGGAAGAAAATCAGGAAGCTGCGCTGGGGCATGTACATTTTCTGGTCCGTAGGGATACGGTACCAGCGGGCTGGGATTTCGCCGCCTTTCTTGCCGGCTCTGGCCAGACCCGTCGTGTCGTCGGTGAGATAACAGCCGGTGATGTTGACCGTGTTGTAGGCGGTGTTGAAGATTTCCACCCACGGCACGTGACGGCCATACTCGTCGGCATAGTTATCCACGTTCTTGATCATCATCTCGTTGAGGCGCAGGTCATGCACCGACTGGCCGAAGGAGGCGGTGACGGCGAACAGCGCGACAACGGTGAAGATATATTTGTAAATCGATTTCATAAATCTCTGAATTT
>CAMKLG010000077.1 GCA_946413585.1 uncultured Bacteroidales bacterium
CCGGCTTCATCAAAGTTGCTGACGCCATGATCGCTCAAGGCATCGCTTACTAATCTTCAGTTTGCTGAACTGATTAAAGGGAAGGCTCCTCGAAAGAGGGGCCTTTCTTTTTGGTTTGCAGTTGGCGCAAGCGTGAAAGAGGCAAAAGCCGGAAAAGGATGATCAATGACAGGGGAGGCAGGCGTATAAGTTATCCGCCTATGGCCACCGTCAGTCCCTCTTCCGCCAACAGCGTGTCGGGGAACACATTGGTGGCGTGTTCTAATAGCCAGTTCTCGTCTTTGTAGCGCGATGAGAAGTGCCCTAACAGAAGCTTTCTGGCGTTACACGCTTTCGCGAACTCCGCCGCCTGCTTGGATGTGGCGTGATAATATTTGTATGCGAGCTCTTCATCGTCGGCACAGTAGGTGGCGTCGTGGTACAGCAGGTCCACATTTTGCAGCAACTCAGCGTATTGCGGCACCACGAGCGTGTCGGACAGGTAGGCATAGCTGCGCGTGGGGTCGGGTGGGGTAGTGAGCTCACTGTTTGGAATTACCTGCCCGTTGGCGGTGGTGAAATCCTGTTCGTGCTGAATGCTTGGGATGGTGTCGTAAGGGATGCCATACTGTCGGATACACTCGGGCTTGATATGTCGGTCGCCAGTTAGCTCCTGAAACAGGAATCCATAGCACGGCACGCGGTGTTCGAGAGGGAATGCGGTGACTTTCACATTGTTATCTTTGAAAACCACTGTCGGTTGCATGCAGTCAATGGGGTGGATGTGGATGTCGAAATTCCGGTGTTGCACGAAGAAGTCGATTTGCGCCTGTAGCATCTGCTCCAGGTCCGACGGCACGTGGAGGTGGAGGTCGTTGCAGCGGTTGTCGAGCGCGAGGGAGGAAAGCAATCCGACCAGTCCGAGGCAGTGGTCGCCATGGGAGTGGCTGATGAAGACGTGGTCGAGCTTCCCGGTGTGGATCTTGTATCTAATCAGCTGCACCTGCGTGCCTTCTCCACAGTCGATCATATAGGGGATCCCCTTCAGGCAGATAATCTGCGAGGTGGTGTGATGCCG
The DNA here is from genome assembly GCA_946413585.1 of uncultured Bacteroidales bacterium. GTDB lineage: Bacteria > Bacteroidota > Bacteroidia > Bacteroidales > WCHB1-69 > F23-D06. The sequence continues at coordinate 1,058 of CAMKLG010000077.1, forward strand.
CAGTGTCGGTTTCGCGCTCCCGCAGCCGAGGATGGTAACTTCGAATGGTGTCATAGGCAAAAAAAATATCAGGGGGCAAAAATACGCAAAAAAAAGTATCTTTGCCGCAAATTTTCCAATATGGCTGAAACCCCTTCCCAAGAGCCGGTGAAGATGCCCGGCAAATATGAACTGATTGCGGAACTGGCGAAGTTCTTCCCGGCAGAGAACAGTTCCACCATCGTGGCCACTGGCGACGATGCGACTGTGGTGGAACCCGATGGAAACCAGATGGTTACCTCCTCTAAGGTCTTTGTCGAGAATGTCCATTTTGACCTTACCTACTTCCCGCTGCAACATCTTGGTTACAAACTCTCTACCATTGTCTTTTCGGATGTGCTGGCTATGAATGCCGTGCCATCGCAACTGCTGGTAAACATTGCCGTTTCTGACCGTTTCGACCTGAAAATGGTGCAGGAGATATTAAGCGGTGTGGTGGCCTGTTGCGAGACAGTGCATGCCGATCTCGCCGGACTCGACCTCACCACCTCGCCCCGCGAACTGGTGGTTTCCATGACGGCGATAGGGGAGTGTGAATCCGCCCGTCTCTGTACGCGCAAAGGTGCTGCCGAGAACGAACTTATCTGTGTGTCAGGAGATTTCGCGGCGGCCTACACCGGTCTGCTGCTCCTGGAACGCGAAAAGAAGGTCTTCGAGAAGAACCCCGGTGCCCAGCCCGACTTCACAGGCAAAGACTACCTCCTGCGCCGCGAACTGAAACCTGAACCTCGCATTGACATCGTCGAAAACCTGCGTCGCGAGGAAATCCTGCCCACTGCCATGACGAACGTCACCGACGGCCTCGCCACCTCCGTCATGCAGATCTGCAAAGCTTCGAACAAGGGTTGTGTATTGTTTGAAGAAAAACTCCCGATGACGGAGTTGACCTTCGTGACCCTCAAGGATTTGGATATTGTGCATACGGTTGCGGCACTCAACGGCGGCGACGATTACGAACTGATGTTCACCATCAAACAAGCCGATTTCGAGAAAATCAAAAAGGTGGAAAACGTCTCCATCATTGGCTACATTAAGGAAGCGGCGGCAGGATATAACTTGATTACCGGCGACAATGTCCAGGTGCCGCTTCAGGCACAAGGGTTCAATTAGTTAGCAGTTGTGACGAACGGGCTACCATATATTAAACATCTTCCTTGAGCAGCCCCGTTAGGGGCAAGAGCTTGGTAGCCAGGGGTAAGCGAAGCGCAACCCCTGGATGGATGATTCGATGATACGATGATGCGATGAATGTACGATGAATTATACGATGAATGTACGATGAAAAACGATGAAAAACGATGAATAGCAAGCAACAATTCCAAATAGGCAACGTTGCCATCGGCGGGGATGCTCCCGTGGTGGTGCAGTCGATGACCAACACCGACACCGCCGATGTGCAAGCCTCCGTGGCGCAGTGCAAACGGATGATCGACGCGGGGGCGCAGATGGTGCGCCTCACGGTGCCGTCGCTCAAGGAGGTGGAACCGTTGAGGGAGATACAAAAGCGGTTAAAATCAGACGGTTACGGGCATATTCCGCTTGTGGCCGATGTCCATTTCAACCCTAAAGTGGCGGAGGCGGTGGCCACGTTCATGAACAAGGTGCGTGTGAATCCCGGCAACTTCACCGACAAGCGCAATTTTTCGCAACTCGACCTTTCCGATAGCGAATATGCAGCACAGGTGGAGCGTATGGCATTGAGAGCCAAGCCGTTGTTCGAGATTTGCAAACAGCACGACACGGCGGTGCGCATCGGCATCAACCACGGTTCGCTCTGTGACCGCATCGTCAGCCGTTACGGCAACACCCCCGAGGCAATGGTGCAGTCGGCCCTCGAATGGTTAGAGATTTGTGAGCAGTACGATTTCCACAAGGTGGTGATTTCTATGAAGTCCAGCAATGTGCTGACGATGATGACGGCCACCAAACTGCTGCACGATAGTATGTTGCAACGTAATATGTCCTATCCGTTGCATCTCGGCGTTACCGAGGCGGGCAACGATCGGGAGGGTAGGGTGAAGTCTGCGGCGGGTATTGGGGCACTGCTGTTGATGGGCATCGGCGACACTATCCGCGTCTCCCTCACAGAACCGCCCGAGAACGAATCGCCGTTTGGCCACAAATTAGTGAAATCTATTGAGAATCTGGATGTTAAAAAGTTGCAGATTCAAGATAAAGTGTTAGTTTATGAAGATGACGAAGCTGACGAAGAGTGTTGGATGTGTTGTGCGGCGGCTGCGGCCGGTTACGCCCACTTCCATCACAAACTCCGTGAGGTGCAGCTTCATAATCCCCATTTCTCGGAAATGCAAAACGCTGATCTGGCGAAACTTGTGATGCAAGCCTGCCGTATCAAGATATTGAACACGGAGTTTGTGGCGTGTCCTTCCTGCGGGCGCACGCAATACGACATACAGTCGGTCTTCTCTGCCGTGAAGCAGCGCTTTGCCGGCTATCCCGGTCTCAAGATCGGCGTGATGGGCTGCATCGTGAACGGTCCCGGCGAAATGGCCGATGCCGACTACGGTCTAGTGGGCGCCTCCAACGGTCTCGTTTGTGTGTATGAAGGCAAGAAGCGGGTGTCGGAGCCGATGCTGCCGGAGGCCGCGATGGAGGTGCTGGAGAAGTTTGTGCGGTGCTCGGTCGAGTCGGAGATTCCGTAACCTCCTATTGTCGGTTCCTGATTGGTGTGGCGATGAAAGGCGATGAGACGGTGAAGCGATGAGGCGATGAAAAGATAAAAAATATTAAAAACGATAAAATGATGAAAAGATTTTTTGTATTTCTTGTGGCTGCAATTTTAATGGGTTTCGGGTTGCAGTCCTGCGATAAAGAAAACAATAACGATGGTGGCAACGGAGGCAACACCGCCACGGTACAGTGGGTGGACCTTGGTTTGCCAAGTGGCCTGCTGTGGGCTGATCGAAATGTGGGTGCCAAAAATCCTGAGGACTATGGTAACTACTACGCCTGGGGCGAAACTAAGCCGAAAGAGGTCTATGATTTGACCACCTATGCATACGGCAATTACAATGCACTTATAAAATATTGCAGCGACCCCAATTGTGGCCTGAACTTCTTCACGGACAACCTGACTACCTTGGAGGCTTCCGACGATGCCGCTACTGTTAACATCGGTGCTGGTGCCCGCATGCCGAGGGATGAAGAGTGGCAAGAACTGATAGACAATACCACCTGCACATGGACTACCCGCAAAGGGATTTATGGCCGCCTACTGACCGCTTCAAACGGCCAGAGCCTGTTTCTGCCCGCTGCTTCCTCGTGCGAAGGTTCGAATCCATACAATGTGGGCGAGAGCGGCTTTTACTGGTCGAGTACGTTGTATATGGACGTGCCGAACAACGCGTTGGGTATAAGCTTCGACGCGTTGTTCTGCACGTCCAATTGGATCCCCCGTAGTTATGGGTGTTCAGTGCGTGCTGTGCGTGTTCGTCAGAATTAACCCTTGTTCCGTTCCCCCAAAAGTTATGAAGGGTAATGAAAAATAATAGTTGATAATAATTTTGCAATATCGTAAGCCTTGTCATTATTTCTAAACCTATTGCCTTTTAATCATTCATCATTTATAATTCTTAATTCTTAATTGAAAATGTATATCCTCGGAATAGAATCCTCCTGTGATGACACTTCGGCAGCAGTGATTGAAAACAACGTCATCCTGTCGAACGTGATCGCCAGTCAGAAAATACATGCTGAATACGGCGGGGTGGTGCCGGAACTGGCCTCCCGCGCGCATCAGCAGAACATCATCCCCGTGATCGACACGGCGTTGAAACGTGCCGGCATCGGCAAGGAGCAGCTGTCGGCCATCGCCTTCACCAACGGTCCCGGACTGTTGGGTTCGCTCTTGGTGGGCAACTCCTTCGCCAAGTCGATGGCCTACACGCTGGGCATCCCGCTCGTGCAGGTCAACCACCTGCAGGCGCACGTGCTCGCGCACTTCCTCGACAAGCCCGGCGAGACGAAACCCAAGCCGCAGTTCCCGTTCCTCTGTCTTACCGTTTCGGGCGGACACACGTTGCTGCTGCAGGTCAACGACTATTTCGACATGGTCAAGCTCGGGGGCACCATCGACGACGCGGCGGGCGAGGCTTTCGACAAGGCGGCCAAGATTTTGGGATTGCCCTATCCCGGCGGTCCCGTTATCGACAAATACGCGAAAGAGGGCGACCCTGAGCGGTTCCAGTTCTCCATCGCGCACATCCCCGGACTGGACTACAGCTTCAGCGGGCTCAAAACCTCGTTCCTCTATTTCGTGCGCGACAATCTCAAAGAGAATCCGAACTTCATTGAGGAGAACATCCATGATTTGGCGGCCTCTATCCAGCATGCCATCGTGAAGTCGCTGACTGACAAGGTGAAAAAAGCTTTCAAGGAGTGTGATTGCAAGGACTTGGTGCTGGCGGGTGGCGTGTCGGCCAACTCCGGCTTGCGCAACGCCATGACCGACCTCGCACGTCGCTACCATCGCAATATCTTCCTCCCGCCGCTGGATTTGACTACCGACAATGCGGCCATGGTCGCCGTCTGCGGCTACTTCAAGTACCAGAAGGGCGAGTTTGTGGGGTACGATGTGGCACCGTATAGCAGTTAGTAAAATTAAGAATGTCTATTCCCTACTCCCTCGCCCCTCGACTCTCAAACCCTCCCGAATCCTAAAAAAGTGTATCTTTGCATTTTCTTTTTGAGTTTTTAAAATAGTTTTGTATATGAAAAAATTATCCATTATTAGTCTGTTGATAATGCTGTTCGTCAGTCAATTGGCGGCGCAACGTGTATCTGAAAGTCAGGCGACGCAAGTGTGCCGGCGTTTCTTGATTGAAAAGAATCAATTGGCAGCTTCGGAGAATTTCAAATTAGCCGAAGTCTATACCCAAGACAATGGCGATGTGGCCCTATATCGTTTCCAATTGCCCGAAACGGGTTTCGTCGTGGTGTCGGCCTCCCTGACAACTCCTCCTGTGTTGTCTTACGGATTTGAGCATGATTTTGAACTGATTCCACCGGTGCGCGACCTGTTCCATCTTTACAAACAGGAAATAGCGACTGCGGAAAAGGAACAATGGCAGGCTAAGCCGCAGGCCGCCGCCGCTTGGGAACGCTATCTGGCGGATGAATTTACCCCTAAGGGAGCACGTGGCACCTTTGGCGGCCCGTTGCTGACTACCACGTGGAACCAAAATAAATACTATAATACCTATTGCCCGTGGGATGCAGCTTCCGGTGACTATTACGATTATCGTGTGCCGAATGGATGTGTAGCATTGGCATGTTCCCAAATCATGAACTATCACCGTTATCCGGAACAAGGTGTCGGTGTAACTACTTATATTCCACAAGGTTATCCAAGACAAACCGTCTATTATGGCCAACATAAGTATCACTATGACGCTATGTGCAATGAACCTCATTTTTATGCAGACGAGATTGCCAAATTGTGTTACCACATGGGGGTGGCTATTCAAATGAACTATACCGCTGATGGTTCTGGCGCCAATACCGAGCAGGCAATGAATAAACTCAAAAGCGTTTTTAAATACGATGAGAGAATGGCCATGCATTACAGAGGTAATTATCTGGATACCACAGTGGTACAATTTATCGCATTGTTGAAAAATGAAATTGACCAGCATCGTCCTGTCTATTATTCCGGTTGTACGCAGACTTATGCTTCTTGCCATGCCTATGTGCTGGATGGCTACGATGATGAGGATAGGTTCTCGTTGAACTACGGTTGGGGAGGCGCTTCGAATGGTTATTACGCCATTGACAATTTCGTGTCGGGACCGTCGCATTGGGATTATGGCTCGCAGACGCTTGTCAATATCTTCCCGTCAGAAGTCTTTCCTCAGCCCTATTGTCAAGGACATCAGCGCAATACGGCCAGCTTTGGCTATGTGGCTGACGGATCTTACCCTACCAAACCCTATCAATCGAATCCCGATTGTTCATGGATGGTGGCGGCTCAAGGGGCAACGGCTTACCAGTTTAAGTTTGACCGTCTTGACCTGAATGAAGGCGATTACGTGACCATCTATAATGGTCCCACTGAAGCCAGTGGAGTGTTGGCGAGATTTACAGGTTCAGAAGTGCCTTCGCAAACATTTAACACTGAGGCAGATAGCGTGTTGATTACTTTTGTGGGCAACACCAATAACACAGACCATTATGGCTTCTTGATTTCTTATTCATCCACGTTGCAGGCACGTACATGTGATGTCAACTCGAATTTGAACGCCGTCTGGAATGCGGTGATTTCTGACGGATCGCAGGATGGCGATAAATATCTGCCTGAAACCACCTGTAAATGGAATATCAACCATACCTTTATTTCCGGTTATGCCTTTAATTTCCCGAAATTCAATCTGGGTTATGGTGATTTTGTAGATGTGTATAATATTTCGTCCAATACCCCTGTCCTCTATAAACGTTTTGACATTTATGATCAACCCGAAGGTATTTATACGGTGAATTTCAAGAAAATGCGTGTGCATTTCGTCAGCGACAACTGGGATCAGGGCGAAGGATTCAAATTGGAATTCTACGCACTTGCTGCAGTGGAAGATTATAATGGCTTGGATGATTTGAATGTCTATCCGAATCCGGCTACGAATTACGTCAACATCGATTTTTCCCTGGCAGAAGCTGAAAAGATTACGATGAAGTTGATGGACATGACGGGTAAGGTGCTCAAACAAGATGCTGTGGAAGGCATTGCGGGTGCGAATCAGCAACGTATGGACATCCATGGTATGGCGAAGGGACTTTACTTGCTGGAAATTAGCACTCCTAACGGTAAATCCGTGCGTAAAATCACGGTGCAATAATTTATTGTATCTCAAGAAGATGGGAAAACGTGTACTTATAGCGATGAGCGGCGGCATTGACAGCAGTGTCGCCGCCATGCTGTTGTTAGAGCAGGGTTACGAGCTGGTCGGCGTGACCTTCCGCACCTTCGACCAAATCACGGAGAGCTGCATCGCCCGCGAGAAGGGCTGCTGCTCCGTGGATGCCATCTTCGAGGCGAAACACCTGGCCGAGAAACTCGGCTTCGAACACCATATCCTCGATGTCCGCAACCTCTTCAAAAGAACGGTCATCCAGGATTTTATCGACCAATACCTGCAATGCCGGACCCCGAATCCCTGCGTGCTTTGCAATCCCATTATCAAGTGGGGCAGGGTGTTGGAGATGGCTGACGAGCTGGGTTGCGACTACATCGCGACAGGCCATTACGCCCGCATTGCGCAATTCGGCGACCGCTATTTCCTCCAGAAAGGCGTTGACACCCAGAAAGATCAGACCTATTTCCTGTGGAAGTTGACCTCCGAAATGCTTCAGCGGACGCTGTTCCCGTTGGGCGGCCTCACCAAGAACGAGGTGCGTCAAATTGCGGCGGATCACGGCTTTGTGAAGCTCTCGCAGAAGAAGGAGAGCGAGGAGATCTGCTTCGTGACGGATGACGACTATCGCCATTTCCTGCAAGACGAAGTCCCGGATTTGCAAGAACGTATGCCCGTCGGTGAGTTCGTGACCACCGATGGCAAAGTGGTGGGAAAACATCAAGGATTGTACAATTACACGGTTGGACAGCGCAAGGGCTTGGGCATCGCGCTCGGCGAACCTGCGTATGTGGTGGCGTTGCAGCCTGATAGGAATCGTGTGGTGCTCGGCAAGCGGGAGGATTTGCAGCACGTTCGCTGTGTCGTTTCAGACCTTAATATGACGAAATACGCTGAGTTTGAGGACGGGATGAAGGTGACCTGCCGTTCGCGTTACCGCAGTGCGGGCACGC
>CAMKLG010000078.1 GCA_946413585.1 uncultured Bacteroidales bacterium
ATCACGCTCAACGAGATGATCTACCACGCCTCATCGGTGGTGCGTGCCGTGAAACGCGCCCTCGTGGTGGTGGATATGCCGTTCGGCACCTATCAGGGCAACTGGAAGGAGGCGCTAAGCTCGGCCATCCGCATCATGAAGGAGTCGGGCGCGGATGCCATCAAGTTGGAGGGCGGCGCAGAGGTTATCGAGTCCATCGACCGCATTCTCAGTGCCGGTATTCCTGTGATGGGTCACCTCGGTCTGACACCGCAATCCATCAATAAATTCGGTACTTACGCCGTGCGTGCCACTTCGGAAGAAGAGGCCGACCAGCTCCGCAAGAATGCGCTGCTGCTGCAAGAACACGGCTGTTTCTCACTGGTCTTGGAGAAGATTCCCGCAACGTTGGCCAAGGAAGTGACCGATAGCCTGGAAATCCCGACCATCGGCATCGGTGCCGGCCGCCACACCTCCGGTCAGGTGCTCGTCTTCCACGATATGATGGGCATCACCCAGCAGTTCACCCCGCGCTTTCTGCGCCGCTATCTCAATCTGAGTGAGGAAATTGTGGGTGCTATCGAACATTATATTTCCGACGTGAAAGAAAACACATTCCCCAATGAGTCAGAACAATACTGAAACATACGAGGATATTGCGAGAAGAATACTCTTTGAGGACAATCACATCATTGTCGTCAATAAGATAGCGGGCGAACTTTCCCAAGGAGACGACACGGGCGACGAGCCGTTGCTGGAGAAGGTGCGCACCTATATCCGGGTGCAGAAGGAGAAGACGGGCAATGTTTTCTGTGGTTTGCTGCATCGTCTGGACCGCCCCGTGAGCGGCGCCATCATCTACGCCCGCACCTCCAAGGCGCTGGCGCGCCTCAGTGATATGCTCAAAGAACATCGTATCCACAAATTCTATTGGGCCATCGTGGAAGGCTGCCCGGAAAACCCTCAACAAAAACTGGTGAATTGGCTGTATAAGAATCGCGAGAAAAACAGAACGTATGTCTCTGACACAGAGCAGGAAAACTGGCAGCTCTCGGAACTGGACTACAAGTTGCTGGCGCAATCGGAACGATACGCTTTGTTGGAAGTGGAACTGCATACGGGCCGTCATCATCAAATCCGTGCGCAATTGTCACACATCGGTCATACCATAAAAGGCGATCTGAAATATGGCGCAAAACGCTCAGAGCCAGATGCTTCTATCTGCCTTCATGCCAGAAGGCTGGAATTCGAACACCCAGTCACACATGAACAAATCTGCCTTGAAGCAGAACCTTACAATCCCCTGTTTAGAAAAATTCTAGAAGGAGAGGAATCCGTATAAAATGTAGCGCGTTGCGTTCTTGACCTCTGAGACGTAGCACGCTACATCTCTTCGAGATTATGAAATTTTAACATTTTTTTCTCGTTGATTCCCAGCTGTTTATCTGAAAAATTTGGTGGTTTCAATAATATTTTGCACTTTTGCCGCCGATTTTAAATTTGGTTAAAATATGTTTTTCAACCTCAAGAAGAAACTGATGTGCAGGGCGATAGACAAAAGGAATGGACAGCGTCCTTTTGATTATCAATTTGCCGAGAATTTTTCACTCGAAGGCGTTGACGACCCTTGGATTAACAATTCCTACTATTTTTCTGCGCATGATGAGAAAATGTCGGTTTTTACGCGCTTGGGTAGGCGAGTGAACGCGGAAGAGACCTGGTTCGCAGTCTATTTGGACGGAAAATTGTATTCTTTGAGACAAGAGTTTTTCCCACAGGGGCAGTCGCCCATCCTGGTTGAAAAAGCGGGTGAGGATTGGAGCATCGCGTATCAAGGCACCCTGAACGACCATGACGAAATCCTCTTTCAGGCAAAGTTTGTCGCCAAGCAGAACCCCATTGATTTCACCAGCAACATGCCGGCGGCGCGGATGGCTACGGGCATGGCCAATGAGAAGTGGAGCAAGGCGTTTTTCGAAGAGCTGCAGAACATCAGCGGGCAATGCCACTATGAGCAGGAAGGCGTTTTGGAAGGACGTATGACCTTGAATGGCAATACGATAGACTTCCAATTGCCCTGCGTCCGCGATCACTCTTTTGGGAAGCGGGATTGGAACTATATGAACAACCACCTCTGGCTCATGGCGGTGGCCCCCGATCACCAGTTCAACTATTCGCTGGTCTCCTATCCGGTGATGAGCGTGTTAGAGGTGGGGCATTTTCGCGACGATGCAGGAATGCATTGCATGTGGCAGGCGGATTTGGATTTCCACAAAATCAACAAAGGAACTGTTCCGCAGGAGCTGTCATTAAATATGACGTTGGATGACGGGAAAACCATTCCTGTGAGAGCCAAGGTGTTAGCCGGCGTGACCTACCATTTTCAAGACGGCCGATATATTCTGCATGAGAATATTGCGGAGTTCACCATTGACGGGAAAACAGGCCGCGGAATTTTGGAAATCGGCTTTAACCACGATAATAATCGGTTTTTTAATCAAAGAGAATTGAATAGTATTAGACGATGAAAATAGTTCAGTTAGGAGAATTGCCTGAGGCGTTGTATTCAAAGGTTGGAGGAAAGGCGAAGGGATTGGATTTGTTGATCAGAAATTATTTTAAAGTCCCTAAAGGTTTTGTAATCACTGAGATTGATCAGTTGGATGAAGCTGCTCTTTATCGGGCTTTTGATGCCATGGCCGTGGCACATGTGTCGGTGCGCTCGTCGGCCTCCAATGAGGACCAGTCGGGGGCTTCCAACGCCGGGCAATACGAAACTTGCCTGTTCGTGGATCGCCCGCATCTGATGGAAAGCGTCCGGAAATGTCTGGATTCGTTGGATTCCCATCGTGTGAAGGATTATGCCGAGCACTTCGAGTTGGGCACAGGGACAATGAACATCGTCGTCCAGGAGATGATCGACAGCGACAAGGCAGGTGTGATGTTCACCGCCAGTCCGAACAAGGGCTCCGACATCCTGATAGAGGCGGTCGATGGGCAAGGGGAGAACCTGGTCTCCGGGCAGGTGACCGCCCATCGTTACGAGATTTCCCGTAAGTGCTACCGACCGTGCGCTGACGATTTGCTGGACGAGGGTGAAATCAGGCGGCTCTATGATGCCGGAAAGCAGATCCGGACCACTTTTGGCGAAGAGAAGGATGTGGAATGGGCTCTCAAAGACGGGGAACTCTATTTTCTGCAAATGCGTCCCATTACGACGGAAATAATTGATATTGAGGAGTTTGACAGAGATGACGATTTGAGCGGGCATCTGTTCACCAAGCGGAATGTGGGGGAGATGATGCCGGGTGCCGTCACTCCGCTGACCCTGACCACCTCGGCGAAAGCCATTGATTACGGTATGCGCTATATGCTGGCCAAAGCGGGGGCGTATCAATCGCCTGACGATGAGAAGCCCTTGCGGCTGATCTCTTCGATATCAGGGCATCTGTTCTTCGATATGAACCTGCTCTACAACATGCACGCGAAGGTCGGGGTTGCCAACCCGCAGTCGATGAACTTGTCCATTATGGGGGAATACCACGATTTCCCGCCCATCACGGCCAAGTATGCCCGTCCTTTGGTGCGCGGCATCAATTCCGTCAAATTCCTGAAGTTCGTCTTTTCGGGGCATCGCGCGATGAAGAAATTCGACGCACTGCTGACCCGCGTGCACTTTGCGAAAACCGATTCCTACAGCGAATTATACAAAAGCATCGATGCCAATATCGCGCTCTTGGACGAGAGTCTGATATACCATTACGCTTCTTCCGCTTATTCCGGCAGCGCCACCAGCACCTTGTATATGATGCTGGACAAGTATTTCCCGGATAAGAAGGAGTATCAGTCGTTCTTGTCGCATCTGCTGACCAACATCCCGAACATCGAAAGTGCGGACATTTTGTCGCGTTTGCAGGGCTTGGCGATGAAGATCAAGCGTCAGGAACCGAAAGCGGCGGACTTCCGTGCCGAGGAATTGCTGTCGTATATCAAAAACAATGCGGAAATCAATGCTGAATATCAGGATTTTTTGGCGCATCATGGCCATCGTTGCATCAAGGAGGCGGAAATGAGGAACAAGCCGTGGCGGGAAAACGAGATTCCGCTGATGAACTATCTGTTGAGCATCATCCATTCGCCGATGAATTTGGCGCACGGCGACGAGAAGGTGGACTACCGGAAGGAGTTCTCGTTCGTCAAGAATCCGTTGTTGAAGGCGGCTTCCATCTCCTACGCCAAAAAAGCCCGTCAGGCTGTGGTGGACCGCGAATACACGAAATCGCGGTTGATAGAGATCATCGACCTGTTCAAGACGCAGTACGCCCGCTTGGCGGATATGCTGGTGGCGGCCCAACTGCTTTCGGATCCGGATTTGATCTACTTCCTGACTCATGAAGAGATCGGCCAGCTGATTAATGGCGACAACGCGCTTCTGCCCTTGTCCATCAGAAGGCGGAAAGCGCACGCCATTCAAGAAGAACTCTCGTTTGACGACATCTACATTGGCAAGCCGATGGCGGATGTGTTTGATGTGGAGCAGGCGGACGGCGTGATCAAGGGCGTTCCAGTGTCCAACGGGGAGTGTGAAGGCGTGGTGCACATCGTTCATTCTGTGGAGGATGCCAATCAATTGCAAAAAGGGGAGATCATGGTGGTGCGCTTCACAGACATCGGCTGGTCGCCCTATTATTCCATTGTCAACGGATTGATCACGGAGATTGGCTCGTCGTTGTCACATGGCGCGGTGGTGGCGCGCGAATACGGTCTGCCCACCATCGTCAACGTGAAAGGTGCCACGAAGCTGTTGAAGAACGGCGACCGCATCAAGATGAACGCCAGCAAGGGGACGATTGTCATTTCTTGAAGGCTCTGATGGCCGACAATCCTTTTTCGATGGTGTTGCGGAACGTTTCTTCGGGGGCGTCTGCTGCGTTTTTCTTATTCTTCTTGGAAAAATGGATTTTCTCTTTTGGCATAACACGCTGATAGCCATTTTCTTCCAATACTTTCACGGTGCTTTCATAGCCGCGGAAAAACAGCTCCTCGATTCTTGAAAGGTCGTGGGCCATGCAGCCGTAGGTGTCAAGGTCGATGAAGAGATCGGCCTGGGCGGCATCGGCGGTCACGTTGGAAACCATCATCATCATGAAAGAGCGGTAAGCGATCGAAATGAGGTTGTTTTTGGGCTTTTCGGCTTCCAAATGGTTGAGATTGAGGGCGATGACCTTGTCGCATTTCTGCCGTATTGCCGACACGGGCAGGTTCTGGAACGTGCCGCCATCGACGTAGTGTGTCCCGTTGATGCACATCGGCTGGAAGATGACCGGGATGGAGCAGGAGGCCACCACGCGCGGGGCGATCTCCCCTTTGGTGAACACCCTGGACATTCCATGGTCCATGTCGGAAGCCACGATGAGAGTCGGTATGGGCAGATCTTCCAAACGGCTGTATGGCAGCAGGTTCCGGATCAAGGACAGCAGCGGCCGCGAGTCGAAAAGCCCCCCTTTCGGCAGACTTGGCGCGACGATGTCCTTGAAGAAATTCAGTCCCCGGAAGGTCTCGATCATCTGTTTCGGGGAGAGGCCCGCCGAGTAGAACACCGCCACGAGGGCGCCCACGCTGGTGCCCGACACGATGTCGGGTTTGATGCCGTATTCCTTCAACGCCTGAAGTGCGCCGCAGTGGGCCGCGCCCTTGGCACCGCCGCCGCTGAAAGCGATGCCCAACGGATATTTCTTTGTCGCCATGTTGGAAAAATTTTGGCGGCAAAGGTACACATTTTGGGGATTATTATGACAATGTCAGAAACTGTAACCAAGGCCGATGCCGAAGACCGATTTGAACTGCACGCGCTCTTTTTCGACACCTTGCTTGTCCTTTACCAAGATGCCGTTGTAGTATTTTAAGTTAGTGGCCAATGTCACGTTCAGTACTTTAAGGAACTGATAGGAGATGAGGAAGTCCCATTCAACATCGAAATTGCCAAAATGGCGGTTTAAGTTCGAATATGGGTAATACATATTGTATGTCTCGCCAGGGTGGGCCTGCTCATAGGCCTCTTTTATGTTGAATCCCTTTCCTTGATAAGGGGTGTAGAGCCAAATCGAGGAACTGATTGTCAGATTTTTGTGCTTGTAATCAACGGTGCCCTTGAACGAGAGACCAAACTCGGCGCGACAACTGCGCCAATCGACAACGGGAATGCCATCGTCAGTCAGGATGACTCTGTAGGTGCCGTATTTGGCCTGCATCTCTCGACGGAAGTCCACATACTCTTCAGGAACAGGTTCTCCTGCCGCCTCCATAGCCTCCAAATACTCTTCGGTGTATTTCTGGTTGTCCGCGTCGTTCACGTATGCCGTGAAGAGGGCCCCCGCAAGCGGTGAGACATAGACCGAAAAGTCGCAACTGCCGACCGATTTCTTCCAGTCGATACCCAGCGACAACTCGGTGTTGGACGGCGCGAGCCAATTGGAGATCACCGGGTCATATTGTCCTTTTTTGTATTTGCGACCAATCGCATATTGGCTTTTGAAACTACCTGACGCAGTCAAGTACAAATTATCCTTGATTTTCCAGCCTAACTTGGTGTTGAACTTGATATCGTCGGATGTCTTCTTGAGTTGGTCGTCTTCCTGATCGACCCAAGTCAAGCCGAAATCAGTGTCAAAGTTGGTCTCCCAAGCAATGGCATCTTTTTGATATTGCAGACGTAGTTTGGCGAAAGTCAGTGCGTTAGCGTTGTTGTTACCGCCAGCAGACCAAAAGATGAGGTTCGTGGCACCAGCGTTCAAGCCGATCACGCCGTCAAACTTCCATGCCTTTATCGAGTCGGCTGCCTTTTCCGTGGTTTTGTCCGCTTGGGCGTAGGTTGCGGAAACAGTTAATACACTAAGAATCAATATAATGTAATAATGTTTCATACTTTCGTGATTTGGACGCAAAAATACCGCTTTTTTTGATTGGCGGATTGCGGTTTTTTGCCTTTGGTCGCGCTGTTCAGCAGGGCATCGACGTATTTGTACTTGCCGTTGGCCATCTGCTCTTCCATCTGGTCTTCGTAAAGTTGCGTGTAGGAGGTCTTCTTGACGTTGCGGATCACGCCGATGGCCACGGGAAGGTCGCCCTTCATGCGGGCCAGCATCATATTGCAAACATACAAATAATAATACGGTGCGCAAGTTATTATTTTGCGTGAGTCCCGCACGCGGGGAATCCCCCGACTCGCTTATCCAAATCATACGCTAATGAGATCCACACCGATGTAAAACTTCACACATTTTTTTCATCCGAAGTGGTATGTAAAAGAAAAAAGAGTACCTTTGCAAATTAAAATAACAACGAGAATGGCAACAATTACATTGACGACCAACAATCAGACAAAATTGGATCTGCTCATCGCCTTGGCCAAGGAATTGAGGGTGAAGTGTACCGCAATGGTAGAGCAGGATTCTTATCCCGAAATTGACAAATCTCTGTCGGAAATTGAGCAGGGACAAGTACATCACTTCTCTTCATTTGATGATTTTGAAAACAAAATGCAGCAATTATGTACGAAATAGAGACCACTCCCAATTTTGAGCGAAACCTTGAGCGGTGTGCCAAACGTGGAATGAATCTGCAATTGCTTTTCGATGCTGTGAAAATTTTAAGCGAGAAAGGTACCCTGCCTGCTAAATATAGGCCTCACAAATTGAAAGGGAAATACAAAGGGTTGTACGAATGTCATATACAAGACGATTGGCTGCTGGTTTGGAAAAAAATCAAAGACAGGATGGTTTTGATCATGACCAATACCGGCACCCATGCTGAGTTGTTCAAAAAGTAGAAACTGCGCAACGGTCGTCTCCCTATAGGCCGCTGTCGCCTCCACAAAAAAAAGGACGCCCTTCCGAGCGCCCTTCATTCCTAATTCAAAATTCCTAATTTCTAATTAGATCTCCCACGTGTCCCCGCTGTTCAGCAGATCGTCCACGCATTTGTACTTGCCGTTGGCCATCTGCTCTTCCATCTGGTCTTCGTACAGTTGCGTGTAGGAGGTCTTCTTCACGTTGCGGATCACGCCGATGGCCACGGGAAGGTCGCCCTTCATGCGGGCCAGCATCATGTGGAAAGCCCCTCAGCCTCATATTGATGCTTGATGTAACCTAAAATGCCGTAAAGAGGGATGTTTTCCATCCAGCCCTGGTCTTTATAGGGGAGCATGGAACATCGCAGGCCTTTCAGGTGCTTGTCAGCGTGGTCGTTCACCACAAAGCCAATTTCTTCCAAAAATTCAGTTGGCTCGCCCGATACGCAACCACAGTTGGCTCTGCATGTTTTTTGCAATTTGCAATTTTTACTACAAAAAATGCTGCTATCATATTGAAAAATGTCATTTTTATATATTTGATTTTTAATTGGTTAAATGAATTTTGCCATTGGTTATCTTAAAAGGATTTTGTATGTTTGCGGTCTGAATTTATTAATAATTATGAATATCAAAAAATCAAGAAACGACCAATGGTGATAGATAATTTTATATCTTTGCGGCGTTGTGCTAAATGATGATGAAGGATGAAAACTAAAGAACTTGAACGGATACTCAAAGCACAAAAATGCTATTTCGTGAGACATGGGAAACGGCATGACATTTGGTACAGCCCCATCACGAATACTCCCTTTCCTGTTCCCCGTCACGGGGCGAAGGAAGTCGCTGATGGCACGCTGGCTGATATTGTAAGCCAATCGGGAATTA
>CAMKLG010000079.1 GCA_946413585.1 uncultured Bacteroidales bacterium
ATGTACGCCAAAGCGCACTTCACCGGCGAATTCGAGGCCGACTTCATCACGCTAAGCCCCTACATGGGTCTTGACAGCCTCTCACCCTATCTTCCTTACATCAAGGACAACGGCAAAGGGGTGTTCGTGCTCATCCGCACCTCCAACGAGGGTGCGAAGGACATCGAATACCTGCCCACGGAGAACGGCAAGCGCGTCTATCACGTAGTGGGTGAAAAACTGCAAACGCTGGGCAAAGATTACCTCGGCGAGTGCGGCTACTCCGCCATTGGCGGCGTGATGGGCTGCACCCATCCAGACGAGGCGGCTGAGATCCGCAACATGCTGAACACCACCTTCTTCCTGATTCCGGGATACGGTGCGCAAGGCGGCAAGGCGGAAGACATCGCCAAGTACCTCCACAACGGCAACGGCGGCGTGGTCAACTCCTCCCGCGGCATCCTCCTTGCCTATCGCAAACAGGAAAACGGCGAAACCCATTTTGCCGACTGCGCTCGCGCCGAAGCCATCCGCATGCGCGACGATATTCGCCAGTATCTATAGACGAAAAACATGTGACGCCTGAGTCTTGTTCGGATCAACCGTTTCAGGTTTCAAGTCACCATTACTAATTACTAATTACAAATTACTAATTACTAATTGAACAATGGGTATATCAATGCAAATCCTCGGCCTCTTGGCCAGCCTGACGTTCCTCGTGGTCACGCACGAACTCGGGCATTTCTCTTTCGCAAAACTCTTCAAAACCCGCGTCGATCAGTTCTACGTCTTCTTCAACCCGTGGTTCTCGCTGGTTCGAATGAAACGCTTCGACGGCAAGTTTCACTTCAGTTTCTTTTCTCACGCAGCACCCGAAGAGTGGGCCAAACATCCCGAATCCACCGAATGGGGAATTGGCTGGTTGCCTCTAGGCGGCTACTGCTCCATCAACGGCATGGTGGATGAGACCACCAAGGCCAGCGATTTGAGTAACGAAGTGAAACCGTGGGAGTTCCGTGCGAAACCCGCATGGCAACGCTTCTTCATCATCATCGGCGGCGTGCTGGTCAATTTCCTCACGGCCATCATTATATATATATTGATGTGCTTCACGTGGGGCAACGACTACATCCCGCTCAGCAGTGCCAAATACGGGCTCGAATTCTCACAGGAAATGCTGGACGCCGGATTCCAAAACGGCGACAAGATTTTGATGGTCGATACCACCCATCCTCTCACACTCGGCGACTTCGCCAACACGGTGCTTTTAGACAACGTGAAGACCGTCACCGTGGAACGTGACGGAGAAGAGGTGGTCATCAACATTCCGAAAGACCTGCCAAGAAAAGTGGTGGGCGCCGGGTCCTCAGGACTATTCTGCAACTACCGCATCCCGTTCGTCATCGACAGCGTGCTCGCAGGAACTCCAGCCGACAACGCCGGTTTGATGAAAGGAGACTCACTGGTCGGCATAAACGACTCCACGATGTTCTGCTTCTTCGATTTCAAGAAGATCTTCATGGAGAACAAAAACAGCGAGTTACAGATCGACTACATCCGTGGTGACAGTCTCTGCCACACGTTTGTCACCCTCGACTCTATCGGCAACATGGGCGTGGCCTATCGCCAGCCTTCTGAATTCTTCGAAGTGGTGCATGTCGATTACAACTTCATCCAATCCATTCCAAAGGGTATTTCTTTAGGGTTCAGCACATTAGGAAACTACGTCAAGCAGTTCAAAATCGTGTTCACTAAAGAGGGTGCCACGCAGCTCGGCAGTTTCCTGACCATTGGCAGCATCTTCCCGAAAGTATGGGATTGGTACCGGTTCTGGAGCATGACCGCCCTTTTGGGCATCATCCTCGCCTTCATGAACATCATCCCGATTCCAGGTCTCGACGGCGGCTACATCCTCTTCATCCTCGTGGAGATGATCACCGGCAAGAAGCCCAGCGACAAGTTTCTGAGCGTCGCCAACACCATCGGCTTCGCCCTCCTCATCGCCCTGATGGTCTATGCGCTGGGGTTGGACTTCCGACGGTTCATCTTCAAGTAAGGACGATGATGCACAGCCTCGGAAAGGCTAAACGCACGCAGTGCAATTAACCCCACACAAGCGCAGCGCAGTGTGGGAAAGTACCGAAATACCAAGCAGTATGAATAACGAAGAACTCAAAACCGAAATCGCTCGCCTGAAGCGCGAGAAAAACGCCATCATCCTGGCGCATTACTATACCTTGCCCGAAGTGCAGGAAGTGGCCGACTTCGTAGGCGACAGCCTCGGTCTGGCCCGCAAGGCCGCCGAAACGCAAGCCGACATCATCCTCTTCGCCGGCGTGCACTTCATGGCGGAAACGGCCAAAATCCTCAACCCCACACGCAAGGTGCTCGTGCCCGACATGAGCGCGGGCTGCTCCTTGGCCAACAGCTGCAAAGCCGAGAAGCTTGCCGAATTCAAGGCGAAACACCCCGACCACAAGGTGCTGGCGTATGTCAACTGCACGGCCGCGGTGAAGGCACAGTGCGACCTGATCGTCACCTCCGGCAACGCCCTCAAGCTTGTCAACCAGCTGCCCAAAGACGAGAAGATCATCTTCGTGCCCGACGGCAACCTCGGCGACTACATCAACCGGATGACGGGCCGCGAGATGCTCCTGTGGGACGGTGCCTGCTGCGTGCACGACCACTACGAGGTGGAGGATTTGGAGAAGGCTAAGGCAGAGCATCCTAACGCTATAGTGGTGGCGCACCCCGAGTGCCGCCGCGAGCTGCTCGAGAAGGTCGATTTCATCGGCTCCACCGCCGCCATGCTCAACTTCATCGGCGAGAGCGACGCCAAGGAGTTCATCGTGGTCACCGAGAGCGGCATCATCTACGAGATGCAGAAGCGCAATCCCGACAAGAAGCTCTATACGCTCTACAATGGCGCGGTCAAGCACGACTGCGTGAACATGAAGAAAAACAACCTCCTGAACATCTACGCTGCCTTGCTTGAGGAGCAGCCCGAACTGATTATGGATGAAGAGCTGCGGAAGAAAGCGTTATTGCCGATACAGCGTATGCTGGAGCTTAGTTAATTCACAATGCACAATGCACAATTGGGCAAAAGGGAATAGGCAATAGAGGTGTACGTTTGTTCAGGCCTGTTCCGTGTTAAATCAACGATGTAGGGGCGAAAATTATTCGCCCTTTTCGTATTGTTAAACAGCCAAAATCAACGACAAACGCCCCATAACAAAAAATTTGTATCTTCGCTGCCTAATATTTTGAAAATTGAAAAGGGCACTCTTTTTTTTATTTCTCGCTATTGCGTCCCTTTCGCAGGCGCAGCAAATTGAACCAGGTCTTGCAGGAACTGATTTCTGGTTCACATTCTT
Source organism: uncultured Bacteroidales bacterium (assembly GCA_946413585.1). Lineage (GTDB taxonomy): Bacteria > Bacteroidota > Bacteroidia > Bacteroidales > WCHB1-69 > F23-D06. The sequence goes on from CAMKLG010000079.1 coordinate 3,357, forward strand.
GCGCAACTCTTTTTATAATAGTACCTGTGCCATCCTCATTGCTTCCGAATACGACTGCACAGCGTATATAGAGGATCCTACTCAATCATGGAGCGACACCGTATCCATCACGGCAGACTCCACCACTCGAATCGTCGTGCCAAACCTTAATATGGATTGGTATCACTATGGTGCATTGGTCACTTCTAACAGCTGGCATATCACCACTACTGCCCCTGCCGTCGTTTATGCTTCCAACTTCATGTCAGCCAGTCATGACATGACCTCTATCATGCCAACACCTTCATTGCGAAACGACTACATCACACAAACTTACGGCACCGCAAGTCCCAGTCAAGAAATCGCAATTGTAGCGCCCTACGACAACACACATCTTCACGTCACTTTTGCGGAGAACGTATATGATGAAAATGGCAATATTATTCTTCATCCTGGCGACGAAACTGATCTTTGGTTAATGCGTGGCGAAGTATATCATTTGAGTTCTGACGGTACATTTTCCGGTAACGGTTCCATCGGATTCACAGGCACCAAAATCCAAGCCTCCAGACCAGTGGCAGTATTTCAGGGACACAAGTGTACCTTTGTTCCCATCAATCACGCTGCTTGCGACCACCTCTACGAACAGACCATCCCCACCGACTTTTGGGGGCACCGCTTCGTGGTAATGCCTACAGCCGGACGACACCGATACGCTGACAACTACCCCTTTGTGGGCGACTTCGTGAAAATCACCGCCCGCGACGACAACTGCATAATCTTCGTTGAAGGTCAGCCTGTTGACACCATTAACGCCGGCAAATCCTACTCGTTTTACCTGTCCAATCACGTCCCAGAACCCTCAACACCTGACTTGGACTTCTACCAGTCTGATGCTTTGTCTGTCTCCAGCTCCTCGCCCGTCATGGTCTGTTTTTATATCACAGGGTACGGATTAGGTGGTATGCCTGGAGACCCTGCCTGTGTCGTTGTACCCCCTTTGAATCAGGCAATTGGACGTACTATCTCAGTCGTTTACAATACCAACCATACCAATTCCCATTTCGTCAACATTGTGGTTCCTAACGACAACGTAGCCGGCATCACACTTGACGGAACTGACATTTCCTCCGATTTCACCTCTTCTGGGAACGGGTACAGTTATGCTCGCTTCACGACCGGCGATGGCACCCATATCATCGATGCCGACACCGGCCGTTTTCTGGCCACTTTCTATGGTCTTGGCACCGCTGAAAGTTACGCGTATATCGCAGGAATGGCAACCCGCAGTGCCGAATACAATGTTCATGCAGACCGCTACCGTCTTTGTCAAGGCGACACCACGACCATCACCTTCATCCCCATTGACGAGGGGTTAAGCGTGACGTGGAACGTGGATGGTCAACCGCTCAATTTCAGCGGCAACACCTTGGTAATCAGCTTCGACAGCGCGGGTCTCCACCGCGTGGCAGTGGTCATCAACCCTGTGGGCGACACCGTATGGGAACTCATTACCGTATTACCCTCCTATAACTTCGAAGAATACGACACCATCCACCAAGGGCAATCCGTCCAGTGGCGAGGCCAAACCATCTCCGAAGAGGGCACCTATACAGACCCTTTTGTCTCTATCTATGGCTGCGACAGTATCTACACGCTCCACTTGTTGGTTATCGGCAACTTACCGCTTGACATCACCACCGACGCACCCGAGGATGGCATCTGCTTGGGCGACACCGTGCACCTTTACGCCGCCCCTGACACCGCCCTCGTCCATTGGATTTCAACGCCCTACGACCCTGGTCTGGATGCGCAATCAACTCAACATGCCATTGCCGTTTGTCCAACCGTCACCACCACTTACACCGTCTTGGAGAACCTCCCTGACGGACCAACTATCACCATCCCCGTTACGGCGACCAACGACATCTGCCTGGTTATCAACACGCCTATTGTTGTGGAGTTTGACGACCGTCTCCTCAGCATTGACAACTGCTCGTCTGGCGCAACTTTGAGTCAATGGGTGCTTAGCGACGGAAGGGAATTCTACGACACCGATTTGCGCTGCTATATAGAAGAGTCGTTCGATGACAGCATCTCCGTCACCCTCCACACCTGCTGGGACAAATGTTGTGTTGATACGACGGTCATGATTCCCATAGACGCACTTACATGGAAATTCCCCAACGTAATCACCCCGAATGGAGATGGAATCAACGATATATTTGCCATCGAGGGATTAAACCCGAATCTCTTTCATTCTGAAAACCCAAATATTCAACGATACAACCGCCTGACGATATATAATCGATGGGGAAAACTGGTGTATGATGTCAAAAATTATGACTCATACGCGCTCAACGGCGTCATTTATCCAGGCCAACACGTTTTCAGTGGCGACGGTCTCCCCGACGGCACCTACTACTACTCTTTTGAGTACCATGGAGAGTCCAACTCCGTTTTCTTCAACGGTTCCATCACGATAATCCGATAGAATGTCTGATCGTTATGTTTAAGGTTATTCTTTTTTCTTTCTCATAACAAAAGAATGTGTATTTTTGCGCGAAATTTAAACGGAAATGAGCAGTAATGAAATCATATCAGTGCGCGACTATTTCAAAACCAAACCTGTGATTAGAGTTTGGCTATTTGGTTCACACGCACGTGGAGAAGAAACACCTAACAGCGACATCGACTTATTGGTGGTTTTTGACCATGATCATGCGGATATTGGTCTCATGGAGTATGCAAAAATGATAAATGAATTATCAGAAAAATTAGGCAAACCCGTAGATATCGTTGAAGAAGGCACTTTACTACCATTCGCTAAACAATCTGCTGAAAAAGACAAAAAATTAATCTATGAGAGAGTCGGTTAAAGATCCAGGTCGTCTTGAACATATTTTGATGGCCATTGATAATGTATTTGAATTTCTTCAAGATAAAGAATATGAAGATTTATCAAACGACAAACTTCTTTTCTTTGGAGTTGTAAAGAACATTGAAATTGTAGGTGAAGCTGCGAATCACCTTACTAATGAATTACAAAACCAACATCCTGAAATTGATTGGCCGTCGGTTGTGGGAATGCGCAATGTTCTTGTGCATGATTATTACAACATTAACCCAAGAATAGCATGGGCAACAGCCACTAAAAACTTTCCTTGTATTACGTGAACAAATAGAATCAATATTATCAACTTTGAAAAAGGACGAATAATTGTCCTTTTTCTTATTCCGAAACCAAACCTTTTGTAAATAATGCCAACAAATGTTTTTTTGACCGGCGCGACCGGAACTATGGGATGGGCGGGACTGCAAGAGCTGTTGCAATATCCCGAGCAGTATAACGTGACCATATTAGCACGAAAAAGTCCAAAAAACGAAAAAAAATTAGCCCCGATTGCGGACAAAATCCGCATCGTGTGGGGTGATTTGATGAACTACGATGACGTGCTTGCGGGCGTGACGGGGGCGGACGTGGTCCTGCATGTGGGCGGCATGGTCTCCCCTCAGGCGGACTACCACCCAGAGAAGACCCTCAAAGTGAACGTCACAGCAGCAGAGCACGTGGTGAAGGCCATTCTCGCACAACCGAACGCAGACCAAATCAAAGCTGTTTACATCGGCTCTGTGGCGCAAACCTCCGACAGGCGCGTGCCGCTGCACTGGGGACGCACCGGAGACCCCATTTGCGCCAGCGAATACGACTGCTACGGGGTGAGCAAAATCATCGCCGAGCGTGTCTTCGCCGACTCCGGACTCCAACACTGGGTCAGCCTACGACAATCAGGTATCCTCTACCCTGCCATCCTCAAGAATTTCGACCCCATTATGTTCCATGTCCCCATCAAAGGCGTACTGGAATGGGCCACCGTGGAGGACTCAGGGCGATTGCTCGAACGTGTCTGCCGCGACGAAGTGCCCGAAGAATTTTGGAACCACTTCTACAATATCAGCAGCGGCCCATCCTACCGACTGACCAACTACGAGATGGAATGCCGTGTCCTGAATGCGGTGCATTGCCCTCGCCCCGAAAAAATATTCAACGCCAACTGGTTTGTACTCAAGAATTTCCACGGACAATATTATTTGGATGCTGATAGATTGGAAAACTATCTTCATTTCCGCGCAAATATCCACGTGGACGACTATTTCCAACAGATGAGCGATGCATTGCCAAAATTCTTTAAACTAGCAAAGATCGCACCGCCATTTATCATCAAATTGGCTTTACGCACCTTGGCAAATAAGAAAACCTACGGCACGCAATATTGGATCAAGCATAACGACGAACGCCGAATCCGCGCGTACTACGGCAGTCTGGAACAGTACCGTAGCATTCCAGACTGGAAAGAGTGGGATTTGTCGGAACCACCGGGAGAAGACCAAGCAGTTCATATTGACCACGGTTATAATGAATCGAAACAGCTCTCCGAATTGACAGTCAACGAGTTGCAAAAGGCCGCCGAGTTTCGTGGCGGTAAACTTGTCTCCACATCATACGATGGAGATCCCGCGAAAAAGTTGACTTGGCAATGTCACGACGGACACGTGTTCGAGGCTTCCCCGAGACTGATTCTTGAAGGTGGCCATTGGTGTCCAGAATGTCTGCCGCCAGAATGGAACTACACGGAACAGGCGGCGCACAACCTGTTTCTAGCCCAAGTATATCGTCCATAGAGGCATCGATTTTGCGCCGTATCAAGACACTTCTCATATAAATACTGTATAAAAACAACGAGGAAAGACGGACACAATGCCGTCTTTTTTCTATTATACCGCTAATTCACAAACACTTACGTACGAAAAATAAAATTTAAGACCATGGTCAAAGCAAAGCAAAAAAATACTACCTTTGCGGGCTAATTTTTGAATATTAATGTATAACTAAAAATAAAAAGAATCTATGGCAGCAATTGGCGCAATTCGTAA
>CAMKLG010000080.1 GCA_946413585.1 uncultured Bacteroidales bacterium
TAGGCACCATTACGGTATTATTGTCAGACAGAGCAGCGGCTGCGCAGGTGAACGAAGTCATCTCCGCGCATTCGAATATTGTGTTGGCGCGACAAGGACTGCCCTTCCACGACCGCCCCGTAGCCGTCATCTCCCTCATCGTCGAAGGCGGAGTTGATGAAATTAATTCGCTTTCCGGACAGCTGGGAAAAATCATGAACGTCTCCGCCAAAGCTGTAGTGACAAAAACATGATACCCCCCTGCCCCCCTAAAGGGGGGTGTTACTCCCCATAAACCACTAATTACTAAACCGTTAAACCCAAAACCGCTAAACCCAAAACCGCTAAACCCTAAACCACTAACCTCTAACCTCTAAACCCTAAACCACAAACCACTAACCTCTAAACCCTAAACCACTAAACCCTAAACCACAAACCACTAACCACTAACCTATAAACTCTAAACATTCAATAACCAATAACCGATAACCAATAACCCTTACAAATATGCAATTCAACCCCGAAAAATGCCGCATTCCCGATGAGATCGGGAAACCGTTTATCGACCCGGAAGAGATCTGGGATTTTATCAACAAGACCGAGAGCACGCCCGAGCGGGTGCGCGAGATTATCGCCAAATCGTTGAACAAGAACCGTTTGACGATGGAGGAAACGGCCGTGCTCATCAACACTACCGACCCCGAGCTGGTGGAGGAGATCAAGGAGGGCGCCCGCACGTTGAAACGCAACGTCTATGGCAACCGCATCGTGCTGTTCGCTCCGCTCTACGTGGGCAACTATTGCGTGAACAACTGCAAATACTGCGGTTTCCGCTCCTCCAACCGCGAACAGGTGCGCACCACCCTCACCGACGAGGAGTTCGTGCACAACATCGAAGCGTTGGAAGAGGATGGTCAGAAGCGTCTGATCCTCGTCTATGGCGAGTCACCGAAATACTCTCCTGAGTTTATCGCGCACACCACCAAACTGGCCTACTCGGTGCACAAAGGCAACGGCTCCATCCGCCGCGTGAACATCAACGCCGCCCCGCTGGATGTGGAGGGTTTCCGCATCGTAAAAGAAGCCGGAATAGGCACTTACCAGATTTTCCAGGAGACCTACCACCCCGAGGCATACAGCTGGTACCACCCCGCCAACACCATCAAGGGCAACTACGAGTGGCGACTCACCTCCATGGACCGCGCCCAGCAGGCCGGCATCGACGACAACGGTCTCGGCATCCTCTTCGGCCTCTACGACTGGCGTTTCGAGGTGCTGGCCATGATCCGTCACACCAACCACTTGGAGGCCTGCTTCAACGTGGGACCGCACACCATCTCGTTCCCGCGCATCAAGGACGCTTCCGGCCTGAACATCGACACCAAGTACTTTGTGGATGACGACACCTTCGAGAAGATCATCGCCATCTTCCGTCTGGCGGTGCCCTACACCGGCATGATCCTGACGGCCCGCGAGACCTCCGAGTTCCGCGCCAAAGCCATCCAGTACGGAATCTCGCAAATCGACGGCGGCACCAACCTGCAAATCGGTGACTACAAGTACCATCATGAGGAGACCGAGAAAAACAGCGACAAGCAGGAGGATCAGAACCTGCACCGCGAGCAGTTCAAGATCGGCGACGACCGCTCGCTGAGCGAAATCATCGACGAGCTATTAGACAACAACTTCATCCCGAGTTTCTGCACCGCTTGCTACCGTTTGGGCCGCACCGGCGAGCACTTCATGGAGTTCAGCGTGCCCGGCTTCATCAAACGCTACTGCACGCCCAACGCCATCCTGACGCTGAGCGAGTACCTCGTGGATTACGCCACTCCCGAGGTGGCCGCCAAGGGCTGGAAAGTAATCGAGAACAACCTCGTCAACGTCGATGAGAAATTCCATGACGAGCTGCTGAAGCGCATCGAGCGCATCAAGCAAGGCGAGCGCGACCTCTATTTCTAGCTTTTGGCTTGAAACTTTAACATTTTGTTTTTTCCATACATTATAGATGTAGAGACGTTTCCTGAAACGTCTCTACAATTTTTTATAAAACAAAAGCGGCCGCCTCTATGAGGACGGTCGCTTGGTTTTTTATTGGATTTGCAATTGATGTGGGGCGTATACGATTCGCCCCACATCACACAACATATCGCAAACCGAATTATTGTTTCGAGAAACTGGATTTGTCCACACCGCACATCGGGCAGGTCCAGTTGGAGGGGAGATCTTCAAAGGCGGTGCCGGGGGCGATGCCGTTGTCGGGATCACCGACCTCGGGATCATAGACGTAACCGCAAAGGTCGCAAACGTACTTTTCCATAATAATTGGTAATTTTGGGTTTTATTTGAATAATGTAGAGACGCAAAATTTTGCGTCTCTACTATTTATTGCCTGTTGCCTATTTCAGCGGGCAGGTGGTGTTCATGCTGCAGATCAGATCGACAACCTTGTTGGAGTAGCCCATTTCGTTGTCGTACCAGGAGACCAGCTTCACGAAATGCTCGTTGAGCATGATGCCGGCGCCGGCGTCGAACACGGAAGTTCTCTTCTCATCGAGGAAGTCGGTGGAGACAACAGCGTCTTCGGTGTAGCCGAGGATGCCCTTGAGTTCGCCTTCGGAAGCTTTCTTCATGGCTGCCTTAATCTCTTCGTAGGTGGCAGCTTTCTCGAGACGGCAGGTCAGGTCAACCACGGAAACGTCAGCGGTGGGGACGCGCAGGGACATACCCGTGAGTTTGCCTTGCAGAGAGGGGATCACTTTACCCACGGCCTTGGCAGCGCCAGTGGATGAAGGGATGATGTTGCCGAGGATGGAACGGCCGCCGCGCCAGTCTTTCTTGGACGGGCCGTCAACGGTCTTCTGGGTGGCCGTGGCGGCGTGAACCGTCGTCATAAGACCTTCCACGATACCGAAGTTGTCGTGAACAACCTTGGCGAGAGGAGCCAAGCAGTTGGTCGTGCAGGAAGCGTTGGAAACGATCGTCTGGCCAGCGTATTCCTTGTTGTTGACGCCCATGACGAACATCGGGGTGTCGTCCTTTGAAGGAGCGGACATCACCACGCGTTTGGCACCTGCTTTGAGGTGAGCCTCAGCGAGTTCCTTGGTCAGGAAGAGACCGGTGGATTCCACCACATAGTCAGCGCCCACTTCATTCCATTTCAGGTTGGCGGGATCCTTCTCAGCGGTGACGCGGATCTTGTTGCCGTTCACCACGAGCATACCGTCTTCCACGGACACTTCGCCCTGGAACTTGCCATGCACGGAGTCATAGCGAAGCATGTAAGCCATGTAATCCACGTCCAGAAGGTCATTGATGGCGACCACTTGCACATTGTCTCTTTCTGTTGTTGCTCTGAAAACCAGTCTGCCGATACGGCCAAAACCGTTAATACCAATTTTGATTTTTTCCATAATGTATTATTAAATTTGAGATGTTCAAAAAACGGGCAAAGATACGATTTTTTCAATTCACAATTTAAAATGTATAATTCATAATTGTTTTTTCATAGTTGAAAAAAAATCTCACTCAACAACTTGAGTGAAAAGAAAAAAGTGTATTTTTGCCGCCCAAAATTATAGTACAAATAATAAATTAAAAACAGTATGGCAAATCATTACGAAACCGTTTTCATTATGACTCCCGTTTTGTCTGATGAACAGATGAAGGAAACGGTACAGAAGTTTGAGAAGATTCTCACCGACCAAGGTGCGGAAATCGTCCACCAGGAGAACTGGGGCCTGCGCAAGCTGGAATACCCCATCCAGAAAAAGTCCTCCGGATTTTATCATTTATTTGAATTCAAGGCCGACGGTAACGTGGTTGGCGAGCTGGAACTGCAATTCCGCCGCGACGAGCGCATCATCCGCTTCCTGACCGTGACGATGGACAAATACGCCATCGCTTTCGCAGAGAAGAGACGCAACAACCGCAAACAGAAAGCCGAGCAGCAACCCGTTGCTGAAGAAGTAGTTAACGAAGAACCCAAAACCGAAGTAGAAGCATAAGATTATGGCACAGCAAAACGATATTAAATACATTGCTCCCGTAGCAGTTGACATCAAGAAGAAAAAATATTGTCGTTTCAAAAAGAGCGGCATCAAGTACATCGACTACAAGGATGCTGAATTTTTGAAGAAATTCGTGAACGAACAGGGCAAGATCCTGCCTCGTCGTCTGACCGGCACCTCCCTGAAATATCAGAAGAAAGTGGCCCAGGCCGTGAAACGCGCCCGTCACCTGGCTCTTCTGCCGTTCGTCACCGATAATTTAAAATCTAACTAAAAAAGCATTTTGTCATGGAAGTTATATTGAAACAAGACGTAGCTAATCTGGGTTTTGCCGATGACCTCGTAAAGGTGAAAGACGGTTATGCCCGCAATTACCTCATTCCGCAAGGTTATGCCGAACTCGCTACCCCGGCAAAGAAGAAAATGTTGGCGGAAACCATCAAACAACGCGCTTTCAAGGCAGAGAAGATCCGCAAGGAAGCTGAGTTCCTGGCCGGCAAGATCGAAGGCCTCGAAGTCAACATCCCCGCCAAGGCATCTGAAAACGGCACTTTGTTTGGTTCTGTGAACAACATCATGGTCGCTGAAGCCCTCAAGGCCCAACACGACATCGAAATCGACCGTCACAAAATCGCCATCAGCGAAGACCGCATCAAAGAGTTGGGTCAATACACCGCCCAGGTGAACCTGCACCGCGACTTCAAGGTGGAGATCAAGCTCAACGTTGTTCCTGAAACAGCAGAATAATTCATTTTATTCATATCCACGACGGCAGATTCAAACGGATCTGCCGTTTTTTTTTGTCTTTTGTAGAGACGTTTCCTGAAACGTCTCCACGGAACAATTCGTGTTTTTGTATTCGTAAATTGCATACTTTTGCACACTGGAAAGGAGATACGAGATATGGACGAGCAAAACAGAATCATGGAGCTGGCCTACGAGGCCGGCGCGATCCTCTTGGAGAACGGGGCGGAGATCTCGCGCGTGGATGAAACCATGCGGCGCATCGCCGGCCACTACGGCGTGGACGACGAGAATTTCTTCGTGCTCAGCAACGGCATCATGGCCACGGCGAAAGGGTTCGCCCGCACCAAGTTCATCCCCATCAAAGGAGCGAGTCTCGACAAGGTGGTGGCGGTGAACCAGCTCTCCCGCGAAGTTTCCGAGGGCAAGTGCGACCTCAATCAGTTAGAATCGCGGCTGAAGTCCATCCGCGCCATACGTCCGAAGCCCGCTTGGGAGCAGATCGCGGCCTCCGCGTTCGGCAGCGCGGCCTTCTGCATCATCTTCGGCGGCGGCTTCGCCGACAGCATAGCGGCGTTCGTGGCCGGGTTGGTGCTCTGGGTCTATATGTTGTTCGTCGGTTACCGGCACCTTTCGCGCATCGCGGGCGCCATCACGGGCGGCTTGCTGGCCACCTTGCTCTGCGGGGTGATGTTCCGAATGGGTCTGGGCACGCACCTCAGCAACATGATCATCGGGGCCATCATCCCGCTGATTCCGGGGGTGCCCTTCACCAACGGCATCCGCGACCTGGCGCACGAAGACTACATTGCCGGTGTCACTCGACTGTTAGACGCGCTGCTCACCTTCTTCTGCATCTCCATGGGGGTGGCCTTGGCGTTCTTGTTGGACGCGGCCGTCAGCGGCACGATGCAGCACTTGGAGACGTTGACCGCCGCGCCCGAAACGGCGGGAATGTTCGTGCAGCTGTTAGCTGCCTACGTGGGCACCGTAGCCTTCGCCGTGCTCTTCGGTGTGCCGCGCAAGTACTATTTGGACAGCGGTTTATGCGGGATGTTGGGGTGGCTGCTCTACTTGATCCTGGCGAACCACACGGGCTTGTCCGTCGCCAACGTGGTCTTCTTCGCCACCGTGTTGGTCACCTTCACGGCCATGGTGTTGGCCATCGTGCGCAAGTGTCCGATCACGGTCTATCTGATCTGCGGCATCTTCCCGTTGGTGCCGGGCGCAGGCATCTTCTGGACCACCTACAATCTTGTCTCCGAGCAGCTTGGCGCCGCCGTGCAGACGGGCGTCACCGCTCTGAAGGTCACCATCGCCATTGCTTTCGGCATCATCCTGGTGGCGGAGCTGAACGGGAAGAACCGGATTGGGAGGTTGCTCTCGCGGGGGCGATGAGACGATGAGACGATGAAAGGCGATGAAAGGCGATGAAAGGCGATGAAATGTCCCGGCAGGGACAGAAGCTTGGTAGGGGAATGCAGCCCTGCTGACCAAGAAAGCCCCTTCAGGGGCGAGAAGCGACAGACATTCCATTACAAGTCAAAATATTTTTTATTTGTTTTGTTATATTAAAAAAATTGTATATTTGCAAACAGCAAACAAATGTTTGTTTGTGGCTATAATATATTGAAAACAAAATAAATATAAGAAAACAAAAAGACAAAGGACATCGGAAAAACAATCGGTCATTTGACCACTATTTATAAACCAAAAACATAAACCTATGAGTACAACATTAAAAGAAAAACTTGAAAACGAGGCTAGATTCCTCCGGATTTCCTTCCCTTACGACAAACGCGACAATCACACGATGGTCTCCTTCGACGATGGTCTGATGCCAAAATTAGAGTGTGACGAATCTTTCGTGCCCCCGATGTACGATGAGAGCACCAAATTACTGGAGTTCTGGATAGATTTAAGGGAGAAGAAGCTGAAGGACTGGGACGAAAACAATGGCTATTTGCATGTTTGGGCAAAAGTGCGCGACGAAGGCACCTACACCTTGTATGACAATGACATGAAGCCGCTTTGGCAAATCCAAGGCTACGTCCCCAGCGCTCTGATTCCTCCATACGATATGGGTTTCGGCGACTATCTGGAACTGACCATCGAAGCCGACTGCACGCTACCTGAATGGCAGAAAGCGCCTGACTTCTCTGACTTTCTCGTGAGAGGCCGTGAGCCCGGGCCGGTGATGTCCTACAGGTGGAACCACGCGGCAACCGCCTACTACGACGTGTTGGGTTACAAGCTCGACAAGGAAGAGGCTATTTGGCTGGTGCAGAGGCTGATGGGGAAGTATTCGATAAGTGTGGAAAAAGTAGCGGAGGAGGTTTCGTGAACGGAAATAAAGATTCGGAGAAAAAGAAAAAATGCGTATCTTTGCGGGCTTAATTTAATTTAGCGGTAAATGTCGGCTAATGAAAGATATAGAGCGAGTGACACCCCCACGGTGATAGACCTTTTCGCGGGAGCGGGAGGGTTGTCGCTTGGTTTGTATCAAGCTGGATGGGAAGGCTTGTTCGCCATTGAAAAAAATGCTTTTGCATTTGAAACGCTGAAATATAATCTGATTGACAACAAAAAACACTTCAACTGGCCAGATTGGTTGCCGCAAACTGAGCATGATATTAATGAGGTATTGAAAAAGTATCCGAAACAGTTGAAATCATTGAGAGGTAAGGTGGATTTGGTTGCTGGAGGCCCTCCGTGCCAAGGTTTTTCCATGGCAGGTAAACATGTAGAGGAAGATGTCCGTAACCAATTGGTATTTTCTTATATCAAGTTCATTGAATTGGTGCAGCCCAAGATGATTCTTTTTGAGAACGTTAAAGGATTCACATACGCTTTCGATAAGAACAAGAAAGACGGTGCTGAGCCATATTCACATAAAGTGATATGCGGTTTGGAAGAATTAGGGTACAATGTCAAGCCCCACGTCATAGATTTTTCCAATTATGGTGTTCCGCAACGTCGCAAGCGTTTCATCTTAGTGGGTGTTCGAAAAGATGTCGGTTCTCCCGAGAATTTCGAAAATCTATTGATGGAAAACCGAGACAACTTCTTGTCGCAAAAAGGATTGAAGCCAACCGTAACACTAAAGGAAGCCATTTCCGATCTGTTGCGTTCCAATGGCGAAGAGCCGAGTCCGGATCGCAAAGGGTTTTATTCCGGAAAGTACGGCAACAAAAAACTGACGGCATACGAGAAACTGATGCGTGGGGATTATCCCAAGACACATGAGATAGCCGACAGTCATAGTTTCGCAAAGCACAAACCGGAGAAAATGGATTGTTACAAACGATTATTGGCTGATTATCCGCAACGCGGCAAGAGGATTGACAAAGAAGCCCGTGAGCAATGGGGCATCAAACAGCGTGGCATCACCATCTTGGATCCCACTAAGGTTTCGCCCACGATAACCGGTCATCCAGATGACTACCTGCATTACTGCGAACCCCGTATCATGACTGTGCGTGAATGTGCCCGCATCCAATCGTTTCCGGATTGGTACGA
>CAMKLG010000081.1 GCA_946413585.1 uncultured Bacteroidales bacterium
TGGAGGGCGAAAAGCTCGACTGCATAGCACACTGTCCGACGGTCTTCCTGTCGGCTGTCACCAAATGTGCGCCTACTGTTGGCCCGAAGGACGGCAACTTCACGCTGCAGTACAAATCAGCCACTGCCGTTGGAAAGGCGGAGTTGGTGACCGACCGCGAAGAGAAGATCGAGGGTCTGCGGGTCATCTGCCAGCGGTTCCTTCCCAAACACATGGACGCTTTCGATGCTGCCATTGCCCGCAGCCTCGAACGGACGGCCGTAGTGCGCATCACCCTCACAGAGCCTCCCATTGGCAAGCGCAAACAGTACGACAAACAAGGCGAGGAAATGACGAACGAGCGAGAGCAGAGCTGAACTTGTTCGAGCTATGCCGAGCGAGGAGGAATTCGACGATAGTCAAATGAAATGGGGACGGATGGAATGACCGCCCGCAAGAGGTTGTGACTTTTGCGGCGGTGTAATTTTGTCTGCATTACAAAATAATGCGTATTTTTGCCGCTCAAGTTCTAAATTCAGAAATGAATTAATTATGACAGAATTAGAAAAATGCAACGCAGGGTTACCCTATTCGTTTGCTGACCCTGAGATGATCGCTCGCAAAAGTGAAGCGATTCGTCAATGCGAGCTATACAATGCTATTGACGGCGAGGATTATGATGCGCAATACAGACATCTTAAGCAGATGTTAGGTGCTGTGGGCGAGCGCGTCTGGATAGCAAAAACCTTTGGCTGCGATTGCGGAAAGAATATTTTCATAGGCAACGACTTCACCGGCAACTTCAATCTGACGATTCTCGACATTCGCGAAGTGTATATCGGAGATCATGTAATGATTGGTCCGAACACTTTGATTACGACTGTTGGTCATCCATTGTCGGCGTTAGAAAGGCGTGATTATATGGCGTATGCCAAACCCGTGCGCATCGGCAACGACGTGTGGATAGGCGGCAACGTCACCATCCTGCCCGGTGTAACCATCGGCAACAATGTGGTTGTGGCCGCAGGCGCCGTCGTCACCAAAGACATCCCCGACAACACGCTCGTTGGCGGCGTGCCCGCGAAGAAGCTCAAGGATTTGGAACCTGCTCTCTGACTATCGTGAAATTCAAGAGACAAAGCAATGAAACGTTTATCTCTTTGGCTACCCATACGTTCTATAGCATTCCTGCTGGTATTCGTTGCGTGTGCAGGATTGTCCAGTAAAAGCCTCAGCGAAATTGGTTGCTGGTGGTCTGTCATAGCTGTGATATTGAACTTCCTGACAATCGGCTTACTGGTCTTTCTCGCAAAGTGCAACGGACTATCGTACTGGCAACTGATCAACTATCAGAAAGGCAAGACTACCTGGAAACAGATAGTGGGAATCACTTTGCTGGTGCTGGTAGTCGGCATGTCTAGCATGTACCTGGCTGGTTTCCTGTGTTATGACAATTTCTTGTATGCTCCGCCTGTGATGATAGCGCCGATACCGAAAGTGCTCGCCGTCGTCAATGTGGTGTTATTGCCCGTCACCACCACTTTTGCGGAAGACGGTCTGTATCTCGGATGTGGCGTGAACCAGATCAAGAACAAACACGCGGCAATCATCGTTCCGGCTTTCTTCTATGCCCTGCAGCATTGTTTCATTCCGACTTTGTTGGACGGCAAATACATCGTTTACCGATTTCTCTCCTTCCTGCCGCTGACGCTCATTCTCTGTTGGTATTATTACCGCAAGCGCAATCCGTTGCCCATTATGGTCGGCCACGCGCTGATTGATTTGGCAACGGCCGCACAGATCGTGGCAACTTCTTTTGTTCCGGGATTGTATCAAACCATGTGTGGGCAATAACGACTGACCGCTGTAAGGGCATTCGCGCCTTTGTGGCAGTTTTGTTATGTACAGCATGGCGAAAAAAAGTGTACTTTTGCAGCCTTTTTAGATAAAGCGGCATGACAATAGTATTAAACACCATAGGACTTGAAGCGGCATCCGAACAGATTCGCACGCTAATCAAAGACCAAGAGGCGGAAATCATCGACACCTCGGAGATGAAAATCGCGCATTGCATGGGCTGCAACCAGTGCTGGCTCAAAACGCCGGGCATCTGCGCCATCAAGGACGATTACGAGAACATTCTGAAGAAACTGGTCAAGGCCGACAATCTTTGGCTGGTTTCCGACACGCATTTCGGCTTCTTGGACTACAAAGGCAAACGGGTGATGGACCGCATCATGCCCTTGCTGAACATGTATATCGGCTTTCGCGACGGCTGGATGCGGCACGAGTTGCGCTACCACCCGCTGAACATCGGACTTCTCTACAAAGGCGAAGCCTCTCAGGAGATGATGGAGGATTGGTGCAAGCGCACAGCCGCCAACATTGCCGGTCACTCTTTGGGCGCGATTGCCCTTGATGGAACACAGGGTTCTGCCTGCGCCTATAAAGAAGCTCTTCCCGTTATGTCCGGTCCAATCGAACATTTGGTGATCATTAACGGCAGTCCGCGCACGGCGAAATTCAGCAACACGGACAAAATCATCCACTCTTTTGCCAAAGGTCTGGAAGAGGTTGGCGCCACTTGGGAACTACACAACATCTCCAGCCGAACTGAATGGGATGCGGCGCGTGAGGCTTTTCTCACCCACCCGCGCACCCTTATCGCCCTTCCGCTCTATGTGGAATGTGTTCCTGGCCTGCTGTTGGAATTCATAGAGACGTTGCCAAAAGAGCGTCAGACCCCGGGCGAACTCTCCTTCCTGCTTCATGGAGGCATGGACGAGGGGAATGAATTCCGCTTGGGCGAGCATTTTCTGCAAGGATTGCCTGCGCAGTTAGGATGTAGTTATGGCGGAACGATGGTTCGCGGCGGCAGTTTCCGCATCCGCACCGTCGAAGGTGAAGAGCGAGCCAAAATGGTGACCCCTTTCCTGAAGATGGGCCGTGTGTATGCGCAGAAAGGCACTTTCAACACCCCTGAAGCCAAACGGTTCACCGGCCCGGAACAATATCCCTGGCTGCTGCGCAAGATGGTGAGCCTGCTATTCATGAAGAAAGTGAACAAGAGTTTTGAAGACTTCGCCCAGAGTTGGGGCTGTGCTCGGCCGCTGGACGACAAACCGTATTGAAAAGAATGAATATCCGTTTAGAACAGACGAAAGATTATCGTGAGGAGGAGCATCCGGAAGCTTTCGAGGCTTACGAAGAGACCTTCCCCAAGAAGGAGAAACTGCATCTGCCCGGACAATTGGTGTGATTGATAGAAAAACTTTTAGATATGTGCTATAGAGAAGAAACCAGCCAATTCGATGTTCGGATTGAGAATATGATTCTCAGGGGAAGCGATCGCTGTACCTTCAGGATAACGAGACTCTGGAGATGAAACGGGTAATGACAACGTAACCATTTGATTTAATTCAAATTGTCGGTGATTTAGACAACGTTATATTGACAATTGCTGCCGCAAAGGCTTCGTGACCTTTGTGGCGTTTTTTGTTTTCACCGTTTACAAAAAAAATGAGTACTTTTGCCAAAAAAATTGAATTAATGGCTATGAACTTTTTCAAGGATAAGGTCGCCGTCGTGACGGGCGGTGCACAAGGCATTGGCCGCTGCATTGCGGAAGAATTTAGGAAGGCGGGAGCAAAGGTCTGCATCATTGACAAGCGGGAGGGCGATTACTTCGTCGGGGACATTTCCGACAAAGAAGTGCTGGAACGTTTCGCACGGACGGTCGTTGCGGAGCACGGCCATGTGGACTTTCTCATCAACAACGCGCTGCCGCTGATGAAGGGCATCGACACATGCAGCTATGAGGAATTCCAGTACGCCATGAGCGTGGGCGTGACGGCTCCTTTCTATCTCGCGAAGCTCTTTGCCCCGCACTTTGCGGAGGGTGCCGCCATCGTCAACATTTCCTCCTCCCGCGACCGTATGAGCCAGCCGCAGACCGAGAGCTACACGGCCGCCAAGGGTGGCATCGCCGCGCTGACTCACGCGCTGGCGGTCAGTCTGGCGGGGAAGGTGCGTGTCAACTCCATCTCTCCGGGCTGGATCGACACCCAATACACCGTCTATGAAGGTCCCGACGCCGTGCAGCAGCCGGCGGGTCGTGTGGGCAATCCTCTCGACATCGCCAACATGGTACTGTTCCTCTGTTCCGACAAGACGGGCTTCATCACCGGCGAGAACATCTGCATCGACGGCGGCATGACCCGCCAGATGATCTATCACGGGGACAATGGGTGGAGGTTGTCGCCAATGGAATGATGATGGCTGAAAAGCGACAATTCCGGATTATGTGTGGCACCGAAACAAAGTGCTCAGACCTGACATGAAAATATTTTTTCGAACAACTGTCGCATAATCAAAATTTATTGTATTTTTGCAGCACCGTTGCGGATATTCTTGAAAAATCCGCAATGACGTTGCGGAAATTCTGTTCGTTATGTACCATAGAATATTCGATATTGAGAACCGTTTGGACGAGGCTATGTTCTTGTTCGGAGGCCGTCAGGTGGGAAAGTCAACGCTGTTGAAAGAGCGTTTCCCGAAGGCTGTTTACTTCGACCTCCTGAACTCTGAGTTGAGAAATCGATTCCGTCAGCACCCTGAAGTTTTTCGTGAATCGTTGCTACGTTATCCGCCTGAGACGTTAGTCATCGTGGATGAAATCCAAAAAGTACCCGATTTGTTGGATGAAGTCCATTGGCTGATGGTGAACAGGGGGCTTTTCTTTATTCTTAGCGGCTCCAGTGCCCGAAAGTTGAAAAAGAGCGGTGCCAACAATCTCGGCGGGCGGGCTATTCCTGAAACGCTATTCCCTTTGGTCAGTGCGGAGATTCCGGATTACGATCTCGAAAGGGCTGTACAAAACGGTATGATTCCACGGCACTATATGGTCGCGAATGCCCGCAACCGCCTTAAATCCTATATTGAACTCTACCTGAAGGAGGAAATCATCGAAGAAGCCGTTGTACAAAACGTGGATGACTTTGTCCGTTTTCTGGAGGTGGCTGCCATTTCGGACGGTGAGATGCTCAATTATGAGAATGTGGCAGCGGATTGTGGCGTTTCAGCCAATACGGTCAAAGCTTATTACAAGATACTTTGTGACACCTTGTTAGGATTCGAGGTGCCCGCTTACTCGAAAGTCATCAAACGGAAGCTGACCAAGGCTTCGCGATTCTATTTCTTTGACGTGGGCATCGCCAATTATCTGACCGGCCGTCATCATCTCGCCCCAAAGACTCCTGAATACGGTCATGCTTTCGAGCATCTTGTGATGCAGGAGATTGTGGCGTATCTCGGTTACAGCGATAGCGAGGAAAAGTTGGCGTATTGGCATACGTACGACAATCTGGAGGTGGACGCTGTCATCGGGGATGCGCGGGTGGCCATCGAAATCAAATCGACCGATTCGGTTCAAGCAAGTCACAAGAAAGGTCTTGCCGAATTTGCCAAGGAGCACCCCAATGTCAGGCAGATTTTAGTTTCCCGCGACCGGGTCACCCGACGGAGCGGGGATGTCGATTTGTATTATGTGACGGACTTTTTCAAAGAATTGTGGGAAGGAAAGATTATTTGAAAAACCGACTAACTGCCCATCCTTTCGGCTTTTTGCATCATATTAGGAAAAGATAAACATCAAAAGTTATGAAGAAGACAATAATGATATTCGGAGTGCTGCTCGCTCTCGTAATGATAATCTCTTGTGGTGACAATCAGTACGATGGAAAGACTGTCTTATACCCAACAACGGAACTCGCAACAGATAGTTTTGCTATTGAGTCCACTGCAACTGTATGGAAAGCCTCTGTGCATTTCAAGGGACATCTTTCTGATACAATGTACATTTCATTCAGAAAGGCAGGGGATAATTTCTGTAATGATGAAACCTTGATTGGCGACATAGATAAGGTTTACAGCAATGACTGGTACAATGACAAACTTCATTTTCAATACTTTTCGAATTCTGTGACAGAAGGGGATAGTGTTGTGATGACCTGCAAGTTTGCACGATAATTGAGCTATGCTGAAATTATTAAGAGTATGACCGAATCCGAACTATACAAAACCTCGGCACATTGACCAAAGGCAAGGACCAATGGGAAGAAAACATCGCTGAAATCGACAGCTACCGCGTGGTTAATATTCACTGTTTTGGGGCCGTGAGGGCGGCAGATAAAGCAAGAAAACATTCTGACTAATTGTAAAAATGAGTATTTTGCAAACTGAGACAATTGGGGTAGAACGTTTATAGACTTCGGAATCCGTGACAATATGATAACGAAAGAAGAAATACAGGAGTTGCTAGGAGTTGCTGCATAGTAATGAGACTTATCGGGTGGAACGAACCACGTCAACCGGTGATATGGACAAGTTTCAGGAAGCTATTTGTGCCTTTGCTAATGATTTGCCTAATTCCCGCAAGAAGGGCTATCTGATCCTTGGTGCATACGACAACGGGACACTATCCGGTCTGAAAGTCACTGATGACTTGCTGAAAAAGATAGCGGCTATACGCTCTAATGGCAATATCCTGCCGATACCTGTTATGAGTGTCGAAAGTTTCCAGTTTCCAGAGGGTGATCTGCTGGTGGCAGAGGTGAGTCCATCCGACCTGCCTCCTGTTCGATATCGTGGTCGATCGTTTATACGTATAGGCCCACGTCGTGATATAGCAACAGAGGCCGAGGAACGTATTTTGGCTGAACGCAGGATGTCATTCATGGCCACTTTTGACACTACCCCATGTTTTTCAGCCAAACTCGGCGACATCAACACTGATTTGCTCCGTCCCAAATATTTGGAACCGCTTTTAGGTAAGGAGGTGGTAGCTACTGACAACCGTTCCATTGAGGAACAGATGGCCGCCGTAGGTATGTATGATACGGAACATCAATCTCCAACTTATGCTGCTGTGGCCTTGTTCGGATACAAACCGCGACGCTTTATGCCTGGTTTGTATGTGCAATATGTTCGTTTCCTTGGTGAAGATGTGACTAGCGAGGTGGAAAACGAGCTTCAGCTGGATGGTAACTATTGTGAACTGTTGCCTCGATTAGAATCGCTGCTTGAATTGTCAGTTATCAAGAAGAAGCCTGTATTTGTGTCTGTTCTTCGCGAAGAGATGATCAACAACTATCCCTACTATGCCATACGAGAATTGCTCTTGAATGCTTGCATGCACCGCGACTTACAAAGTAATACTCCATTGCGCTTCTATGAGTTTGCCAGTCATCTGGAAATTCTGAATGCCGGAGGTCTATATGGTAACGCTCGTCCTGAGAATTTTCCACGAGTGAATGATTACCGAAATCCACTTATAGCTAGTGCTATGAAAACAATGGGGTATGTTAACATGTTCAATCGAGGTGTTGGTCAAGTACAGACGGATTTGAAAGAGAACGGGAATCCTCCGGCAAAGTTTGACGTGAGCTTAATTACTGCATTCAGGGTAGATGTGAAAAGTGTTGCATCAAAAAACAGCAGTTCATACCCCATTTCCACCCACGATGTCGGAGATGATGTCGGAGATCGTGTCGGAGATGATGTCGTAGATGATATACGGAATGTGGTAAAGGCATATTCTTCTCAACTTTCTGAGAGACAGATTACTGTCATTGAATTGATGGTTCTGAATCCGTTTATTTCTGCAAGAGAAATGTCGCTGAAGTTGTCGATGACAAGTCGCACAATAGAACGAGACATCGCAAAAATAAAAAAACTAGGTATAGTTGAACGGGAGGGAGATGATCATGGAGGAACATGGAAAGTATTGGTTCCTCACAAAGGAAAGTGACTTCACAATGCTTTCATTGCGGATATTCCTGAAAAATCCGCAATGGTACTGCGGATTTTTCTTTTGTAATGGGCTATTAAAAGATAATCATCAGGAACAATGAAGAAATCATTGATTTTTGGCATAGCCTTTCTTGTTATGGCAGCTTGTAATCATGTCACTCCCATTGAGGAATTGGAAAACTTGTTGAAGATAGATTTAACCAAGTATCAGTCATTTCCTCGCCGTCGCGCACAGCCACCGCTTTTCTTCGTTCACCGTGATGTTGAGGTCGCGGAAGCCGACATTTGTCAGATGGTGCCTGATTTCTTCCGGCGTGTAGGTGTGCATGCCCTCCGGCTTTCTGGCATTGCTGAAAAATTTGCTCAAAAGTCCCATAATCTGTCCATTTGATATTTCCGACG
>CAMKLG010000082.1 GCA_946413585.1 uncultured Bacteroidales bacterium
TCTTCGGAATTTGTTACGACAACGATCTGATGGTTGACGACAACGCGGACAACCATGACAACCTTGGTGACGCGGAAACCCGCAGCGCAAAGGTGTCGCAACAGAATGGGGGAACCAACCTGAACGTCTATCCCAACCCCGCCGACGACATCCTCTATGTGGAGTTGTCCGGCGCGGGCATCGCCAATGCCACGTTGTACGACCTGCAGGGGCGCGTGGTAGGGGCGAATAATGATTCGCCCCTACAGGGCATTGCCACCCTCAACGTGCGCAACGTGCCCGCCGGCGTATATGTGTTGCGCGTGACGGACACCAACGGGAAGGAATACCATCGGAAGGTGGTGGTTGATTAATAAATGCAGAATATGCGATGCGTGGAAAAGTCGTCGCGGGTGTAGAGACGTTGCGCGCAACGTCTCTACCGGGCGGCGGCAGCAATCTGAAAAAAATGTAATTTTTAAGTCAGTTTGATGTATCCTTTTTTTTTATTTTTGCGGCTGCAAATCTAAGGTTTGCAGTGTCATATTTCATCAATATCAAAAAAAACAGCATTATGAAACATTCAACAAACAACAACAGCTTTTGGTCAAGAATGACCATGGTGGCAGTGCTGCTGGCCGTTGGTCTCGGAACAGCATTCGCCCAAGGCTCCTGGCCAGATTACGACTTCAAGGCCGTCAACGCTGACGGTGACACTCTTTATTACCGAATCACTTCATCCTCAGCGCCTTATACCGTGGCTGTGACGAGATGCCATGATTCGGTGTATCACCACTTGCCCGTGCCAACAGTGGCATACGAGGTCGGGCAACCCGGTTTCCTCTATCCCGTTTATGACTATGATTCACTGATAACGATTCCTTCCACGGTTTCCCACGAAGGGCTGACCTACACAGTGATCGCGATAGACAAGGAGGCTTTTTACATGCAAAAAAACTTGCATACCATCATTCTCCCTGTCACAGTGGAAACCATCGACTCAGGGGCCTTCTATAGATCCACCCTGCATGAAATCGTGATGTCACCCAATGTGAAACGCATCAACCACTACGCTTTCATGTCCACTCCATTGGAGTCCATTGACTTGCCTGCCGGTTTGATCCACATCGGGAAGCAGGCGTTTGCCAATTCTTCTCTCCGCGAAGTGGATGTTCCCGCTGGGGTGACGGTGCTGCCGTACATGGCCTTTTACTATTGTCCCTTGACTAAAATCACACTACACGAAGGTCTTGAGGAAATTCTTGAAGATGCCATTACACCCACCTGTTTGGATTCAATCGTGCTTCCCGGCACATTGCGCAAACTTGCCTTGGGAAATCCTAATTTAATTGACTCATACGATTCCACTTCTGATATTGCATGTCATTACGTGGAGTTTAAGCCTAACACGAACCCGTTGGAGTTGTTTAATCATTGTTTTTATGGTTTTCATCATCTAACCTCCGTTTCCCTTCCTGTCAATACGGTAAAATTGGGTGATGCATGCTTTGCATTCAGTGGTATCGAGCAGATAACCATACCTTCGTTGATAGACACTGTTCCTGAGAGTTGTTTTGCAGGGTGCAGCGCTTTGTCCCACGTTGTAATGCCTGGACAACTCGTTTCCATTGAAGGAAGTGCTTTCTACGAAACGCCTCTGTTAAAGGAGATTGATATTCCTGCTTCCGTACAGTTCATCGGCAAATCAGCCTTCATAACCTATGGCGAGGGAGGCCTCGAAATCATGAACTGCTATCCCGAAACTCCGCCCACCATCTTTTCGAACACGTTTTACACCGGAGACACCATCCTTGTGCGCGTGCCTTGTGGGGAAACGGCAACGTACCAGTCCGCCCCGATCTGGAACGGCTACCAT
Organism: uncultured Bacteroidales bacterium; assembly: GCA_946413585.1. GTDB lineage: Bacteria > Bacteroidota > Bacteroidia > Bacteroidales > WCHB1-69 > F23-D06. The sequence continues at coordinate 1,856 of CAMKLG010000082.1, forward strand.
AATTTAATCTACGAAGAGTGTGTGGGCTTGGAAGAGCGCGAACCCGCCGAATTCAAGGTCTATCCCAACCCCGCCGCCGACATCCTCCATTTGGAATTGCCCGGCGCGGACATCGCCAACATCACGTTGTACGACCTGCAGGGGCGCACGGTAGGGGCGAATCATGATTCGCCCCTACAGGGAACCGCCACCCTCAACGTGCGCAACGTGCCCGCCGGCGTCTATGTGTTGCGCGTGACGGACACGGAAGGAAAAGAATACCTCCAGAAAATTGTGATAAAATAACGAATTGCGGGGCCGTAGGGGCGAAAAATTTTTCGCCCCTACAACGTCCCTGAACCAACCTTTTACAAAATTTGTATTTTTGCCGATGTAAAAACAACCCTTGACAAAAAAATGAAACGTTTCCTGTTGTTGGTAATTCTGTTGGCGACGACGGTCTTCGGGCGGGCGCAGTGCCTGGATATTACCGACTTCTCGGCACCAGGCGTGACCTGCTTATACGGAACCCTCAATGGAATTGACGGAACTATACATATTGGGGTGACAGAGGACCGTTTTGCAGTAATCACAACTCAGGGAACCGACCCTTACACATACCATCAGTTGCCATTGTTGCCGCCGGGCGAAAGTGCCGTAGTGAAATTGGGCAATGATCTTGGCAGAGGATATGAGAGTATTTCTTATTCTTTTGTTGTGGATTCAGATCACACGATTTTACTTCTCAAATATGCCAGGGTGGGGAGGATTTTCGACAACGTGAGACCTAACTGCACGTTTTCTTTGCATCTCTTCCATTTAGATGGAACACATACCATACTACCCCTTTGTGGAAATACCCATAATTTTCAGATTTCAGGCTCGGTAATATGGTCTCCGTGGAACACCTTGAGCTTTGATTTGTCTCAGTATGTTGGTCAGCGGATTCACATAAGGATTTATAACGAAGATGGGTATCTCAATGAAACATTTGGTTATACCTACTTGACAGCATCCTGCATAAGCAATCATCTGACTGTAGTAGATTGCGACGGACAGAATGTCACTTTGGCCGCACCGGAAGGATATGCCCTTTACCAGTGGAACAACGGTTCCACGGCTTCAACAAGCACTTATCTTTTGCAGGACATTTCGGACGTTTCCTGTTCTGCTTTTCCCTCCTACGATATCTGGTCCGATTGTGAACATACTTACGACTTTCTATCCATTGAGAACCTAAACTTGACGACAGGCAACACTTGGTATGACACTATTTGCCAAGGAGAAAGTTACCATGCACACGGTTTTCAGTTGCCTGCTCAAGAGGAGATTGGAACCTTCAATTTCCCGAATGTGAATCTCAATCCAGAAGATTGTATGTCGGGAACTTTGAACATGCTGCATTTGACTGTTCTATCTCGAAATGTTCACATTTATGATGAGGCATGTGAAGGAGCAGATTACGATAACTATGGTTTTCAATATACTCATCTTCAGGCAGGAAGCTTTGTGGACAGTATCCCTTACGAAACAGGAAACGGATGTTCACCGGCATATAAATATTTGCATCTTACGGTTAGTCACTCTTTATCGCTGTCGGGTGAGTTGTTTGGGGAATCGTACGTGTGTGACGGTCAACTTAATAATTATAGGCTGAACTATCCTGAAACCATTAACCAGTACGAGTGGGACATTCCTGATGGAATAATGAATTATTCAGATGCATACGGGCAATCAGTGAACTTGCTCTTTACACAGGAAGCTCCCAACCCAGTTGTGATTTCGGTAACAGGGTCTGACGGTTGTGGTCCTCACACGCTATCAAAGACGGTGTGGCATTCTCCGTCCTACTATCTCACCTTCAAAGACACGTCCTGCACGGGAAACAGTTATTCCGCGTATGGCATACAAACACCTCTGTTAAATGAGACAGGATTGTATTACCTCTCGCAACATTACTCCACAGTGAATGGGTGTGACAGTGATATTATGGTGCGCTTATGGGTAGGAGCCACACCGGAGCTTACCACTTTGGCTCAGCCCACAATGATTTGCGAAGGAGAGGAAACCACAATACATGCTTTGGGGGAGAATGCGAGTTTTTATCAATTCCATAACCCAAATGTCATTAAACCTGGGGATATTTTGTGTACTGACAATACGATTGTCAAACCTGAAGATTGGCCGTGCAATAAGATAGCCAAAGGAATTGTTTTTTATGTGGATTCCTCTGGACAACATGGTTGGGCGGTAAATCCTAATATTACATACTATCATACAACTACCACTATAAATTCCACTAATGTTCCTGTATTCCAAACTGCACGGAGCGCTTTGCTGGATATAAATGGTTATTTGAACTCGTTCATTATTAATAACAATATGCAAGATGATCTACAATGGAATCTTTTTAATTTTGCCGGGGGTTGGTATCTTCCCGCTATCGGCCAATTACGGATTCTTTATGAAGAACGGGTCGCTGTTGATTCTTCCTTACAGTTAATAGGAGGCTCTATACTTTTCCCCACAGGGTCGAATTGGACAACTACTTTGTCAAAATATTGGTCGTCATCAAGTTATATTTCGAGTAATGAGTCGCATGCTGATGCATGGTTCATCTCTTCTTCAGGTGATATTCATCATCATAGGGTAATTAGAACATCTTTTAATGATGGAATCCCCGGCACGCCTGGAACCCGAAGCATTATTAATTTCTAATACTGCTCCTATGAAATATAATGGTCTTCTGTTGTTTTGGCTTTTGCAACTGTTTTTCCTCTCCGTGTTTGGACAACAGGTGTACAAGATCGGTGACCTATATACAGCACCAGATGGGAATATGGGTGTAGTATTTTACGTATTCCCAGACAACAGAGGCGGATGGGTAGTAGCTCTTAATGATGCTGAGGGTACTTTCAAATGGCGAGATTCAGCAGGAGTGAACATTTCCCCTGATAGCTTTGCGCTTATGAACCCTGATGCTATCCTTGATTACCAACAAGACACAGCAGGATATCAAAACACTCAATTTTTGAGAAATTTTGGCTCAGGAGTCGCAGATGCCGTTGATTTAGATCATGGTTGGTATGTTCCTGCCGCGAAACAGTTAAGTATGCTGTTTTCACAACTTCCTTTTGTTGAACCTGTTTTACAACAATATGGTACGATTTTGGCATTGAATTATTATTGGAGTAGTACTATTCATATCACTGGTACTGCTTATGCACTGAATGCTGGTGTTTCTACTTCGACTTCTGCGGGAGCTCTTTCTCAAAGAATGCAGGCTGAACCACGTCGTGTGCGAGCAGTGCGCACTTTTCAACATAATGGTATTCATTACGATACCACTTTGACCTACCAGTGGAACACGGGCAGCACAGAAACGCATATAACACCTTCTCCAACGCAAACCACTACCTATAGGGTGACGGCCACCAATGAGACAGGGTGTAGCGCAATTGCTTCGCAAACCATTTTCGTACTTGAGAATGCACCGCAGGATTTCTACGATGTGGTCTGCCAAGGCGAACCCTACGATGCCAACGGCTTCACTGTCACAGCAGAGGAAACAGCCACGCCAGGGCTGCTCACCCGCACTTGCACGGTCATCGCTGATGGGTGCACCTCCGTCCTCACGTTGTACCTTACCGTACTGTCCAAACCCGTTACCGAGTTGAGCATGGACGCTTGCCTATTCTACGTGTGGAACGGCATGACCTATTATGAAAGCGGTGACTATGAACAACATTTTCTTAGTGCTGATGGCTGCGACAGCACGGTTGTACTCCATCTTGATTTGTTTCAACCCGACACCGCATATCTGACGGTATCAGTTTGTGATTCCTATGCCTTGAACAATGTAACATATTATTATTCAGGTGAATATATACAGAACTTGACCAGTGTCAATGGCTGCGACAGCGTGATTATGTTGGATCTCACAATATATCCTTCGCACCATATCACGGTGGATACTGTACGGTATAACGAACTCTCATGGGGAGATTCACTCTGGACCAACACGGGAACCTATCGGTTGGCCTATACCAACCAATACGGTTGTGACAGTATTGTCACTATCCATCTGATTGTTATTCAACGAGATTCGGTTTTTGTGGACAGTACGGTCTGCGGCAACGCATTGCCTCTGATTTGGAACGGAATGACTTTCATGGATGCGGGCAGTCAAATCGCAACCCTGCATCCAGCAGAGCATCATGACAGTGTGGTGGTGATGACGCTGCATGTTTTTCCCACTCAACACACCCATCTCGATTCCACGGTTTGCAACACTTTTGAATGGGACGGCGAAAACTACTCTATATCAGGTAATTATACGAAAACTTTCATCAACCAGAACGGTTGTGACAGTGTTGTCACATTTCATCTTACCGTTCACTCTTCGCAACAGACACAGTTCACCGAATCGGCATGTGACTCATATATATGGAACGGGCAACCCTACACACAATCGGGAACTTACACGCAGGAATTCGTCAACCAATACGGCTGCGACAGCATTGTCACCGCCCACCTGACCGTCCACCACTCCGACACCGTCTCTTTTGATACCACCGTCTGCAACTTTTTCGTGTGGAACGATGAAACCTATACGGAAACAGGAGATTACGAACAACTGTTGACCAACGCATTTGGCTGCGACAGCATTGTCACCGCCCACCTGACCGTCCACCACTCCGACAGCATAAGAATCGACACCATTGTATGCCCGCAGAATCTTCCCGTGACGTTGCACGGATTCACTTTCACGGGGGCGGGCACGCAAAGGGAAACGTTCACCAACAGCTTCGGCTGCGACAGTCTGGTCGTTGTGCACGTGGATCTGTCGGACACCGGAACCGTACTGATCGACACCGCAGTTTGTAACTATCTCTATTGGAGAGGGATATTCTATTCAGAATCAGGAATATACGAAAGAAGGTTCACCAACGGGGAGGGCTGCAGCTATCTGTGCAGGATGAACCTGACCGTTCACCAAAGAGACACCACCTACCTGGACACCACGGTCTGCCAAAGCAAGCTCCCCCTGAGATGGCACGGTCGCATTTTCAACGCAAGCGGGACGGCGAACACGACCTTGCGGAACATGTACGGTTGCGACAGCGTGCTGATGATGACCGTGAACGTCCCCCCCAGCAGTTTCACCAGCTTCGACACCACGGTTTGCGAATCCTTTGAATGGAACGGCTCTACTTATATACGAAGTGGGGTTTACTATCAGACTTTTCAAAATGCGGCGGGCTGCGACAGCTCTGTGATGGCGTACGTTACGGTCTTGACCCTCCCTGTAACTCACTTTGACACGGTGGTCTGCGCCGATGACATGCCGATTGATTGGCACGGACTGTCTTTCACGCACCCCGACACCCAGGCCATCACGTACACCTCCGCGCTCGGCTGCGACAGCGTCGTGGTCTTTTCCCTGCATACCGACGAACCGGATTCGATGGTACTGGATGCCAGCGCCTGCGACTCTTTCGTATGGAATGGCGAAGTGTACGGGGAGGACGGCTCGTTCACGAAACGATTCATCAACCGCTACGGTTGCGACAGCGTAGTCACCATCCATTTGACAGTGATCCATTCCACGGCATACGACACCGCGTTCGTCGCCTGTGGGTCTTTCGCATATAACGGCATGACTTACACGCAATCGGGAAATTACACCTCCCACCTGACCAATGCCGCAGGCTGTGACAGCATAGTGACCTTTCACCTGACCGTAAACCATCCCACCTCATGGGATACCATGGCCGTCGCTTGCGACAGCTTTGCATGGAAAGGCGAAACCTACACGCAATCAGGAGATTATACCATCCGTTTGACCAACGCCGCAGGTTGTGACAGTGTGGTCACTCTTCACCTGACCGTGAACCATCCTACCTCTTGGGATACCACGGCCGTCGCCTGCGACAGCTTTGCGTGGAAAGGGATAACATACATGCAATCAGGGGATTATACCTTACATTTGACCAATAGTGCGGGTTGTGACAGTGTGATAATACTTCACCTCACTGTAGGCCATCCCACCTCTTGGGACACCACGGCCGTTGTTTGTGACAGCTTTGCGTGGAAAGGGATAACATACATGCAATCAGGAGATTACACCTCACATCTGACCAATACAGTGGGCTGCGATTCGGTAGTAACCCTTCACCTCACCGTGAACCATCCCACCTCATGGGACACCTCGGCCATCGC
>CAMKLG010000083.1 GCA_946413585.1 uncultured Bacteroidales bacterium
GCGTATCTACAAGAAACAGAATGCGTTTGGCTTTGGCGAATTTCAGCAGACGGTAAATGAACGTAATGGCGGTAAACGTTTTTCCTGCCCCCGTAGCCATCTGAATCAGCGCGCGCGGGCGGTTGTTGCGGAACGATTCTTCGAGGTTCGTCACCGCCTTGATCTGTGCTGGCCGAAGTCCCGTTGTGTCCAATTCAGGGAAATCTTGCAAACGGCTCCGAAGACTTTTGCCGTTGCGCATCCACTCGGCTATAGTTTCGGGTTTGTGGAACGCAAAAACCACACGGCTGCGGGGCTTGGGGTCGCTGTAGTCGGTGAAGTGGGTCAGCGTGCCTGTGGTTTCATAAACGTAGTTTAGTGGCTCGTTGTTCAGATATTTCAGCTTTGCGTTTGCGTAACGCACTGATTGTTCCTCTACAACAGTTATGTTAACACCTTCCTCTTCGCGTTTTGCCTCGATAATGCCCACGGGTTTGCGATTGACAAACAGCACGTAATCGGCGGGTCCAGCATCGGTCTGATACTCACGCACAGCCACACCGATTCCTGCCGAAAAGTCAATCTTGCTTTTCGACTGAATCTTCCAGCCTGCCTGTTCAAGCAGGTTGTCGATTTTATCGCGTGCTATCTGTTCGGGGTTCTGATTCATCTTCAATTAAAAGATTTTGCAAAAATACAAAATCTTCCGTTCAACCATCTTTTTGTCCGCTATCTCATCAACGCATCAGTTTATATGTGTACAAAAATTCCGCTATGCTCCAAAAAGGTTCCTACTTTTACTACCTCAGAATCCGTATATGATTTAGAGTTCAAGCAAAATATCCTTTATGTTGCGGTGGTCGTCGCGCTCACAGCGTAAATCCTTGTTGTTGATAGTCAGGTTCCCCAAATAAAAACGTGAATGCGAGCGTGTTATATTGAATTGCGCTCGCACTCACATTAGGATTCGGATTAGCTTTTTCCCTGCTATCCTATTTCTTGTCAATATTCACCAGATTATACTTCTTGCTTCCCAAGCCGATTTTCTCCGCCCAGTCGATGGTGTGGGTGCCGTGCTGCTGGTCGATGCGGGAGAGCAGGTCGGTGGGATCGTTGGTGGCGGTCACCTTCTGCTGGTTGATGATATCGACGCAGGCCTGGTCGAGGGCCACGGGGTCGGTGCTGGCGAGGATGCCGTAGTCCTCCAGCTTCACGGGCTCGGGATGATCCACACAGTCGCAGTCGATGCTCATGTTGTTCATCACGCTGATGTAGATGATGCCCTCCTTCTTCTGGAAGTAGTCGGTCACGGCTTGCGCGGCCGCGGCCATGCTCTCGAGGAAGCCGTCCTGGTCGCCGATGTACTCGGGGGTCCAGAGTTTCTCCATGTCGAGGACCTCCATCTTGCCGGCGGAGTGGATGTATGCCTTGCCGTTCTGGCTGGCGCAGCCGATGCTGAGGTTCTTGAGCGCGCCGCCGTAGCCGCCCATGGGATGGCCCTTGAAGTGGTTGAGCGCGATCATGAAGTCGTAGTTGGCGATATGAGAGCCCACGATATCGTATTTGATGTGCGAATTGTCTTTCACGGGGATGTGCATCTCGCCCTCTTCGTCCATGATATCGACCTTGAACAACGGTTTGAAGCCGTGTTGCTCGATGATCTTCCAGTGGTTGGCCGAGGTATTGCGCTCGTCTTTGGCGTCTTCGGGGGCGTTGCCGTAGGCAGTGTTGCACTCCACGATGGTGCCATCGACCAGCATCACGAGGTCTTTGATGAGCTCGGGTTTCAGGTAGTTGGGGTTGCTGCCCTCGCCGGTGGAGATCTTCACGGCCACGCGGCCCTTGGCCTCCACGCCCAACGCTTTGTAGATCTTCACCAATGCCTCGGGACTGATGTCACGGGTCAAATAGACGGTTGCGCTCTCTTCAGAAGGCTGGGGTTGGTTGTTCTTGTTGCTCTGACCGCAGGAGGCGAGCACCACGGCGGCGATGACGATAAAGGGGATACTTTTCATTTTGATTGATTCCTGTTAACTAATGTGATTTTTTTTCTGCAAAGATACACAAATTTCGAATATACGCGGACAAATGAAATTGCCTCGTGGAGACGCGCCATTGCATGTCTCTACCTCTCCATTTCCGGGTGCGGCACAGACAGCGGCAGCCCCTTCTGCGAGAGGTAGAACATGTAGAGGACGGCCGGTACGGTGCCTCGGTTTTCGCCGTGGTGGACGGTTCCGACCATCTCGACAACCGCTTCCCCCTCATGGACGACCTTCTCCGTTCCGTCCTGGTCGATGATGGTCAGTTCGCCCTGCACTAACACGCCGTAGTTCATCACAGGATGGTGGTGCCAGTCCAACTTCTCTCCGACGGGAAAGACGTATTTCATGACCACTAATTCGGGTTTTCCTTGCAGGTAATCAGGCAGTTCCGCTCCGTCCCAACTCTGCGAAGTGCGGATAAGTTCAGTTTTTTGCGTGCTCATTTCACTCGATGATTTCGGTTGGCAAAAGTAATAGTTTTTCGGTGTCTTTGGACGAAGATTATCAAATCACAACAGAATAAAAAACGCTGTCGTGGCTACTTTATGCTCCGACGAGTACCTTCTTTTTCATAGTTTTTCACAACCCCTTAATCTCCTCCTCTGTCAGGCCCGTAATTTCAGCAATATCGCCAACGGCATAGCCTTTGTCTCTAGCTCTTTCTCTCATAAATCAGTATTTTATCACGGTTAGCAGTTTCTGCGGCATACGGTCGGAGCGTACCATCCACCACCAAATCGACTTCGCGTCCGAGCAATTCCTGCAAATCCATCAACATACCTCCGTGTGTAAAGAGGGTGAAGGGCTTGCCGGAATAGTCGGGTACGAAAAGGATGTCCACATCGCTTCTCGGGGTCTCCTCGCCTCGGGCGAAGGAACCGAAAAGCCATGCTTTCAGGACAGGCTGTGTCTTGAAATAATCGGCGATGATCTTTTTCATTATCTCGGTGCTCATACGTTTCCGCATTTTTAATTAGGCTGCAAAAATACACATTATTTGTTTGCCTGAGTTGCGGAATTGCGTTTGCATCTATCACGAGATCACTAAACTCGTATCAAATCCTCGCCAAGCACAAGTGAAATTTTAGCCAATGTACGGAGGGTGAAATTGTGCGTGCCGCCAAGCCAACGCGAAACCTCGGCTTCGGTTTTGTTGGTTCTTTTCGCCAATTCGCGCTGCGACATGCCTCTCTCTTTAAGTATGCCGTCGATTTTTTCAGCAATGGAATCCGAGAAGCGCAACTGCGTCTTCAGTTCCGCTGGGGTTTCGTCAACAATTTGCCGAAACAGTTTCCGTCCTTCCAAATCTCGTTTCATAAGTCATATTCCTTATCATCAGCACCAATGATTTCCGTTTTCTCGATGCGTACCAATCCGTTCTTGATATCAGCTTTCAGCAAAGCATCAAGCTTTTGAAGACTAATGACATAGCCGTTCAAATCTTCATTTTCTTCGTAAGTTTTAGTGTCTTTCACACCGCCATTGCCGACAATCAACACACTATCCGACATTCGCAAGCAATACAGCCGAAGTCCGCTTTTGTAAACCGGTAATGCAGCAACCCCATCGCTCATCTTTCCTTCTGGACGGAAACGCCGTTCCTCAAAGCCTTTCAACAGCATTCTGTCAATTTGGTTGAGGATGATTCTCAAGTCGTTCTTTCTGACGGCATCATCTTTGAACTTGTTCACAAACTTCACGAATTCCGATTGATTCTCATCTTCGAAAATGATGGTAAACAGTCCTGCGTTTTCGGTTTGTTCTAATGAGAGTATCGTAGCTTTTGTCATATCCTTACATTTTAACGCGGCAAAGATACAAAAGTTTTTCAAAAGTTTACTTTATAAGGTAAGTTTTTTTTTCAAGAACGGAAGAAACGATCCGCAACATAAGGATTTCGCCAGTGTTGCGGATCGTTTGGCATGGTTCCATTTAAAAAACGTCACCCTCTAAATGTATTTTTCTGGGTTTCCCGTCTGCAAAACCATCAAGTGTATTATACCATGTATTTGGTGTCCAATAATCCATATTTAACACTTTATATTTTACTTCTTCGTACAATCTTGTGTTCATACGTGCCACAAAGACTTCAGAATCTTTGTTCTCAATAATATCTGTTGTCATTCCATCTGCTCTATTTGCTACAATACACAGACATTCTCCAATCTCATCAAAATAGGTGGTCGACAATCTTACTGGTAGATAGCGGTTGGCTTTCTCAAACCCTAAATCTGCGCTTATTGTGTTGATTTGCATAATATTTTGGCTTTTATTATAGAATTCCAAGTGCACGATATCCGTTGAGCGAATCTTTTACGCTTTCATACATTGCATTCAAATAACGTTTTCCTTTTTTACATGCCTCAATATTTGCATCTTTAAAAGCATCTTCCGCTCGTGTAATTTGGATAAGGTAGTATTTTATATACTTATAGATAGTTTCGACTCTTTTTTTGAGGTCATCTGGATTAAACTCAAGTATTTCTTCAAGTGTACCTGTTAATCCCATGAATAATTGAGTGAAAAACCTCTCCTTGTAATTATCAATTGTGTGGATAAGTGTATCTGCTGCAATACAAGATTGCATAGTTCCCATTTGTATTCCTTTACATAGGCATAACACCTCGCAATATAGAGAGAACTTTAGTTTTTTGTCGTCATATGACAATTGTTCATTTTTACCTGATTCTTCTAAGTTAGATATTATATTACAGAATGCCATACCAGCGTGATAACCATCGCTATCACTTAAAGATAATAATTCTTCCACATGATTTGAGCAGTAATTATACAATGTGTTTGCATTTTCTAAGAACTGTTCCGATGTGCGAGAGTTTCGCATTGCAGAAAAATTCACATTCATTGCAATATCTTTTATTGCCATAATTGTTGTGCCAGTTTTATCCTGTCGGCTCTACAGTTTTTAATGATTATTGATTACTAAATAATTCTATTTTGTTTGATCTGGAGTTAATAAATCTACAAATTCAAAAGGATTTCCATATTTCTCAATATACTCGCACACAACAAGAAGTTTTTCCGATAATTGTTTCAGACGGGAATCCCCTTCCTTCTTTTCCCAAGTCGGATAACAATCAGCAAATCGTTGTAAATAGTTCCTGCAAGATGACAATAATCTTTTTTGAAAGTATGTATTGTCGTCTATGACTGAATTATTCTTGCATTCTATGATATTTGATAATTTATTTATAGAATGCAACAATACAAGGAAAGTTCCTTCCCATTCAGTTGGCTTTTCACTGGTTTTGTTACGGAAAACAGAAATGCTTTCGCTCAAAACAATTTTATCTAACACATTTAAGTATTTCTCAATATCACTTTCGCTTGTGAAGTACAGATTATTGTAATTCTTAATGATAATATCAAATAATTCGTCCCAATTCCCAGCTTCCACTTGAAAAGTGTCTATACTATAGTCGTTTAAAAGGTATAAGGATTTTGTATCTTTGAAATTCAACATACTTTTCCCTTTTATCAATATTTTTGCATAAAGGAAAGAGGCTCCTTGATAATGAAGATTTGACGAAATCACGATTTCAACAGGTTCGTTTGGAATAGAATACTTGATAGTTTTATACCCTTTTTTATCATGCTTTGGGATAAGGCAATCGTTTGAACCTGCGATACCTTTATAAAGACGCTTGTTTTCAGAATCATAACATAATGCACAATCCATAATCTTTGTTTATTATATTTTGCCTACTCTACAACGCAGTTTTCGGCTTCCCTGCTTTCCTTGTTTAGCGGATAGCCATCGTTCAGACATAAAGGAAGCGTGAACCCAACTTTTCGTCTGAGGCTGTGAGAAGATGCCTATACACCGAAATCAGATCCACGCCATGCGCGGCATCTGCTAACTTCTTTCGGTGTAATATCATTAGAAACTTCTCACATTCCAGACGATTCCGAACGATAGCAAACGCTATGATTTTTAATATGTTAGTTTAACTACTCTTTTTTCTTTGTTTCGTTTATTATTATTTTGACACTCAATTATTTATCGCGCTGACCAATTCACCAGGCTCAGCATATCTTTTTTGAACTTGCAAAAGTACAAATTATTTCGAAATCCGTTCAAAGAATTGCAACACAATGAAAGCCCCGCAACCCCGGTCATTCGCCTGATGTACCCCAACTCTTATACGAATTTTCATAGCTTATTCAACCAATCTGTAATTGGTGCTGCGGCCTCCTTCCTCGGTGCGACAAAGGATGCCTTTATCCACAAGGTCCAGTATGTCGCGCAAGGCGGTGGCGGTGGAAGTCTTTGTCATCTTTGCCCATTTGCTGGTGTTGAGTTTGCCCTCAAATCCATCCCAAAGCCGGTTGATGACCTTGATTTGCCGTCCATTCAACGCAACGGTGCGGTTCTTCTGCCAAAACAATGATTTCCTTATTGCCCGTTGGGTTTTCTCAACCGCGGTGTCGATGGCGTTTTCCATGGTTTGCAGGAACCACAAAAGCCATCGGGTGATGTCCAACCCATGTTTGCCCATATACTCCAGCAAATCATAGTAGTTGTTCCTGTCGCGCAAAATGGCCGCCGACATGCTGTAGAAACGCTGTTGAGATCCGTCGGCCCGTGCCAATAGCATATCGGTGAGTGTGCGTGTCAAACGGCCGTTGCCATCATCAAAAGGGTGTATGTTGACAAACCAGAGGTGTGCGATGGCGGCCTTCAACACGGGATCGGTGGTGGGCTCGCTGTTAAACCATTGTATAAACCGTTGTATCTGACGGGGCACATCGTCCGAAGGCGGTGCCTCGTAGTGGATTTTCTCCTTTCCCATAGCACCACTCACTACCCGCATCGGTTCCTCGCCTGTGCGCCATGCCGCCACGGTGATGGGTGTGACGCCACTTCTTCCGGTGGGGAACAAGGCAGCGTGCCAGTTGAACAGCCGTTCTTCGGTCAACGGAGTGTCGGCTTGTTGTACGGCATCCATCATCACCTGCACCACTCCTTCGGTATAGTGATCCGAATGGAACAATCCGCCAATGTCAAGTCCGAGGTGTCGTGCCACCGAAGAACGCACATTCTCGACATTGAGGAGCAAGCCTTCTATCTCGCTGTTGCGCAACACGTCCTCAGTCATCACTTCGAGCGAAGAGGCGCTTTGCGCATCAAATCCCAAGCCATCCATCAGACCCAGCAGCCGTCCTTGTTTTTCCCGAACCCGTGCCAGCGGAGCAATGATGCTGTCATTGTTCCAACAGAAATGGGGCCATTCATCATATTGCCATATCCAATAAGGAGTTTTCATATCAATATTTGAAATGAATAATATTCTTTTTTCGCTGCAAAAATACAAAAATTATCAAACGCGATATGATATGAAGTAAATAAACGCAATATTCGCATCAAAAGTTGGTTTGAATACCGCTGCGTATAACAGATGTTGTTCACCGCAGAATGGAAATCCATTGATCGTGAATTTTCAACGTCTCGGAGAGACGACACGCACGCAGTGCGACTAACACCACACAAGCGAAGCGCAGTGTGGTGGAAACTACCGCAGATACACCCCCGTAACAGACCCCGTATCCTCCGCCATCGCCCTGGGCGTTCCCTCGAAGATGATGTCGCCGCCTGTCGCGCCGCCGCCGGGACCGAGCTCGATGAGCCAGTCGCAGGACTTCAGCATCTCGATGTTGTGCTCGATGAGGAAGATGGTGTTGCCCGCCTCCACCATCGTGTCGAAGAGGTTGAGGATGCGCTTGATGTCGCCCGCGTGGAGACCGTCAGAGGGCTCGTCCATGATGAAGATAAGTGATTGGTGATTAGTGATTGGTGATTGGTGATTTGGGATTTGGGATTGGTGATTTGGGATGAGTGATGCGTTCAGGTAGGAGGCCAGCTTGATGCGCTGCAGCTCGCCGCCGGAGAGGGTGGAGAGCGACTGGTTCAGATGGAGGTAACCCAAGCCAACCTTGCGCAACGGTTCCAGTTTCTCGGCAATCACACTTCCGGCAAACAACTCGG
>CAMKLG010000084.1 GCA_946413585.1 uncultured Bacteroidales bacterium
ACACCTTGTGGGGTGAAGATTATTACGTATCGGAATTCACCAGTGCCTCCACCGGCACCGCGCTGTCCATCAGCCCGATGCGGATGGATGCGATGTGGCGGTTGGAGGCGGTGTGGGACAGGGAGGCGCGTGACGGCGGTTACGGACGGAGCAGGCCACGGAAGGAGAGGTTGTGGACAAAGACGTTCCCGACCGCGCCCCGAACCCCGTTAGGGGTTCCCTGTCTGTAGCCGTTGGCGATGCGGCAGCCCCCACACCCCGTGAGGGGTTGCACATCGGGCACGACAATGTTTCGACAACCCGTTGAACATGAATCCCCTCCGAGGATTTGAACCCGCGCGTGGGCATCCGCTACAGACAGGCATCCCCTGACGGGGATGATTCACCCCGCACACCAGTGCTTCCACCGGCACCATGCTATCCATCAGCTCGATGCGGATGCCGGAGGCGTGGCGGTTGACGCCGGTGTAGGCAGGGAGGCGCGTGACGGCGGTTACGGACGGAGCAGGCTTCGGAAGGAGAGGTCGTGGAGGAGGACATCCTCAGCCTTGCGGATGTCCTCGTCTATTTCGGTAAGGCGGCGCTCGATTTCCTCGTCAGAGTGACGGGCATCAGTGAGGGCGTTCAGCTTCATCTGGGCTTTGCAGAATTCCAAGCCATTGTTCAACATGAGTAGGCTACATTCCCTATTGGAGTTAATGTAACGAAGAAGAGTATCAAAGTAGAATGCCGCACCGCATTTACTGTGCTCTTGTATATATTTCTGATATTCGATTATTCGTGGATCGTTAGGGTTCATACAGGTGTTTTTCTTAGATGACAATATACTTTTCGGTACACTCATGTGGAATAGCCATTCCTTTCACTTCAGGATGCGATTGTATTAATCTTCTCAACGTATATAATGCATAAAAGACGTTGTCAGATAGTTCTTTCTGTTTAGAAAAGAAATCTAAATCGTATTCATTATTATAAATTCTATGTGCTGGTTCTTGCCTTTGTTCTCTCAGTTTACAAAGATTCGAATGGATGTCTGATACGCAATCAGCGTTAACTTTAAGCAACCATTCTTTTAAACATTGCAACGTTCCCTTAGGTTTGCCAGATGTATCTTTTCGACTCACCTCTACAAAATCAAAAAAATCGCCATTAATGTTGCTGACTATAATCTTTTCCAAGAGAGAGACATAATCAAGGAAAACTTTTTTTGTTGGTAAATATAGCATATCAAAACCTTCAAGCTTGCTTTTCTCATACTCTTTCTTAAAAAAAGAGCATTTCCATATTGTTTTAGTTAATTTATTGATGTTTGTTAGTTCTTTTAGAATAGAAGAATAGACAGTTTCTTCAAATCTCCAACAACCTTTAAAGTTATTTAGATAATTTTGGAGTGTTTTGCACTTTTCTTGTTTCGGAACTAACATATTGTACCATTCAATTTGACATGCCGAAGACATATTTACTAATTCTTTTAACGTAACGGCAACAACATGCTCACCTGTCTCGCTTTTTCCCACCCCAAATGTCTTTAATCCTATTTTGTTGTTTGCGTTCACCTCATCTGAGGACCATATTTCCCCGTAGTAATCTGAAAAGTGAAAAATGAATCTGGGGTCAGAATAGTATTTAAAAAGGACTCCCCATTCAAAATAGAAGATCTTATTATGAGGGAAACCCCGTTTTAACAAACTGTTAAAAGGAAGACGAGGTATATTATCATTCTCTTTATAATGCTGTTTAAGGTATTTGCTAGATGGGTATAAACAAAAGTATCCATCAACACCATTCTTTGTTATATAGTTTATTTGTTCCTTTTTAGGAACGAATCTCTCTCTGATAATGTTGCAATTAATGTCGTGTTCTGATGCGATAAGGCTAATTCTGTCATCTTTCAGTAATCTTTAATTCCGTAAATTTCTTTCAAATTTAGCTGTTGATAAATAAGCAAGTCATTGTTAATAAATAAATTAGCAATGACTTGCTATTCTCATATTTTTCACCTACTTTTGCGATTGCAAACCTCAACAAACAATTGGTGAGAAATATGGCAGCAAAAATACATATTAAAAACGACAGAATCAACAGTTTCGGTGGAATTTTTTTCATCATCGACCAATTTCGTTCATCCGGACTTGCCGCATTGGCTGACAACACACTGGGGGCCAAGGGGATAAACACGAGGTATTCCTATTCCAACGTCATAGAGAATCTCACGTCCGTCTTCGTGAGCGGCGGCGAGGCGCTGGAGGATGTGAACTTCTTCCGGCAGGAGGCTTTCAAGGCAAACCCCGACTACCGCTTCTGCAGTGCTGACACCATAGGGCGTGACCTGCGCGGCCTTGATCCGCAACTTCTACGTCTGGCTCGTCGGGAGGATTGCCGCCAACAAGGCTTTCGGTCTGGAGGCGACCTCGCGTGTGAAAAAGTTCGTCTTCCGCTTCGTTCAGGTGCCGTTCCGCTGGGTCTTACGCAGCCGCCAGTGGCACCTGCAGCTGTTCACCAGCCGTCCTTACGACCGACTGCGCTTGTAGTTCCATTTTCTTACGGTTTTCCTCTTTCCCCATTCGCTTGGGTGGGGGAACTTATGCGCTCTCGTCAGCAAAATGCGCTTCCGGAGGCCGCGCAACCGCATTTTTCGTCAACCGTGGGCACATCTGCGCGGCCTTGAGGCACCCGCCGGGGGCCGAAGGGGGGTATTTGCGGATTTTAGGATTTTTTTCATTGATTACTTGTTGAGCAGACTGATTCCTGCACAAGTCAAACCGAGGCCCAGCAGAAGCGGCATATTCACACCTTCAACTTCTAAGATGGAGAGCGCAACCACTGCAACGCCCATGGCCAATGTCAAAGCTTTGAAAACGGTGGACACTATTTCTTTTGTTGATTTCTTTTCCGTAATGGTTCTAATATTTGCTGTATTTTAATTTTTACTCGTTTTTTTTTTCAAACTTCGCTCTCGGTGTGGATGTTTTTCGCCAAAAATGCACCAGCTTAGGAAGGGGCTGCGGCGTAAACTTTCGTAAATCAACGGTGAGAGCGTGAAGACAGCGATGGTCAGGATCAAGTAGATGGCCAAAGGTGGTAATTGCGTGTGGACTTTGAGCATATATCCGAAGCTGGCAATCACAAAATAATGAACGATGTAGATACCGAAGCTGGAGCGAGTCATATATCCTGCGAACTTGTTAGTACGGTCAAAGCTGGCGTTGAACCAGCCCATCATTGCGAGGCACATCATCCAGCTGTATAGACAGTTGAGCGGGCTGCCGAGATACTCTGGCGTAGTGTTGTTTTCGCCCCAGGTGGTAACGATGAGCGCGATTCCTGAGACTACAGCGCCAGCCATCAGCGGAATCCAAAACCTCTTGACCGTTTCCTGTACTGTGTCTCGCGAGAAAACGTAGTAGCCCATCAAGAACGGGATGAGGTAGAACAACGGCTTGTATAGATTGTAAAGTCCGTCGGCGGATTCAGGACGTGGGTTACGGATAAGAGTCTGTTCGCCGAGCCAGAACAGGATGCCGAGCAGGAAAATCCAGATGATTAAGAAGCTGTTCGTGTTTATGGAGCGATACCCTCCAGCTCCTTTCAATGGGGGAATACTCTCCTCTTTCTGTCCTGTGGTGTTGGATGTAGGGGATATTTTCCGAATAAGCAACAATAATAACGAAAACAGCCACAAATCTTGGATGAACCATAATGGTCCAGTGCCGCTGATCACCCATAGGAAATAAAGGGCGGGCTGCTTTACCGAAGCCAGCACATCTTGTCGGGCCATGATGGTGTTGAAATAACCCGTCATCCAGTGAAATACAAACAGTCCTATTGTACTGGGTACCAAAAGTTTGCGTGTGCGCAGCCTGAACCACTCCTTCGCTGTATGCTTCTCTAAGGAATACTTTGCACTGATACCTGCCAACAGGAAAAGCAGTGGCATAAACCATGGATAAAGGATATACATCACCACATCTTGGTACTGTGGGCCATCGCTGAAACCACCTA
The DNA here is from genome assembly GCA_946413585.1 of uncultured Bacteroidales bacterium. GTDB lineage: Bacteria > Bacteroidota > Bacteroidia > Bacteroidales > WCHB1-69 > F23-D06. The sequence continues at coordinate 4,003 of CAMKLG010000084.1, forward strand.
TGCCACCGAACACGTCTTTGTTGTTGTAGAAATAGATGACATGATAAAACAGCACTAATAGTACCGTTACCCAGCGTAAGTTGTCAATCCAAATTTTTCGCATGCTTTAGTTTCTACAAAATCGGCGGCAAAAGTACGAATTTTTCTTTAATTCCGTAAATTTCTTTCAAATTTAGCTGTTAATAAATAAGCAAGTCATTATTAATAAATAAATTAGCAATGACTTGCTATTCTCGTATTTTACACCTATCTTTGCGATCGCTTACTTCAGCAAACAATTGGTGAGAAATATGGCAGCAAAAATACATATTAAAAACGACAGAATCAACAGTTTCGGTGGAATTTTTTTCATCATCGACCAATTTCGTTCATCCGGACTTGCCGCATTGGCTGACAACACACTGGGGGCCAAGGGGATAAACACGAGGTATTCCTATTCCAACGTCATAGAGAATCTCACGTCCGTCTTCGTGAGCGGCGGCGAGGCGCTGGAGGATGTGAACTTCTTCCGGCAGGAGGCTTTCAAGGCAAACCCCGACTACCGCTTCTGCAGTGCTGACACCATAGGGCGTGACCTGCGCGGCCTTGCGGTGGAGAACACCGAGTTCCAGGCGGCGGAAAGCGGGAAGAGCTACCGGCTCAACATCAACGACAGGCTGAACGGGCTGCTGCTCAAGGCACTGCTGCAACTCGGCGTGGTCAACAAAGAGCAGCCTGTGACGTTCGACTACGACAACCAGTTCATCGAGACTGAGAAGTACGACGCGACCTACTCCTACAAGAAAGCCAACGGCTACTTACCCGGCATCGCGCAGATCAACCTGCACCCCTTCTACATCGAGAACCGCGACGGCAACGCCAATGTGAAATTCGAGCAGGCGGAAACTTTGGAGCGGGCTTTTGCGCACCTGAAGGCCAACGGCATCAAGGTGGACAAGGCGCGCATGGACTGCGGCTCCTACAGCCAGGAGGTGGTGGAGGTGACTTGCTGCAACTGCAACACGTTCTATATCAGGGCTATGAACTGCAAGAGCTTGGAGAAGCGCATCGCCGACATCCAAGAGGAGGAATGGCAGGAGACCGAGATCAACCACAAGAAGTGCTGGCTGGCAAGCCTGCCGTTCACGGCCTTCTTCGCCGAGCGCAGATACCGTCTGGTGGTGCAGCGCACGCTCGTGCCCGACAAACAGTCCACCCTGTTTAACAGCTACGTCTATCGCTGCATACTGACCAACGACTGGGAGAGCAGCGAGCGCGAGGTGGTGGAGTTCTACAACCAGCGCGGCACGTCGGAGCGCACCTTCGACATGCAGAACAACGACTTCGGCTGGAAGCACCTGCCCTTCTCGTTCATGAAAGAAAACACTGTGTTCATGATAATTACGGCCTTGATCCGCAACTTCTACGTCTGGCTCGTCGGGAGGATTGCCGCCAACAAGGCTTTCGGTCTGGAGGCGACCTCGCGTGTGAAAAAGTTCGTCTTCCGCTTCGTTCAGGTGCCGTTCCGCTGGGTCTTACGCAGCCGCCAGTGGCACCTGCAGCTGTTCACCAGCCGTCCTTACGACCGACTGCGCTTGTAGTTCCATTTTCTTACGGTTTTCCTCTTTCCCCATTCGCTTGGGTGGGGGAACTTATGCGCTCTCGTCAGCAAAATGCGCTTCCGGAGGCCGCGCAACCGCATTTTTCGTCAACCGTGGGCACATCTGCGCGGCCTTGAGGCACCCGCCGGGGGCCGAAGGGGGTATTTGCGGATTTTAGGGTAATTTAAGAATGATTTCTTGTAAGTTAGCATTGGGGTACCTGTTTCGAATGCTACTTGAGCTAATGCCATTACACTTTTGGGACTCAATGAACGCATTAAACACCAATTGCGTCAACTCATTTTCAACGTTGTTAATCTTCATCATTATTTTCTTGTTATTAATTGGGTCTTGTTCTTTTTTTATGGCGAAACATCTTCGCTTATTGCATATTTATTAGCCGTGTTTTAATATTATTACGAAATGAGCAATTTGGTTTGTAAGAACTTCGGCCTGTTTTTGGCACTGTGGGAGCGCACACCTTAGTAGACTTTTTGATAATAATGTATCAGTTTACTGCTCTCTCTACACGCGTGCTGCGGTAGATGCTGTTTTTCTTGGCGATACTTTTCTTGACATTTCTGTTATACATCTTTTCTTTTGGTTTATTATTTCACAAAAATAGCATTTTATTCCTGAGTTGCAAGAAATAAATGCTATTTTTTATCAACTAAATTGCAGTAAATTACAAGTGTACAGGCATTTTGAACAAGAAATTGCCGTGTAATTTACACTATTAGTCGATTTTATGTATAACAACTTTCTATTGTGGCAATATCCTCCTCCGTCAACCCATACAACCCATACACCAACCCGTCAATCTCACGCTCCAACGCTGACGTGTCAGCGTTTGGATTGTTCTTCTTCAATTCTATTATTTTCTTTGCATTTGACGAAATCACCCCCTGTGTCGCATCATCGGCTTTGACAAATGGAAGTTGTTCTATAGTCGATTTGTTTATCGCCAAATAACCTCCAGCAAGGTGTTTGTCTTTAAACTTATTACGCAGATAATAAGATGTGTATTTTGAATTTAGCAAGCCTGTTATATAATAGGGGCTGTAATTGTTGAAGGCTGTAATTGCATACGCACCAACCCCAAGGGCGAGTGGTGTTTCGACGTATGTCGCTTCAATCACTTTTGTCATTCCAGCAATCACTATTTTGGGTGACATCCACATTCTTAACTTACTATCCGCAACATTGCAATCTGTTCTAATGTACGCATTATGGTATCTCGACTTCATATACCGAACATCAATGTTATTAAATTGATATCTGTCGATATTGCCACTTACAGTGAATGGAATAACATTCACTCTTTCACCATCTACAACATATTCTTTTATTATTTGTGCCTCAAATCCTGTAGCCCCAGAACACACCTCTATTCTACAATCTTTTATTGTCAAAGAAGTTCCCAGCTCTTTAATTGGTCTTGCTTTATTGAAAAGCAAATCTTCGTATTTGTCCAATGTATATTTACAAAACTCTTTGTCAGATGTTCTTGAACCACATAAAATTATAGGATAAACACTAGCATTTTTAAAAACTTTGAACACAGAGACATCAACACTTGAATACAATCCATTCTGTTCCAATAATTCCTTTGTCTTTTTAGCATAATCTGCAATCAAGAACTTGTTAGGAATAATCCAGAAGAAAACATTCTTTGTCAACATCAAACCTCTCAATAAAAACAAGACATATATGTCATACGCTCCTGTTGCTTGAGGATAGTTTTTCTTGTAAATAGACTTCTCATATTCCGTCCTTGCCATTTCAACAGCACTAATATACGGCGGATTCCCCACCACAATGTCAAACCCGCCCTTGTCGAAGATGTCCTTGAACCACGTGTGCCAGAGGAAGAACTCCTGGTTGGCGGAGGGGTCGAGGGAGGAGAGACGGGCTTCGGCGGCGGGACGGAGATCCTGCTGCCGGATGTAGCTCTTCACACTGTCGTTGATCTCGCGACGCGCCTCCGCCTTCTTCACATGGTCGGTGAGGCTGAAGTACTCCCGCAACATCAGCTGGAGATTGCGCTTGGTGTCGGTGCTCACGAACTCGATGCCCAGCTGGTTCGCCCCCGCTTTCTGCCTGCCCTTCCCCAAACTGCTGTGCTGACCGTCGCTGCTCATCATCCGGCTCAAATCCACCCCTTCGAAGCTCTCTATCAGACTGTTGCCCTGCATAAACTTGTAGTCGAAGTTGGGCAGGGCCTGCGGTTCCTCGCTGTCCACCACGATGCTCAACCAGAAACGCAAGCGGGCAATGTCGATGGCACCCCGCTC
>CAMKLG010000085.1 GCA_946413585.1 uncultured Bacteroidales bacterium
CGCAGTCGTGCTGGTTGACTGCGGTTTTGTTTCCTTGATGTCCGCGACAACGATAGGAATGGTTACGAGCGACCTGCAGCGAAGTTTGAATGGATAGCGTGCCTGGTCGCCCAAAAGAAGAAGAAAATGTGAATGTTGGGGGTCAAGTCCACTTACTTCTTTATCACCGCCCTTATCGGATTGATGAACTTGTCCAACAGCCTCAGGTCTTCGGTGATGATTTCCGCCGTACCTGTCATTTCCTGGCTGAAAGTCAGCTCCTTGCCGTATGTTGTAACCAGATTCTCCGGAAACTCCACCTCAAGCATGTAGGCTTTGGTGTTTTCATCCACCTGCACGGGAACCATCGAGATATTCCGTATGCATACCTTGACCATTCCATATTCCAGATACGGGAAGTTGTCCAGTTTGACGTTGACGGTCTGCCCGACTTTAACTTTACCCGCACCTTGCTGTGGCAACAGAATCTTGCCCACCACCTGCGTGTCACCGTCGGGAACCACGGTCACCAACACCTCACCCGCGTTCACATTCTGGTTTTTCTGCCAGTACTTGGTGAACGTGACTTTTCCATCGCACGGGGCAACCAACAGATAGGTCTGTTCCCATTGCCGTATTTGGGCGGAAAGTTGCTCCTTGGCGCTGGTCAGAGCCGATGTCAGCTGCTGATCTTCGTCAATGCGTTGCTGCTCCAAATCAAAGATGCTCTGTTCGGATTGCAGGATGCTCATCTGCTGGTTGTCAACGCTCATTTTGGACGATTCAAGGGACGACAGTTGTTGCAGCAGACTGTTTCTCGCTGACTGGTAGTCCACCAAGGAAATTGCCGACTTGCTGTATAGCGTCGAGTCTATCTCGAATAGTTTTTGTGCCGTGGCCAATTGCTTTCTGCTGATGTTCAGCTGGTTGACGGTTTTTTGGAGCAAGTTTTTTTGGGCAGCAATTTGTTTTCGGATGACCGCGATTTTGCGGTTGTGGTAGTCCGTTTCCACAAAATGACGGTAATCGGTCAGGGCATTGTCGAAGGCGGTGTATGCCGATTGGAGGTCGCCCAATTGTAGAGACGCGGAATTTTGTAGAGACGCACGGCCGTGCGTCTCTACGTCCACGGTATCCGCCCCTTCCAACATTCGTTTCACCACCATCACATCCTCCAATTTAGCGGGATTGCGAATAACGGCCAGCAGTTCGCCCTCTTTCACCGTCTGTTTCTCTACAACGGCAATGGTGTCTATCTTGCCCGTTGTCATGGCCATCACGCCAGCAGGCAAGTTTTCGGTGGTAACGGTGATGGGGGCGGGCAGTATGTCCGGGTATTTTAGGAAATAGCTTCCCACGAAAAGTCCCGCTACCACGACAAAGATGATGCTGATACCCACCCGCACGATCCACCGTGGCGGCCTGCCGAGTATCTCCTGCACCTCCTCGCTGCGAAGGTTGAGGTTCCCTTCCATCGGACTCTGATTCTCTATGGTATCATAAGCTACATCTTCCATTCTACTGTCAATTCCTAATTCCAAATTCCTAATTCTCAACTCCCCATTTCCAACTGATTCCTCACCAACTCAAAGTACTCCCCGCGCAAAGCGGTCAACTGTTCGTGCGTGCCCACCTCAACGATGCGCCCGTGGTTGATCACCACAATCTGGTCGGCGTTCCTCACCGTGCTCAGGCGGTGCGCCACCACCACCACAGTCCGTCCCTTGAAGAACTGCTGGAGATTCTCCATGATCACTTTCTCGTTGTTCGCGTCCAAGGCGTTGGTGGCCTCGTCGAAGAACAGAAAATCGGGGTTTTTATATACAGCGCGGGCAATGAGGATGCGCTGACGCTGTCCCTGACTGATGCCCTTGCCCTCCTGCCCGATTTTGGTGTTGTAACCCAACGGCAAACCATCTATCATTTCCTCGATGTTGGCCACCCGAACAGCGTTGAGCAGACGCTGACCGTCAATGTGTTCTTCTCCCACGGCGATATTGCGGGCGATGGTGTCCGAGAAGATGAAACCGTCCTGCATCACCGCCCCGCACCGCGCCCTCCAATCTGACGGACGCATGTTTTTCAAATTCGTGCCACCTGCAAGGATTTCCCCTTTCTTCGGTGGATAAAACCCTAACAACAGTTTCACGATCGTGGTCTTGCCGCTGCCGCTCATCCCCACGATGGCCGTCACCTTGCCCGCCGGAATCTCCAACGTAATGTTCTCCAGCACGTTGTCTGATAATTCATCGTAGCGGAACGTGACGTTTTCCAACCGTAAATCCATTGGACGTGTGAGATACGTCCCTACGACGGAAACACCACCGTCTGCCATGATTCCTAATTCCTCATTTCTAATTCCTAATTGAACATCCTCGTCCTCGCGGTTATGGATTTCGCCCAAACGTTCCAGGCTGATTTTCGCATCCTGCGCCGACTGGATGAATCCGATCATCTGGTTGATGGGCGCATTGAGTTGGCCGATGATGTACTGCACGGCGGTCATCATACCCAAGGTCATGTCGCCTTTGATGACGGCGGCGGCGGAGACAAACGAGATAAGGATGTTCTTGGTCTCGTTGATGAAAAACGCCCCCGATTGCTGGTACTGGCTGAGTGCTAGACCTTTGATGCTCACGCGGAAGAGTTTAGCCTGTATGTTCTCCCATTCCCAACGCTTCTGTTTCTCGCAGTTGTTGAGCTTGATTTCCTGCATTCCCGTTATGAGCTGGTAGAGGTTGCTCTGCTCGGCGGATGCCTGTGCGAAACGCTTGTAGTCCAACTCTTTACGCTTCTTCAGGAAAATGGTTATCCAAAGCACGTACAAGACAGAAGCAACGAGGAACACTGTGAAGAGTTTGAGGCTGTAGAGTGCCAGTACGATGCTGAAGACAATCAAGTTGACGAAAGAGAAGAGTGTGTTTAGTGTGGAAGAGGTGAGAAAAGCTTCGATACGGCTGTGATCGCCGATACGTTGCATGATGTCGCCGATCATCTTGGTGTCGAAAAAGGCGATGGGCAGTTTCATCAGCTTGATGAGGAAGTCGGAGATGATGGAGATGTTGATGCGGGTGCTGATGTGGAGCAGAATCCACGAGCGGATGAACTCCACAGCCGTCTGCGCCACGTAGAGGGTGAGCTGGGCGATGAGGATGACCACCACGAAACTGAGGTTGTTGTTGCCGATACCGTAATCAACGATAGTCTGGGTTAGAAACGGGAAGATGAGCTGGAGCAGCGTGCCGAGCAGCATCCCCAGGAAAAGCTGCACGATGAGTTTTTTGTAAGGCCTGAGATACTGCAGCACGAAGCTGAGTTTGGTCTTGTCCTGTTTCTCGCCCTCCGCATTGTAGAAATCCGGCGTGGGTTCCAACAGCAGAGCCACTCCCTCGTCCTGCCCTTCCGTCTTGGTGCTGAGCCACCCCGACAAGAATTCCTGCACGGTGAATTTGATGAGACCTTGCGCGGGGTCGGCCACATAAACGGTTCCCTTTGGAATATCCCCCTTTGTGCGTTGTTCATTGTTCATTGTACATTGGATTTTATAGACCACCACAAAATGGTTCTGTTTCCAATGCACGATGCAAGGCAGGGGTGCTTCGGCCAGCTGTTCGAACGAGATATGCACGCCGATGGTGCGGAAACCGATGCTTTCGGCGGCGGTGCTGATGCCGAGCATGCTCACGCCCTCGCGCCCGATGAAGCTCTTCTGCCTAAGCGTCTCCAACGAGTAGTGCTTGCCATAATGCTTGGCTACCATCCGCAGACAGGTGGGGCCGCAGTCCATGGCGTCGAGTTGCTTGTAAAACGGGAAGTTTCTACTCATTACTAATTACAAATTCCTAATTGTCACTCTTCTCCCCAAATCTGTTTGTTCAACTCCGCAATCCTCTTCTTGTCTGGCACAAACCCTGTTTCGCGTGAATAGGTGCCACATTCCTCCACGGGAACGTATCCTTCCTGACCTTCCCACAGGCAGATGTAGGGGTTGTAGGTGCATTTGGCGGGTTGGGAGTAGATGTTGCCCGGATCTTTGATGAAGCAGCGGCAGTCAGTACACATATAGCGGAACTCGCAGTCCTTGCAGACATCGATTTGGTCTTTGCAGATGTACCACAAGTCTTTGAATCCTGGTTTATTGATGGCTTCTTCCAAAGTGGTATCTTTAATGTTACCGAAGCTCTTAGCCATGGCTGGACAGTTCTTGATGTTGCCGTTGGCATCAATGCAGATTTTGCGGTTGAGGCAGGTGTTGTGGTGTTGGGATTCGGTGAAAAAGGGGATGTTGTTTGTGAAAAGGAATGGATGTATATTCCCGCAATCATTAAACAGATCAAGTTTTTCAGACGTATAAATAATAATTTTCTTACTATATGGGCTGATTATTTTTGACTCATTTTTTGGAGCATTAAAAAACAAAGTCTTAATCAGTCTATTCTCTGTTTTCATTTCAGAGTTAATCAGTTCCACACTTGTACTTTCAATACCATAATCGACTATTAACTCTACGGTATTAACTCTACTATTTTTAATTTGATTAAAAAAAATCTTCAAAAAAGCAAGAGTAATATCTATAGGAATAAACAATTGAATAGCTTCACATCCCAAAAATGACAATGAATTTAGTACTCTCGTTATATGTTCTTCATTAATGCTTCTTACATCTATTATACCATTAGAAATAATCGCTGGACAATCCCAATCCAAAGGTATTCGACTGAAGCCACTTGTAATATCATCGAAATAAGCTAACTCATTTTCTTTTAAGAAACTCATATACTCCATGATGGTATTTTTATTATATGTTTTCAATAATTCAGAAACATTTACCAATGAAGATCGATTAAAAATTTGGTAAAAAAGAAAAGGGACAAAAAAATATCTTGTTCTAAATAAATCAATCATAATACATCTACTATACCCTTTAACAGGAATACACGATGGATATAGCTGAATAGACTGAATACTATCTTGCTTTTTCATATAATCAGTGAAATATGTTTATAGAAATATTGTACATTGTAATTGTTTGTTTGGAAAAAAACCGACTTACAAATATCTCCATAAATTGTGTATGCACTAGATTTTTTCATTTTAGCATAAACGTATGGAGTTTTGCCTTGAATCTTCTTTTTAATGTTCATAGTACTTTCTTAATAAATATTGAGCTATAACTCTATCAGGAAAAATGTTGCACAAGTTGAAATTGTCATATTGTCCACATGGATTCACTTCCAAAAAAATATATTCACCTTCGGGAGATAAAATAAAATCAAGAACACCTATTTGCAAATCAAGCTCACACATTAATTTCGATATTTTTGTTTCTAATTCAACAGGTATTTCATAGACTTCTTCTCTTACAGGACAATCATAATCATAATTTCTATAATCTAATCTTGTCTTTGAATTCATTTGAGAGAAAATCGCCAACCCGTAACATTGCCCACCCACATATAAGATTCTAAGCTCGATTTTTTTTGGTATTTCACTTTGAAACATGCTGACAAAAAACTCTTCCTTAGGTGATAATTTTGCCCTACAAGTATATGAAGTATAAATTTTTTTATTCATATACAAACTAAAGCAATCAGAAATGTGTTTTGATATTAATTTTTCAGGCAATCCTTCTTTGTAAGATGTTCCGATATATGTTTCTGGTATAATCAATCCTAACTTTTGGGCAACTAATAATTGTTGCAATTTGTTTGAAACAACAGTCCGAGGAGCATCTATCCAACAAACATTATTATTATCGCTTATTTTATAGAGAAAGAAACGGAAAAATGCAGAAAACTCGTCTTTTAAATTTTGTATTATATCATATTTGACTTTCAAAAGATTATTATTACGGAAGTATTTGTCTGCATTGGGAATATTATTCCATTTCCTTGTCCACACTACAGCTATATCTGACGTGCATAATTCAATTCCTTTCGTTTGAATAATGAGTGGTGAATGTATATCTGTAAGGGCAAAAGATGCCCCAGCTAAATCTTCCGGATGTAATCTGATAACCTGAACGGATTTATCTAAATAATGCAACCAGCGTAATACTTTTGTGGTTGAGGGATCGTCCTCAATGGATAGTATTAGTATTATTCTTTTTTTCACGATGTTTATAGTATTCTTCAGGTATAATGTATGTTTCACTATTCCAACTTGCAACATATTCTTCGACAGTAGTCTTAAATCCGATATTCGCACGCCGAGTATTGACATTTTTGAAATCACGAACTGGGTATAATACGAACTTACCAGGATACTTTTTTTGTGTTTTTCTATTTTGGATTAACTGTGTTCCGTAGAGTTGCTTTCGGTGCAAATCCATCAGATAACGATCTTTAATTAAAGCATAATTAAGACTATCAAACTCATTGTTTTTAAACGCCTTGCGAATAAAATGAAAATTCTTTACAATTCTGTTTGAATGTTGAATGATTAGGAAGGCATTCGTGCTCCCTAAATGCCCAACCGCAGAAATTGTTGGAAACCCCTTTTTCTTCATATATTTCTCTAATTCGATTAATTCAGGAGCGACATGAGGTACAAAATACACAAAATGTCCATTTGAATCAACTTTCATTTGTCGTAAAGCTAAACGATATACGCGATATAATTGATCCTCTATTCCCATATAAAACAATTTCAACGCAAAGTCTTTGTCCGTCACAGATTTAATACAATCCAAATAGCCATTCTCTATTCTTTTTATCATTGATTTCCAACGTGTGCTATCGTTACGTAGAACATAAAAAATAGTGTCAGCGATAATGACCCTGTCATCTGTGGACTCATCAATATACTTGTTTAAATAATAAAATGATGAATCTTTATCGCCTACAATCGCGAAATTCATAGCTAATCTATAATATAATTCATCAATTCTGTCACGGCAAGATGTATCACAAAGACACTTTCTGCACAAGTCTATGGATTCTATATATAATTTTTCTTTTTGGAGCGAATCCTGTCTTGGAATCATTAATTTGTGGGTATTTTGTTCATACGTTTTTCGTGTGGCATGTATTGGGTTTTGAGCCACAGATGTACTTACAGATATTACAAGAAACAAAATAAAATTGAATTTCATAATACTATGTTTAAAAAATGAGATAAAGAGGAAACGTCAGGAGTTCTGACGTTCCTCATGATTTACCGAAAAGGACTATTTATCATCCCTAAATACTGGGGGCTCAAAAGGAGTACCATTGTTATGAAACTTTTGTTCTACTGTTCTCACAGCCCAATGGATATAGCCATTTTCATCCTGTTGATCTGTGTGCTTTTTGGAGTAGTACGTTTCCACGACTTGCCATTTGGCACCACCGACAATCTGTTTAAGTTCCGCTTGGGTTAACTTGAAATATTTTTTACTCAATATACTTTCCATTTTAATAATTATTTTTTAAGAGTTGCTTTTAACAATTACCAATATCACCAGGTTTATCCGCGCCTGTAGATTTGATTTCTTTTCCGAAAATTGTAGTTATATAGTGTCTGATAGTGCCTTCTGGCACATAAACACCGTTTTCATCTACATGTCCAATACATTCTATATAATCCAATTTTCTACCACCAGTGATAGATAACAGATCGCCCTTTGTTAGAGATTTGTATTTTTTGTTATTTAATTGTCTTCTTTCAATTTGTTTAGATATCATATCTTTCTTTTTTTTGTTAATAATTTCCCCTTTTCCGCAGGGCGTGCCGGCACCTTGCACGACACTTTCGGGTCTGCCATCCATAACGGAAAAAATGTATCTTTGCCGCAGATTTCCTGTGCCATCGCGTGACAAACATCACGATATATGCGACCTGAGGTGCTTGGTGGCAGGGAACATCGC
>CAMKLG010000086.1 GCA_946413585.1 uncultured Bacteroidales bacterium
CGCTGCACCTCGGACATATCCGCAACAACCTGCTCGGCCATTCCGTGTCGCAGATTCTCAAGGCGTGCGGTCATCCGGTGGTGCAGGTCAATTTGGTCAACGACCGCGGCATCCACATCTGCAAGTCGATGTTGGCGTGGTTGAAATACGGCGAAGGCGAGACTCCCGAAAGTTCCGGCATGAAGGGTGACCACCTTGTGGGCAAGTATTACGTCGTTTTCGACCAGCATTACAAACAGGAACAGAAGGAACTTGTGGAACAGGGCTTTACAGAAGACGAAGCCAAGGATAAGGCTCCGTTGATTTTGGAAGCCCGTGAGATGTTGCGCAAGTGGGAAGATAATGATCCCGAAGTTCGTGCGTTGTGGGCGAAGATGAACGGCTGGGTCTATGCCGGCTTCGACCAGACTTACGATCGGCTGGGCATCCACTTCGACAAAACGTATTATGAGTCCCAGACCTACCTGCTTGGCAAGAGCTTGGTGCAGGAAGGTTTGGACAAGGGCGCCTTCTACCGCCACGAGGATGGCTCCGTGCGCGTGAATCTCACCGACGAGGGCTTGGATGAGAAGGTGTTGCTGCGCAAGGACGGCACTTCCGTCTATATGACGCAGGATTTGGGCACCGCGCAGCTGCGTTACGAGGAATATAAGCCGCAGAAGATGATTTACGTGGTCGGCAACGAACAAAACTACCACTTTGACGTTCTCAAGTTGGTGTTATCTAAGAAGTTGGAAAAACCATTTGGTGACTTTATCTACCATCTTTCCTACGGGATGGTGGAGTTGCCGTCGGGCAAGATGAAGTCCCGCGAGGGCACGGTGGTCGATGCCGACGACCTCATGGACGACATGTACGAGGAGGCCAAGACGAGCACCGAGGCACTGGGCAAGTTCCAGTTCACCCCCGAGGAGGCTGACAGACTCTACGAAATGATCGGCTTGGGTGCCCTCAAGTACTTTATACTCAAGGTGGACCCGACCAAGAACATGCTCTTCAACCCGGCGGAATCCATCGACTTCAACGGCAACACGGCACCGTTCATCCAATACACGCACGCCCGTATCCGCTCGATGCTGCGCAAGGGTGCGGAAAACGGCATAGACCTTGCCGCCAAGCTGCCGCAACTCTCTCTGAACGAGGAGGAAAAAACGTTAATTAACCTGCTGTACCAATACCCGAAGACAGTGCTGTCGGCTGGCGACAACTTCAGTCCCGCGCTCATCGCCAACTACTGCTACGACCTGGCCAAGCAGTTCAACCACTTCTACCAGGACACCCCGATTTTCAAAGAGGAGGACGCGGCAAAACGCTTGTTGCGCCTTAAACTTTCCCGCTGGGTGTCGCTCGTGCTGCGGAGCGGGATGAGACTGTTGGGAATTGAGGTTCCGGAAAAAATGTGAAGTAGAGTCGTTCTTTTATGTTGACGTGTTGACATTTCACCATGTCGACATAAACAACTTCCCACCTTACATATTCCTTATCCCGTTGCAATCAGGATACCCGCTGCAGCTCCAGAACTCGTTTCCGGCGTTAAGACCCCTCTTGGCGACGCGCTTGAGCATTGGCTTGCCGCATTTCGGGCATTTCGGCGCATCAGCTTTGATGCTTTGCGCTGTGCGGTAGGCGAGCCGTTCAGCGGTCAGGGTCTCAGTGAAGCCGCCTTCTTCCTTGAACGTGGCCAGCAAGTTTGCCAGCTGTTTGTTTAGCATCAGGATTAGTCGGTGGCAAAGGACCAGCAAGCAGTTTGCCTCCACGATAGAATCTCCCGAACGAAGCCATTTGTCGAATTTCCGCTTTTGCGCCAAAATGTGGATGCTGCTCAGATGCTGCACGTCATCTTTGTAGGAGGGGCGGTCAAGTTGAACTGCCGTGACCGCCAAGTGCTCCTCCGATTTCACAGACCACGGCACATTCTCTCCTAACAGAAGCCAGTTCAGGAAGTCATTGCCCAGCTCGGCAAGGCTTGCACGCGCCACGTCGGTGAGCTTCATTTCGGTCTCCCTTGAAGTGTAATGCCGGGAGCCACCTTCTGCAATATTAGCGGGTACGGAGCGCGCTGCCTGCGTCATTTGGTCGTATTGGCGACCGCAGGGGTCGTTCTTGCGGTTAAGGTGCCGCATACAGAACTCCTGCGTGGCCAGTTGTATCACGTTTGCCAGCACCCAAGTGTCTAACCAGTAGTAACCGAATCTTTTTATTTCCATAATTGTTAAAATCTCGTTTGTGGTTTTAATAAATTTTGGACTGCAAATATACAATAAAACAAGGCGTTTGTCAAGAGTTTTTTGAAATTTTATTTATGTCTGAAAGATAGCTAGTTGTAATATTTGATTTAACTATTCGAGGTTGAATAGTTAATTTCTGAAGTGGTTTTCCGCAAAAAATGGTAGGTTGAGCTCTGAAAAATGATGCGCTCAAACATAATTTTCGCTGATATGTAGCGTTAGCATGAAGTATGTATATAGTCACAGTAAAATGGTAAGCACAAAAAAGGTACGACGTATTTGTTTAATAGCATTGGTACTTTATCCGATTATGTTCATGATGGATTCTTGCAGAAACACCCATGCAAACAGGCATGCGATACAATATTGCGATATTGAGCGGATTTATATAGGAATGCCACTTGATAGCTTGGTTTTGGTGTTAGGTCAACCGTACTCCTTTAGTGGTGATCTTGGGTGCCATGATCTGACTTGCAAACAATCGCGTGATGTTTCTGATATTAAAATGACAAAAGAAACGGATATTATTCATGTGATGGACAGTATCTATCAGGATACGAATTATTGTTGTGAAACAAACAGGGAGATGATGATGACCATAGAAAAAAATACAACGCTTGCCTATACGAAGAAGCCATTTTCCATAATGAGCATCCTTAAATCCTATCCGATGTTGTGGATCCATTTGGACAGCAATTATCGGGTAAGTAGTGTTTATGCAAAATGTTATGATGCAGATGATAAGTGTATCTACTCGTTGTCTTCCAGCACGCTTTTTTCTAATGAGGTAAAACAGAATGAGCCCGTTGAATTATTTGTAGATACACCATTGTTCAGAAAATGTTTCCAGATTGTTCCATAATCCATTTCATGTACGAAAAAATAGTACTTTTGCCGCTGATTCTCAAAATAGGAAATAACTCATTAGAAGTATAATGAACGCAAAATTTGACGAATTAAGAGAAAAATATCCCGTTTTCACATACGAAGGGTATGATTATGGCGTGGTAAACGGCAATTTGAACATCGTTTTCCATTTTTCGATAGGGGAGGGAATTAAGTTCTCCCCGAAGATGGTGCTGTCTGCCGGGGAACACACGCCCGACTGGAACAGCTTCGACCTCAAGCAGTTGGAGGGCGTTGTCTTCCATATCGGCATGATCGAGCTGATCAGCTACTGGAAGTGCACCTGCAGCCCGACTATCGTGGTGAAGCCCTATTCGCTGAACGAGGACCAGCAATGGTGGTGGCGCAAGCTCTACTGGTACGGACTCGGCGAGTTTATGTACAAAAACAGCATTGAGACCGACCATCTGCAGTTCCTGGATTTTGTGTTTCCGGTGGGGACGAAGGCCTCTTCTTCGCTCTCTTACCCGAAGGCGCAAGACACTGATTCCGTGATTGTTCCCATCGGCGGGGGCAAGGATTCCGTGGTGACGTTGGAGGACCTCCGTCGCACCCGCAAGGTGGTGCCCTTCATCATCAACCCGCGCGGCGCGACCCTCGACTGCGCCCGCGTGGCCGGCTTCGATAGAGAGGAACAAATCCTGATCCTGCACCGCCAAATCGACCCGAAACTGCTGGAACTCAACGCGCAGGGCTTTCTCAACGGACATACGCCCTTCTCCGCGATGCTGGCCTTCTACTCCGTGCTGCTGAGCGCGGTCACCGGCATCCGCGACGTGGCCCTCTCGAACGAGTCGAGCGCGAACGAGCCGACCATTCCAGGCACCTATATCAACCACCAGTATTCCAAATCGCTGGAGTTTGAGACCGACTTCCGCGACTACGTCCACGACTGGATGGGCGACAGCAACCACTATTACAGCCATTTGCGTCCGCTCAACGAGCTGCAGATTGCCGAGCGGTTTGCGCAATACCCGCAGTATTTTCCGGTCTTCAAGAGCTGCAACGTCGGCAGCAAGGAAAACAAATGGTGCGGTCACTGCCCGAAGTGCCTCTTCGCCTACATCATCCTCTCGCCGTTTATCCCCGACGCGAAATTGCAGGAGATTTTCGGTCACGACCTGTTGGATGACGCGACCTTGGAACAAACTTTCGACGAATTGGCGGGTCTATCCAAAATAAAGCCATTCGAGTGTGTAGGCACCGTCCGCGAGGTCAATGAAGCCCTCCGCCGCATCTGCAACACCCACGGTGACAAGCACTTGCTGAAGCACTATATCAATGCCACGCTCGCGCAGATGGAGGATGACATGTTGGAAGAGTATTATAATATGGCACCGTAGTCAATTAGTGATTAGTGAATAGTGATTAGTGAATAGTGATTAGTGAATAGTGATTAGTGAGTTGTGAATTGTGAATTATGAAGAAAATAGTACTTTCTCTTTTTTTGTTTTGCACTGCGATAGTTGGTTTCTCGCAGGTTAAATTGGATTATACGGCTAAGCCGAAAGCGGAAGTGAAAGGGTTTTCCGCCAAGGGATTGTCGGCTGCGAGTGCGCAATTCCTCTATCAGTTAAAGCAGGTGGAAGCCACGGCCGACCGCTCCGCCAAGACTTCTGCGTACGACAAGTTGCAACGCGAATATGACCTTGTGCAAGGGAAAGTCTCGGCCATTATAGAACTGGCTCCGGGCAAGAACTATCAGGATCTGGCTGCCTACGGCGTCACTGTTGGCAGCATATCAGGGAATATGGCCACGGTCATGATTCCCGTTGAACGTTTTGCGGAATTGGCTTCGTCGGGCCTTTGTGCGACCCTCGATGTTGGTGAGAAACAGCATCTTATGATGGACAATGTCCGCACGAATCTGGGCATCGACCAAATCCATGCGGGAATGAATCTGCCGCAGGGTTATGATGGGAGCGGCGTTGTGGTCGGTGTCATCGACATCGGCTTTGGATATTGCCATCCCTCCTTTTACGATACTACGGGCACCACGCTGCGAGTGAAACGGGTGTGGAATCAGAAAGACGGCACCGGCACAGCCCCCAGTGGATACAGCTACGGTTCGGAATACACCACCGAGTCGCAGATGCTGGCCGCGGCGACCGACGATACGGCACAGTTGCACGGCACACATGTGGCGGGGATAGCCGCGGGTTGCGGGGCTCCTTCCGGGGATGGCACGGCGTACAAAGGTATTGCGCCCGGGGCAGACCTTGTCCTGGTGCCTGTCATTCTTCAATCCGCCAACATTCTTGATGCCATCCAATACGTTCATTCTTACGCGCAGTCGGTGGGCAAACCCTGTGTGATCAACATGAGTTTCGGAGACATCATCGGCCCTCATGACGGCACAGGAATCGATGACCGCTTTGTATCTTCATTTGTCGCACAGCATCCCGACAGTCTGGTGCTTGTCACGTCGGCAGGCAACGCAGGGAAAAACAAGGTGCATCTTGTAAAGCAGTTTTCCCAAGAGGACTCTTTGCTTGCCACGAACGTGCTGTATGACTTGTTGCAGCACGATAAAGGTGTGATGGATTTCTGGGGTGACCGGAATTTCAGCGTGGCGCTCACGTTAGTGAACACCAGCACCCAAGCTCAGGTGGATTTCACCGGCTTTTTCACCACCGGTGCAGATTCATCCTTTGTGACGAATCTTCTGGCCAACAACAATGACACGCTGACTTGCCAGTTCACGTTGTCGGGGATGGATTCCCTCAACCAGCGTTATCATGCAAAGGTCAAGATAGGGCGTATCCCGAATGGACATCAGCTGATTCTCACTGTGCGCTGCGACACCGTGGCCACCATTCATTCTTGGTGCAGTAAAGTCACCTATAACGAAACTTCGTTGGTGGACGGGACGGTGAACGGTGATTCACACTATACCATCGACGGCTTCGGGGCCAACACGGACGATGTGGTATCGGTGGGGGCCTACGCCACGAGACTCAGTTTCACCACCTACAATGGCATCTTTGTTGCGAGTGCCGACGACCAGGAAATGGGTGATATTGCCTATTTTTCATCGAAGGGACCCACTTCCGATGGCCGGGCGAAACCTGACATCGCGGCCCCGGGCGTCAATGTGGTCTCCTCGATTAACCGTTTTTGCGAAACGGGTTTGGGAATATACATTTATGATACGGTAAACTGGCATGGACAAGAGGAAAGATATAGCGCGATGTCCGGCACTTCGATGTCGTCGCCGGCAGTGACGGGCGTTGTTGCCCTTTGGATGCAGCACAATCCCGCGTTAGGTATCGATTCCGTGCGCACCATCCTGCATGGCACGGCCCACAACGACCGGTTCACTGGAAGCCGTCTCGACAACCCCGACAACGTCTGGGGGTATGGCAAGGTGGATGCTTACGGTGGGCTGCCGGCCAACACGGAGATGCGTTTGCTCAACGCCTTTGCGGCGGAGGACGGCACCGGTTGCGTGGAAGGCGGCGGTGTGGTCGCGGACGGTTTGCACACGCTGACCGCCATGCCCGGCAACAACTGCGTTTTTGTCTCCTGGCAGGACGGAAACACGGACAATCCCCGTACCGTGAATGTCATTTGCGACACTACCTTTGTCGCCATCTTGTCCCATTTAGGTTATGATGACTGTGACACGATTTCGGATTTCCCGTGGACAGCCGGATTTGACGAAGACTTGACCTGCTGGAAACCGATCGATGCCGACGGAGACGGTAATAATTGGGCGAAGATGCCAACAGCAGTGAGTTCTATATTGGTAGGCCCCACTGCCATGAATTTGGACAACTGGCTTGTCAGCCCTGCCGTTGCCGTCAACCAACCTTTGAAAGCTGTCGTGTCAACCCATTGCATCAATGCCGTCGGTTCGCAAGATTGCTCGTTGATGCTTTCCACTTCCGGCAGCGAAAAGGAGGATTTCACCACCGTGCTTGACACTTACACTTTCACTACGAGTGAAAATAAAGTCTTTTCCGTGTCGCTGGGCGCTTTCCAAGGTCAGACCGTGCGAATCGCCATCCGGCATCATAATGTCACCAGCATCCTGGCCACTTTGTCGTTGGAGGATTTCACCATCGAAGTGGAGCAAGATTCCGTCTCGGTGCCTCAGTATGCGGAAATGGCGGGCTACCGTGTCGCCACGAGCGGGCTGCAGCTCAATATTTCCGGCGCGGAAGGTCGCACTCTGGAAATTTACGACCTCACCGGCCGTCTTGTCCTGAGCGACCGGAGTGCCGACGGCAATTATCTTTTGCCCTCCTCAGGCATGTATATTTTGCGTGTCAACGGTTTCAAACCGCGGAAGGTGTTGCTGGTGCGGTAGGCGCGGTATAGGGAATAAGGAGTAGGGAATAGCAAATGTTATTCCCCCAAAAATATAAAAAAACATATTCCCAAAAGGGCTGAAAGCCCGACCTATGTTAGCCCAGGGTGAGCGTAGCGAGCCCTGGGTGAATTGGTGAATTGGTGAATTGGTGAATTGGTGAATTGGTGAATTGGTGAAT
>CAMKLG010000087.1 GCA_946413585.1 uncultured Bacteroidales bacterium
AATCGTGATAACCAAAATGTTTGTAATCTTTTTCATTGCTTTGGGGTTTTAATGACGGTTTCGTTATATAATGATATTTTCGTTATACTGTAGCCTGACAATTAACCATTGGTTGTTTTCTGGCTGCCATAATATGACAGCCCTACTACGGGGTTTCGGAAACGCTGACCTGATAGATTTGCGGCGCATCGCCCGTCACAATTACATTGTAATGCTCCTCCTGCTTTGTATCGGGCGCTTTGTCGTAGAACTCCACGGGATCGCCATATTGAGTGGAGAGCCAGGACTGGGACTCTAATACGTTAGGTTGGGAAACCTCATCGGTATGTTGGGAATGCGTTTTGGTCTGACGGACAACTCTCTTTGCCTTGACGTTTTCTGTCGGAACAGTCACTTCTTTATCAGAATATTCGGAATGCGACTGCGAAACCTCAGCGGTAACCACCACATTTTCCATAAACGAAGGAATGTTTTTAGAGGAGGCGAGCAGCGAATTGCCCACAACAAGGAATGCCGACATCGGAATCACGGAAAGATAACGCATCCAACTGCGACGGCCTGGAACGGTTGCCATCATCATGCGAATGCGACTTTTGACAGCGGTGGCACTGAACGAATGGACGGGAGACAAATGGTTTTGATGTCGAATCTGTTTCAAAATCAGATCGAAATAGTCATTACGGGGAACATTCGAATGGATGACTGCCGCGTCAGCCGCATACTCGTGCTGAGACTTGAGCGCGGATTTATACGCCCACACGAAAGGGTTGAACCAGCAAACCACGCCCACAAGCTCTACAAAAAGAATATCCAACGTGTGCCATTGTTGGGCGTGCGCCGCCTCGTGACGCAGCACCAAATCCAACTCATCAAGTTCAAATGTGGTAGAATCTACCACAACGTAATGGAAAAAGGAAAAGGGCACTTTCTGTTCAGGATTATCCATAACTTTCAAACCATTCAGCTCGATAAAATGCTTTCCAATGATCTGCTTCAAGACCTTAAACAATCTCAAAAGGAACAAAATAAAGAAAAGCGCAGCCCCTGCCACATATAATATTGTACCAAAAGGAATGGTGGAAGTTTTCGTAACCGTTGTCAGAAAGATTTGAGTGTTCGACATTAGGGGTTGTTCAGGAAGACTGAATCTTATAAAAGGAAGCAGCGAAGAAAACGTCAGAGAAAACAAAAGATAAGCGCGATTAAGCTGATGATACTTCTCTTTACGTAGAAAGAGCAAGTAGCAGAGCAGAAATAGCCCACTCGACAACACTATAACTCCAATATCTACCAGCTTAATCATAAAAGTAAGTTATTTGTTCTGTCGTTTCGCTTCCTTCACCAATCGCTCGAGTTCCTTGAGCTCTTTTTCCGATATTGAATGGTCAGCAGTAAAGGCGGAAACAAGACTTGACAGAGAGTTGTTAAAATAGTTGCTGACCACACGGCCGAGCAGGCTTCGGGAGTAGTCCTCCTTGGACACCAATGGATAGTAGCGGTTCGCCTTTCCGAACGTGTCGTGACCGACATAGCCTTTGCGTTCCAAGGCTTTTACCACGGAAAGTGTGGTGTTGTACGGCGGTTTCGGCTCCGGAATTTCGCTCATGATATCTTGTGCGAAACCTTGTCCCAACTTCCAGATTATCTGCATGATAGCCTCCTCCGAGGCCGTGAGTTTCTTCATTGTTACCATACCTGTTATTTTACGGCGGCAAAGATAACGAATTTTTCGTTATAAAACGAAAGATAAAATATGGGCGATTTCTATTATTTTTTTCAGAACAATAGAAATTTTGCTATTTTTGCAGCTATGAAATCAATAAAATGGAAAAGATAATCATAGTGATTGAGAAATCCAAAGACCATTTCGGGGCATACTCCGAAAACTGCGATGGCATTTATGCCGCAGGTGGCAGTATTGATGAAGTTAAGGCGGATACCTTCGAAGCAATCCGACTGCTGAAAAAGAATCTGCCAGAGGAACGCTGGCCACAACCACTTAAAGAGGATTATGAAATAGAATGGAAACTAGATGTGCCAAGTTTTCTTGAATATTATTCTCACTTTATGTCGTTATCCGGCATGGAAAAAATGACAGGAATCAATCAGAAACAGCTGTCAAACTATCTGAATCACAGATCTAAACCGCGAAAAAGACAAACTGAAAGGATACGGAATGGTATTCATCGCTTTGCCGAAGAATTGCTGAGCATCACGCTATAACCGTGAACAAACATTTCGTTGCCTGACCTCAACTATTGTAATCTGCTCTAAATAATTAAATAACGATGAACATGACCACTGCATCCCAAACAGTCCATTGGCTGAACCGTTTCCGCATGGCTTTGGCGGTTCTGCTGCCGCTTTCCGCATTACTGACGCCCAAGGATCCTTCAGTTTATCTGTCAAAATGGGGTGTTGCCACCGTGACATTATACACTTTGGGCTGTTTGAGCATCTTTAATGGGGACTTTTTGAGAACAAAATGGAAAATAGTTGACGATAACGCCATCAAGGAGAACAATATAGCCAATTGGTTGTTTGCTGTAGGGATTATCGGCTATCTTGTTGTATGTAGTTTAGTGAAAGACCATTATTTGTCACAGGTGGTGCTTTGGGAACCCCTTTTTACGGGCGGACCTATAGCATTCGCTTCCATAATGCTCATCCGGTATATTACACGAGCCATTTGCGAAACACGATGGGGCAGATTCACCGGAATCCACACCGTGCTGAACAAAATAGCCGGTTACTCTTTACTGCTCTACATCTCTCTTAAAACATTGGAAATTCGATTGTTTTGGTACAACGGGTCAATTTCATTTGAGGATTGGCTTTTATATGACATAGGCCTTATCGGCATCTTCTGTCTCATCTATCTCATCGCTTCCGTCGAGGAGCTAATTATCGCCATTACCATGAAAGAGCGGTTTGATCCGTTCAGGAAAAGTATATTCCAGAAAAAACATCGGTAACCAATTTTTAAAACGATTTACCGCATATATTTTCGATTTTTAGTCAGCGGTAACCAGTTTAAAAAACGACTTACCGCAGGCATTATTTTTTTAATTGTAGCGGTAACTCAAAAAATTATATCTTTGCCATTGGATTAAAAGCATTCCAAAATGAAAATCATAGGTCGTAAAAACGAACTCAACTTATTGAATACCAGTTATAAAAGTGGTAAACCCGAACTGATTGCCGTGTATGGCAGACGGCGCGTCGGGAAGACATTCCTCGTCCGTCAGCATTTCAAGGACAAATTTGCCTTTTACACCACTGGTATCTATCAGGGGACCAAGAAAGAACAACTGACATTCTTCAACAAACAGCTGAATGAATATTCCAATGCCGCATATCCGATGGCCGAAGATTGGTTTTCCGCCTTCGACCAGCTGAAACATCTGCTAATCCATAGCAAAGAGACCACAAAAGTTGTATTTATGGACGAGTTGCCATGGATGGATACGCCACGAAGCCGTTTCCTAAAAGCATTTGAATTGTTCTGGAACAGCTGGGGCTGCGTACAAACAGACCTCAAGCTAATCGTATGCGGATCCGCCACCACTTGGATGACCGACAAGTTCCTCGGGGGGAAGGGGGGTCTTCGCGGTCGTGTCACCTTGAATATCCCGCTATCGCCATTCACCCTCAACGAAACCGAGCAACTTCTATCAGAACAAGGAATAGTATGGAACAGACGACAAATACTGGATGGCTATATGGTGTTCGGCGGCATCCCCTACTATATAAGTCTGCTACAAAAAAACTTAAGCCTTACGCAAAACGTTGATGCTCTGTTCTTTGCTCCTTCCGCCCAACTCAAAAACGAATATGACTTTCTATTCCAGTCCTTATTTTCGCAATCCAATGTTTACAAGGCAGTGGTGGCCACATTGGCCAAGAAAAACATGGGCCTTTCCCGTCAGGAGATAATGAATACCTTAAAACTTCAGGATAATGGCGGATTAACTGAAATACTGAACAACTTGCAAAAGTGCGACTTCATTCGGAAATATTCGGCTTTCGGGAAAAGCGAAAGAGACGCTCTTTTTCAACTGACAGACTTGTTTTCTCTGTTTTATCTCAGGTTCGTGAAAGGATATCATGGTCAGGACAATAATCATTGGAGCAACACGTTAGACACCCCCGTGCAAAACACTTGGCGTGGGTATGCCTTCGAACAAGTGTGTCTGCTACATCTTCCACAAATCAAGAAGGCGTTGGGAATCAATGGTATACAAAGCGATGTATGCTCTTGGCGAAGTAAAAATGGAGAACGTGGCGGGCAAATAGACATGATTATTGACCGTCGGGACCAAACCATCAACCTGTGCGAGATGAAATACTCCGCCAGCCAATACGAAATCACAAAGGCATACGACGAAAAGATGATACAACGGCGGGAAATATTCCGTCAGGAAACCAAAACCCGCAAAGCGCTATATCTCACCATGATCACCACACATGGCATTCTACCCAACAAATACTCGGACGACATTCAATCGGAAGTCACGATGGAGGATTTGTTTCTGTAACCCGAAATTTTGTACCTTTGCACCCTTTTTGAAAAGAACAATGAAGAAAACAGGTTTATACTTCGGCTCGTTCAACCCGATACACGTCGGGCACTTGATTATTGCCGAATATCTGCTGGAACATTCCGACTTGCAGGAGCTCTGGTTCGTGGTGTCGCCGCAAAACCCGCTGAAGAAGAAGGCGTCGCTTTTGGACGACCGACAGCGGCTGCATCTCGTGAACCTTGCCATCGGCGACGACCTCCGTTTCCGGGCCTGCGACATCGAGTTCTCGCTCCCGAAGCCCTCCTACACGAGCTACACCCTGCAGGTGCTGCGCGAACAGTACCCCCAGCGCGAGTTCTGCCTCATCATGGGCGAGGACAACCTGCAGACCTTCACGAAATGGTTCAACTACGAGTACATTCTGGAGAACTACCACCTCTACGTCTATCCCCGTCCCGGCTACGACGGCGGCGACTTCCGCACACACCCGCACGTGCACCTCGTCGATGCACCCCTGATGGCCCTCTCCTCCACCCTCATCCGCGACAACCTCAAAAACGGCAAGTCCGTACGCTATATGATGCCTGAGAAGGTGTTCCAGTACGTCGATCAGGAAGGGTTTTACCGATGACGTGCCCTTACGAGTTCGAGACGATAGATTATTCCAAGAGGGCTGTAAGCCCGACACGTGTCAACCTAGGGTGAAGCGAAGCGGAACCCTGGGACATTAACCCAAACGATTATGAGCTTCAAACGATATAACATAGAAAATCTGGAAATCATCTCCGCGGGAGCGGAGGGAAAAGCCGTCGGAAAAGTCGATGGCCTCACTGTCTTCGTACCATACGCGGTGCCCGGCGACATCGTCGATGTGGAAGTCTATAAACGCAAACGCGGCTACGCGGAGTGCAACCTGCTGGCCATCAAGCAGCCGTCGCCCGACCGGGTGACACCTCCGTGCGGACACTTCGGCAACTGCGGCGGATGCAAATGGCAGATGCTGACGTACGAGAAACAGTTAGAGTTCAAGCAGAAACAGGTCGAGGACAACTTCAAGCACCTCGGCAAATTCGAGTTCCCGCCGCTGATGCCCATCCTCGGGTCGGAGAAAATCTACTACTACCGCAACAAGCTGGAATACACCTTCTCCACGATGCTGTGGCTGACCTACGACGACATGAAAAAACAAGCAGAAGGCGAGTTCTTCGAGAACCGCTGTCTCGGCTTCCACGTGCCCGGCATGTTCGATAAGATCTTGGATATCAAGCACTGCTGGCTGCAGGCGGCCCCGAGCAACGACATCCGGCTCTTCTGCAAGCAGTACGCCATCGAGCACAACCTCGACTTCTACGACCCGCGCCAGCAGAAAGGGCTGTTGCGCAACCTCATCATCCGCACCGCCTCCACCGGCGACCTGATGGTGGTGCTCATCGTCACCAAATACAACCAGGAGGTGAAGGATATGCTCGCCGCATTGATGGAGCGATTCCCCGAAATCACCTCGCTGACCTTCGTCATCAACACCAAGCTCAACGACGCCATCTTCGACCTGCCGTTCCACCTCTATGCCGGTCAGGATTACATCACCGAAAAGATGGAGAACCTGCAGTTCAAGGTTGGGCCGAAATCGTTCTACCAAACCAACAGCGAGCAGGCTTACAACCTCTACAAGGTGGTGCGCGAATTTGCTGACATCCAAAAAGATGAGGTTGTTTATGACCTCTTCACCGGCACCGGCACGATTGCCAATTTCGTGGCACACCAAGCCAAGCGAGTGGTCGGCATCGAGTACGTGGATACCGCCGTGGAGGACGCGAAAATCAACTCCGCGCAGAACCACATCACGAACACGGAGTTCGTGGTGGGCGACATGGCGAAGATCTTCACCGACCAGTTCATCGCGCAGCACGGAAAGCCGGACGTCATCATCTCCGACCCGCCGCGCGCCGGCATGCACCCGAATGTCATCGAACAGCTGCTGAAATTGGAGGTGCCGCGCATCGTCTATGTGAGCTGCAACCCGGCCACGCAAGCCCGCGACCTCACCTTACTCGACCCGAAGTACCGCGTAGAGAAGGTGCAGCCCGTGGATATGTTCCCGCACACGCAGCACGTCGAGAACGTGGTGCTGCTGAAACTGCGGTAGTCACGACAATCCTTTTAGTTGTCCCCAGTTGTCCCAGTTGTCTTCTTTCTTGACGACAACTTGGACAACTAGGGACAACTTATTTCGTCACCACTTTTGGATGACACTACCATCCATACCCATGATGTTTTCTTCCTCTTTATCAAAGAGATACCGCTCAATAGTAGCAAACTTGGGTGCAAAATTCACCAAGATGCCGCAAGGTTTCTTCAGCAGTCGCATGTAGTTGAACAATTGCGCACGATGAACGGGCATCAACTCTGACACCGCTTTGCACTCGACTATTATTTCGTTCTTACACAAAAAGTCTATACGGAAGCTCGTTGACATCGACCGCCCGTGATATTTGGGGGAAAAGGACAGTTCCCGCAGAAAAGGGATTCCTTGCTCTGTCAATTCCATTTCGAATCCTTCCTGGTAACAGGATTCATTCAATCCCGGGCCCAATTCACCGTGAACTTCATGTATCGCGCCCACTACATCATACATGTGGGATCTCATTTTGCTAATACTAATCATACTTTTTTGTTTTGATGATTAAAAATTGATTCTGCAAATATACTACATCAAATAGCGTTTGTCAAGGGTATTGTGAAAAAAATTGACACTTGGAAATCAACAAGATATGCATTTTTTAACTAATCAAAGACGATTAGTTAATTTTCTAAGGCTGAATATCGCAGAATTTTCACATCCGAGGCGCAAAACAAAGCGGAAACTTCTATTTGTGTTGTCTTGGTTGTCCCAGTTGTCTTCCTTTCCTAAAGACAACTTGGACAACTTGGGACAACATTTTTTCAGTCTGTCTTGTTTATCGCTTCAGTAAACAGGTGAAACATCAAACAATGCATCACATATATAAAAT
>CAMKLG010000088.1 GCA_946413585.1 uncultured Bacteroidales bacterium
GAGGGGTTGACGGACTCTTGTCCAAAAGGCTCGAAACCGGTGAGTAGTAATTTCATAACTATAAGACGTTTAGGATATGGTGTACAAAACGGTATGCGTTCAATAAATCTTTCACGACGGTGTATTCTTCGGGTTTATGGGCATTTTGATAGCCGCAGCTGAGGTTGCAGCAGGGAATCTTCAAGCCACGCTGTTTCAGGGCCACCACGTCGGTCTTGCCCCCGTGGACGGGCACATAGCCATATAGGTTGCGGATTTCTGCGGGAATAAAATCATCCTCACACAAGCGTACATCCGCTTTCTCCGAGTAAGTGACGATGTCGCTGTTGCCTTTACGGTCGCATTGCAGAATGTAGCGGACATCGTCGAACCAGGCAAGGTCGCAGGCCCGGGAGCCGCGGCAGCCGCTCAACTCCCCGTCCTTTTCCTCCTGCACAAAGAAGGCTACCTTAAGGGTCTCCACTTCGTGAAGGAGCCGCAAAGCAATCCAGACACCATTTTTGTCATCGGCGCCGATGCCGACACGTTCCTCCTTTTCGTCGGTGGCGAAAATCATTCCGTCGGTTTCTTGCAAGTGGCGTACACATGGTTGATGGACTTCGTCCAAATGGGCTGCCACGCACGGGTATTTCTCAGCCTGGCCCTTGGTGATGAACAGGTTGCCGAAGGCATCCTCCACAACGGTCAGTGGCAAACCTTCCAGTTGGTCCAGCACCAAGCGCTTGATTTCGGCTTCCTGGCCCGATTTGCTATTGATCTGATATAGTTGCTTGAGAAGTTTCATACTTTATAGGTTATCCGATTCTTTCGTTTTTTCTTCATCAATCCCGTATAGTTCTCGCCAGTAGGCATTCTCTATTGAACGGGTCTTGTATTCCTCTTTGTGCAGTCCTTTCTCTTGCTTTGTCTCAAGATTGCGGCTAAGTGTGTCCGCAAAATTACAAATGGCAGTATGCACTGTTTTGTCGAATACCATCAGTTTGTACGATACAGTGATCAGCAGCACATTGGCATTTGTCCTTGATTGAATATACCGTGTGACGTTGTCTTTATTTAGTTTGGGTTGTACTTGGTGAGCATCGGTTTTCAACCCCTTATCTTCCATTGTTTTGCTGAAATCGTCGTACAATTGTTTCAGCAGCGTACGGTCGCGGGTGATGCATTCGGGAAAATCGAACCCCGTTTCCCCTTTTTCTCCGCCGAATTCGAAATGAAAATCGGTGATGTTTTTGACAATTTGTTCGCCGGCGACGACCACGATCCAATCGTTCTCATTTCGGTCGCGGGTGATGTCATCTATAAATTGACGAAAACAGGGATTCTCGGTCGTATCCTCCGCAACGGTGTAGAAATTGCAACGCACATCTTCGTTGCTGTTTTGGCGGGAGAAAAACTCGTTGGACACGTAGTTGAAACCGCCCAACTGGGCAATGTGCCAGTCGAAGAAACTGAGCCCGTTGTCACCTATTCCGATAGGGTTGACAATGGTGACACTGGAGCCGCGTTCAACGTGGCTGCCGTAGGGTGTATTCAAGTAGAACTGGTTAACTACCAGCATATCGTTTTTGGGGCCTTCGTTGACGGCGGTTGCCAGATTCTTTACACGAAGGTTTTTGGCGAGGGTGACAGCCTTCAGAATTTCTTCTTCGGAGAGTCCAAGCTCAAGTTTGATGTCGCCGAAACTGAGATTTTTGGCTGGCCAAAAAAGGCCCTCTCTTTTAAAGCCTTTGATAAGCATAAACTCGTTGATATTTTTGGCGTTTTCCTTAAGTTCCTCCTCCTTTTGTTCGGCTTCCATCACTTCGGTAAAGCCAGAGCCAATGAGACCGGCGGGCACGGCGAAGATGGCGATGCCGAGGATGCCCACGCAGGCGGCGATGACCTGCCCGGCGATGGTCACCGGCGGGGTGTCGGCAAAGCCGCCCGGGTCACCGATGTACTGCAGAAAGGCCCACAGCACCGAGTCCCAGCCGTTCACGTACACATCGGGTTGGGCGTTGTGCTCTACAAAATAGAGGATGAGCGACAGGATGACGGTAACGATGCCGAGGAACTGTAGTGACACCCACAGCTCGCTTTTCTTGGATTTGATTGCGCTGGATAGGAGTCTGAAGGAGTGCATGTAGCGGAACACACGCAGCAATCGTGCGATTCTCAGCACTTTCAAAGCTGTGTAAGGTATTGGGAAGAAGAAGCTGACGTAAAAAGGATAGGTGGAAAGGATGTCGATCAGCCCATAGAAGCTGAAGCAGTATCGTACGCGCCCCCAGAATCCCTTGTATTTGTCGTCCAGCATATCGGCGTTCCAGATGCGGAGCGTCACCTCAATGGTGAAGACTATGGTGGTGAAGAGGTCGATGAACTTCAACACCCCACCGAACTGTTGTTCCGCGCCCGGGAAGGTGGAGGCGAACACCTCCAACGTGCTGATGATGATCAGTCCGATAATGGCGTAATCAACGTAGTTGTGCCACTGTTTGGTGTGCAGATTGTCGTCGAAGACGCGGTTGAGTTCCTGTTTGAATTGATAAATTCTGTCGGTCATTTTTGCGGTTTGCGGTTTTACTGTTCACTGTTCACTGCTCACTGCTCACTAATTAATCAACCACGCCACGCCGAGTTAGTTGAAATCCCGGGCCGGTCGGCGGAGAGGGTGGGGGAGTCGGTTTGGGCGAAAGAGGCGAAGCATGTGCCAAACAACGCAATAAATATTAGGAGTTTTCTCATAAGCTTGTCGCATTGTTGCAAATTAATATAGATACATACTGAAAATCATTGGTTTTTTGCCGATTTGTGCATCACCGTGGAGAGCGAAACTTTGTAGTTCCCATTCATTGCGGCTAAGTTATTGGCTCGGTTGCTTTGTGCTTTCAAGCCTACGTATGCCGCAGCGGTGGCGGCACCGGCAACGAGAAGGAACTTTCTCAATTTCTGGACCTTTTCGGTGAAATTTACTTTGTTTACTTTTCTTTTTTCTTCCTGAATTCTTTTTTGTTCCATTGTGTATTTCGACACCGCTTCGGATATCTGGATTTTTAACTCTGCTTCGCCAACCCCAATCTCTTTTGCCCGAGACATCAGGTTTTTCATTTCCGATTCATCCACTATGCCATCATCTTCAACAAAAAGTTTGATTTTTTCATTTAAGGTTTTTTTGTATTCGCTCCGAATCATTTCATTGAGCTCGAAGTTGTTAACGCCCACTTGCGCAGTCAAGTCGCAGAGTTCATCGTATTCCAATTTGGTGATTTCCCCGTCTTCTGCCGCTTTTCTCACTAAGTCTGTCAACTCTCTCCGTTTTTGACTCAACAATTGCGGATCAGAGATGGTTGGGACTAATTTGTCCTCGTTTTTGTTTACCTTCACAGGAAGAAGCTGTGATTTTTTGTTAAATAACTCAAACATAATACCGTATTCTTTATAAAAAATATGATTTGAACAAATACATATTACTATATGTCCCACTCTGTTTCTGCGTCGCCGAGTGCCTGTTGCACCTGATTGATGTCAGCAAGATTCTTGAATGGGCTGGAAGCGGCCAGGGAGTTGATGCTGTTGAGGGTCAAGGCTAACATTTCTGTGTTGCCTTCACGTAAGGCAGCATCAACACACTCGAATTGTTTAGCGAAAATTGCGCTGCGTTCGTCAAAAGTCTTCTCCAGATAGAGCTTGATGTTGTCGCTCATCGCATGAATGCGTGCAATTGCCACATCGCGCTCGGCACTGATTTCCTCCCGCTTGGTCTCCTGTTCAGCCACATATTTTATGGTTTCGTTGGAGACTTGTGTGAGGGTGGCAAGGGCTGCCATTACTTCCTGAGGATTCTTGGGGTCGGTGTTTTTTACAGTGTTCCATAAATTATCCAGATTGTCCTCAAAGAAGGTGTCCTCTTCCTCGATTTCCGTATCAGGATCCGCTTCCGGAAGGTATTCGGGTTCTTCCACCATATCTTCCTCAGACACGTCTTCGTTTACTTCTTCCATATCATGAACCATAACATCTTCTTCCACTTCATTTGCACTGGAATTGGGAGCGGAGAAAAGCCCTACTGCTTCCGTAACGACTTCCTTTCCTGAATCCGCCCAAGCATTCTGACCTGCTTTCACAACCTTCATAATGTTACTGACGGACATTTTCTTCCCTTTTTTGGGAATGGCATTTTTGACTGCTTCCGTGAGTTCTGCACCATGTGCATCCCAAAATTCTTTACCCTTTTTAACTGTGCCTATTAAATTATCAAGTTTGATTTTTTTTTCTTTTTTTGCCATAATTATAATGATGTGTTTAAAACTTTCTCTGTTTTTGCTGCTACGATGTTGGCTTGTTCATTCAAGTTGCCGTCCTCGTCCAATATGGGGACTTGTGCCAACTCGCTCATGGATTTCACCATAATGGCAGCCTGCTGGAAGAGGCCAACTTGAGTCATATCCGTATTGTTGAAATTATCCACGTAAGGATCCAGCTTGTGCAATTGGGCAATAGTGCGGGTTTCGAGGTCTGTGGTCAGTCCTTGTAATTCCAGCACACGCTGTTTGATGCCGCCCATCACGGTCCAGCTGGCCTCGGTTTGTGCAACCCACTCCTGCACTTCGGCGAGATGCTTGGTGGCTTCGGTGTATTTTCTGGAGTAGAAAGCAGAAGCAAGGGTGCCGACCGCAATCACAGCTAAGGCTGCAGTGGCTGTTGCGGTCAAGGCTGCCATTACCGTAGCCCCCGCTGCCATTCCTCCGCCCCCTGCAGCCACGGCACCGCCGCCTAACCAAGCCAACACGGCATTGGTGGCCGCCGCACCGGAAAGAGAGCTGATGGCAGTACCCGTACTGGCGGTTGCAAATGCGGTCACCATACTTGTAACCAATGCAGGCGTGCCAGCTAACCCGATAGCTGCGAAACCGCCACCCACGGCCAACACCTTGGCAGCTTCGGAAGCCTTCATATCGATTTGCTTCATTTCGGCAATTTCTTCAGGCTTAATATCAATTTCGGTTAAGAACTCGTATTCCTTGGCCTTGGATTTCTGGTTAAGACGTTCCAAATAGTCCAAGAATACTCCCACAGTATTGTGTAATGCTTCTAATCTTCTTTTGCCGAAAGTTTCTAATGCATCGTTCAGGTCATCACGGACAGCTTCGTTGGTGGCTTCCACTTCGGCTTGCAGCTTTTCAGCCTCTTCTTTGGTCTTAATGGATTTCTTCCGATCTTGTACGGCCTGAATGCCTGAAATCACTTTTAGCCCTTTGACAGAAGTTTGTCCTGCTTTCTTAGCCACTTCTCCTGATTTCTCAACGGTTTGTTGCCACAATGCTATTCGTTGCTCTGGATCTTTCAGTTCCATGAGTTTGTCTCCGACAACTTGTACGGAATTGACCATTTTGTCAGACATCGAAAGATAAGCTTGCCGTCCCTTTTGGAGAGCGGTTTGGGCCGTCTGTTTGGTCCATTCACCCGCTTGGGATGCGGCATCTTTTGTGCTCTCCCACGTTTTTTGTGCTACATCGGTCACTTTGTCCGAAGCGGTCTCAGCAAAATCGGCGATTTTGCTGATCAGTCTGTCATCCTCTTCTTTTGGCTTCTCTACAATCTTCATCACTTTGCGGACCTTCTGACCGGCTTCGTTAATGTAAATCTCGTCGTAAGGAACTTTGCTTTTGGGAATTCGGGTGCCATCCAACAAGGTGACGATTTTATCCGTGGCCGCCACTTTTTCTGCAATGGCTACGGCTTTGTCGTCCAGTTTCGATTGTTTTACCAGCCCCCAGATTTGGGTGGCGGCCACGGGCCAAGCCACAAGTGCTGCAACCGCTGTTGGGAGCGCCTGCTGTCCGAACACTCCAACGCCGGCATCTATATGTATGTTGCCATTGTTAGGGTAGATGTTAATTTTCAAGGCGGTTTTCAAACCAACTGCGGATTTGACCAAGCCACCATTGGTGAGCGAGATGTCGTAATGGTTTTCTATTTTTTTGCAGTCCACCTCATATCCTTCGGCCTTGAACTCTTTCGTGATTTGTTCGGCAATACAGGGAATCAAGAGCAGGTCGCCGTTAATCTCTTTTGAAGATTTGAACACTGCATCGTGCTTGTCTCTTGCAGCCTGAGCGATTCCCTGCCCTTTTTCTTTTGCAGCCTTTGCGACTTCCTGGCTTTTTTCTTTTAATTTGTCGAATAACTTTGCCATATTAAAGTTGTTTGTTGATGTCAGGGATTTTGTGATTAACAACAAGTGGAGTCTTTGTGTTGAAAATGCTACATTTTGTAAGAAGAGACAGTCGTTACACTGATTATTTCTCCCGCTTCAACGCCTCCTTGGCGCTTTCGATGTTGCGCTTGATGGACTCGATTGTACGGTCGTGGGAGTCGGCTTTGTCGATTTTTGACTTGCGGTACGAAGCCTTGGATGACGGGGTTGATGCACCCTTTATCAGCCGTGCATAGTTTTCGTTGTCTCTTTTCTTGGCCTCGCGCTCGCGTTCCAGCTGCGCCCTCAGGTCGATGATTTTCTTTTTGTAGTACTCTTTGCTCATAATTCTGCTATTTCTGTCGTTTCGCCTACTCTTTTCTGGATTTTCGGTAGCCTCCGTGGTAGGAATTGTTATTTCTCGTTAGTACTGTCGCAATAAATTTTCATAAACTATCAAATAAAGTAGGTTCTTTGACATTTTGATTTGAATTGATTGATTCGGAGGGTTTTGAAAGGAGTTTTCTGAGAGGAACTTTTTCAAGTGCGGACAGTCTTATGAGTGATGCTATCTCAGTGACAGAATAGCTGCTGTTATAGTCGTGTTTGATCTTTGCAAGTAAAAGATAGGCGCACACAGCGACCCACAAGTGTGTTTTAACTGCATTTTCGGAGTAACCCCACAGACGCTTTATGCAGATGTTTTGTTTGATCCATTTGAAGAAAACTTCAATGTCCCAGCGATGGCGGTAGATGTTAGCGATTTCAATGGCGGGGAAGTCAAAGTTGTTGGTCACAAAGGTGATGATTTCGCCACTATCGGGATCCAGCGCCTTCACCAGCCTCAGCTCGCCTGGATAAAGTTTCTTGGATTTCGTGACCACAAGTCGCACGATATAGTCGGAACGGATGGCGGAAGGCTTGTCGTCACCGTCAAGAACCCGAAGCACCTCGAACTTCATGTTGTTCTTCGGACGCATGACAAAGAAAGCACCGGCAAGATTCATTCTCCACATCTGCTCGAGATCAACGTAGGCTTTGTCCGCTGTGTAAATAGCTCCCGGCTCGTAAGTGATGAGTTCCAGCATGTTACTGTCGTGCCATT
>CAMKLG010000089.1 GCA_946413585.1 uncultured Bacteroidales bacterium
AGGGTTTGAGGTCGTCCAAGCCCATGGATTTCACGGCAATCTTCACCATCTCCTTCTCGTCGATACCGAGGGAACGTTTTTGTTTGGCG
Organism: uncultured Bacteroidales bacterium; assembly: GCA_946413585.1. Classification (GTDB taxonomy): domain Bacteria; phylum Bacteroidota; class Bacteroidia; order Bacteroidales; family WCHB1-69; genus F23-D06. The sequence continues at coordinate 90 of CAMKLG010000089.1, forward strand.
AGGTAGTATTTGCCGGCTTGGATGAGCACTTTCTTGGGAATCAGACCCACGATTTCGGCGCCGGTGACGCGGATACCGCGCTTGGCGGCCTTGGCGGTCACTTCGTCGAAGGCGACGTGCAGCGGCGTGGCGTTGATGTCGGTGATGTTCATCGAGACTTGGGCGATGCCGTATTCCTCAATGTACCAGCCGATGGCCTTGGTGCCCTTCAGCGTGCCGGGAATCATCACCACGTTACCCTTTTCGTCGAGCACTTTCTTGCCGGTGATCTTGTTGCCCTCGCGTTTCGGGCGGCCCTTTTCGCGCACGTCGAAGGCGATGGCGTTGGCGCGGCGCGTGGAAGTGGTGTTGAGGTTGTAGTTGACGGCGATGAGGAAGTCGCGGGCGCCCACGGCCGTGGCACCGCTCTTGGCGACGCTCTCCGTGAACTTGTTGGGACCGAAGTCGGGCTTCCACTCCTTGGAGGTGATGCGCTCCTTCAGGGCTTCGTACTCACCCTGACGGCAGTTGGCGAGGTTGCGGCGCTCGGGTTTGAACGCGGCGTTCTCGTAGCAATAGACGGGGATGTTCAGCTCCTTGCCGACTCTTTCGGCTAATTTGCGGGCGTATTCCACGGTCTCTTCCATCGTGATGTTGGCGATGGGCACGAGCGGGCACACATCGGTGGCGCCGAAACGCGGGTGGTCGCCGTGGTGGTTGCGCATATCGATGAGCTCTTGGCACTTGGCGATGAGCTTCACGGCGGCATCGACTACATAGTGCGGTTCGCCCACGAAGGTGACGACCGTGCGGTTGGTGGTGGCACCGGGATCAACGTCCAACAGGGTCACGCCTTCCGCGTGACGAATCACGTCGGCCACTTGGTTGATAATCTCTTGATTTCTTCCCTCACTGAAATTGGGAACGCATTCGATTAACTGTTTCATTTTATAACGTATTGATTATTAAAATTTTTGATTCTCACAAAAGAAGTTTGCAAATGTACATAATTTAAGAATACGGACATAAAAAAAGGCGGTCGTTTCAGACCGCCTATATATAATATTGTAAGTATCGAGATTATCTAACCACGATTTTCTGGATATTGCTGCCGTTTTCGTTGCTCAGATGGAGGAAATAAACGCCCTTTGCAAAATTGTTCACGTCAATTTTGTACATCTCAGTACCGCCGGCATGGTTGAATTGGTCAACATAGACGGTTTTGCCCATCATGTCCACCATCTTGGCGTTGAATTGTTGAGCTTCATTGGAAGTTACTTCAACATTCACGAAAGAGGTGGCAGGGTTCGGATAGACGTTGATTTCTGTTTCGTCGAATTGATTGATACCGGTGGTAATACCGTAATATTCTAATTCAAAACCGCTGCCTTGAAGCATGTTGTCGGATGCGAAGCGGATGATGAACTTAGAGGTAGGCACGCCAGCAATGTTGAAGAGCGGGGCATCAACGGTGTACACGGAAGTCGGCATGTTGTTCATATCGTAGTGAGCCACTAACTCTTTGGTGGAGCTATTGGGTGTCTTTTGGTTGTAAATGTCCACGAAATCACCTTGTTTCAGATCAAATTTATGGAAAGCATAGACCAGCTGGTCCGTAAATTTCAGATTCAAAGTGTATTCGCACACATTGGAAGCACGGTAGGTGTCGTCGCTTGTTTCATTGTTGGGCTTGTCTGTCAAGACGTTGTATTGATCTGTGAAGGTTTTATCTACACAAGCGCTCTTGTTGAAGCTCTTCACATTGTAGTCAAGGACAAAGCCGTAGTCAGTGGCAGAGTTGGCGGTTGAGGTGAAGACCACAAGCACGCTGTCGGAATTGATGGTGATGGCGCCGGGGAGGGCTTCTCCTTGATAGTCGCCGTGTTCGCAGTTCGTGATGTTGGTGTAATCATTGCAAGCGGCCATCAAGTAGTTGCCACTGTATTGTTGTCTGATACCGGAAGCTTCTGTGCCGCCGTTATAAATAGTCACAAAGTCACCGCTTTTGACTTTAAGTTTGGAGAACTTAAGTTCGTAGGAGGTAGCTTCGGGGCATGCCAACACCCATCTGCGATTGGAGTTTTGGGCGTATTTCATGTTGCCTGCGCCATCGCTGATGGTACCAAAGCTGGCCGTAACGCGGGTAAAGCTTTCAGCGGGTTTTTGAATGAGGGCGCTGTCGGGCATCAATTTGAGCATCATAGAGTTGGAACCTTGTTCATTGAAAACACCGGAACCTTGTGAAGACTGTTTGTTGATCAGATAGTAGCCGTTGCTGTTGCCTGCCCAGCCCCAGTTCACATGGAAATAGGTGGCGTTATTGATAGTGGTGTAGCCGTCCACAATCCAAGCGTGACCGCCGGCTTGCGAGCTACGGCCGGAGAAGAACAAAGGTCTGTGTTGGTCCAATTCCTCTTTGGCCATGTTTTCCCAAAGATACATCAAGGTGTCGTTGGGAACCACATCCGCGATGCTTTTGAACTGGCCGTTTTCAGAGAAGAAATAGCGGCTTTGTAATGCACCTAAAGCATATTCAGACTGTGAGCCGGATCCGTCCCAGCCGTAGGACATACGGACAGAAACACCACAGTGGTAAATCAATTTTGCCAATTCGCCATCGTAGGCATTTAAAGAGTTTGCCATAGCATTGTAATCATACTTTGCTTGGGAATAGTTGACAGTTTGGGCGGGATAGGTGTAGGTTAATTCGCCTTCATCGCTGTACTCGCGGGGAATGTAGGAAACTGTGCCGAAGCCGTGATCCGGGAAACGGTAATAATAGAGGATGTTGGCCATGGTCAATGCCACACAACCAACGGGGGTATGGTAGTCATCATTATATGAGTTCTGGGGATTGTAGGGGCACATGGTGTTGTAGAACTGCTCCTGGGTCCAACGGGTGGTGACCAAAGGTTCAACGCAGGGGTTGCCTTTGGGGGCGTTGTAGGGAGTGAAATCAGAAGCCAGATAGTGGTTCCAAGAATTGCGGACTTTCAGAGCGGCTGACGGATTTTCCAACAGATAGGCGATTTCTTTCGCATAGTTTTCCGTGTAAAGGTCAGCGCCGGTTCCTTTTTTGAAATTGCTTTCCAGGGAGAAAGCCAGAATGGGGTTGGCCAAATCGGTTGCGGAAACGATGATAAATCCTTTGTCGCCAACGCTGAAACGATAGGTCACAGGGGTGCCATCCGAGGAATATTCGGTGCTTTCCAGCACAAGTTCCATTTGACTGGCTTTCACGGCGCCCACACGTTCTGAGAGGAAGTTCTTAGATGCTTGCATGGCATCACCCACGGGGATCACGTTCACCGCGTAGGTCATTGTGATGAACATCAGTAATGATGCTAAAAGGGTAAATTTTTTCATACTCTATAAATTTTTATTTATAACTATTCCAATTAATAATATAGCCCGCAAAAATACAAAAAAAATTATTCCAATTAAATATCTTGATGAACATTTTTAATTTTATGCTGTTTTAGGAGTTTTTTGTATTTTTGCAGTTCTGTTTTGTGGAATAAGCAAATGTTTTTAAGACAATTAGTTAGGTGAAATATGAATACATCAAGACAAATTTCGAATGATTTATGGTATATCGGGGCTTCCGACAGAAGGTTAGCCCTTTTTGAGAACATGATGCCCATTCCGAGCGGCACCTCCTACAACGCATACGTGTTCACGGATGAGAAAACGGCCCTTTTGGACACCGTTGATCAAGCGGTCGGCGCGCAATTCCTTGAGAATCTGACGGCTGTGCTGGCCGGACGTGCGTTGGACTATGTGGTGGTGCACCATGTGGAACCCGACCATCTGGCTTCCTTGCAGGAGGTGTTGGTGCGCTGGCCTAATACGGTCATCGTGTGCAGTTTGCAGGCCTCCCGCTTCATGAAACAATTCATGGAAATTCCTGAACATATTCAATTCCAGATTGTTAAAGAAGGGGACACCTTGAATATCGGCAAGCATGTGTTGAACTTCGTGGGCGCGCAGATGGTACACTGGCCCGAGGTGCTGGTCTCTTACGACACCACCGACAAAGTCCTCTTCTCCGCCGACGCTTTCGGTACGTTTGGTGCGCTGAACGGCAATCTCTATGCCGACGAAGTTAATTTCGACCGCGAATGGATGTACGAAGCCCGTCGCTATTATACTAACATTGTAGGAAAGTACGGTATGCAGGTACAGAATCTCCTCAAGAAGGCAGCCACGCTTGACATCGCCATGATTTGCCCGCTCCACGGACCCATTTGGCGCAAGGATTTCGGTAAATTTATTGAGAAATACGACAAGTGGAGCCGTTACGAGCCCGAAGACAAGGAAGTTCTCGTCATTTACGGTTCTATGTACGGCCATACGGAATCGGTCGCTACCGTTTTGTCAGGTATGTTGGCCGACAAGGGCTGCCGCAACGTGCGCATGTACGATGTTTCCGCTACCCACGTATCTTACTTGGTGTCAGAATCTTTCCGTTGCAGCCATATCGTGCTCGTTGCCCCGACCTACAACGGCGGTCTCTATCCTCCGATGGAGAACTATCTGCTCGACATCAAGGCGCATCTGTTGCAAAACCGCACCTTCACGGTAATCGAGAACGGTTCCTGGGCACCCGTTTCCGGCAATGCCGTCAAAACCATCCTCGGCGAGATGAAGAACACCACCGTTCTCGAACCCGCCATTACCTTCAAGTCTGCCATGAAAGAAGCGCAACGCGCTGAATTGGAGACCCTTGCAAATGCAATTGTCGAATCATTACTCTAACCCCAATAACCTTCTAACCCTTTAACCCGTAATTATGTATAAAATCGTCAAAAAGGAAGAACTAGGTCAGGATACCTTCCTGATGGAGGTGGAAGCCCCGAAAATCGCGCAATCGGTGCTGCCCGGACAGTTTGTCATCGTGAAGGCGAACGAAACCGCCGAGCGGATCCCGTTAACCGTCAGTGACACGTTTTTGCCTGATGGGACTATTACTTTGGTAATCAAAGCGATAGGAGTTTCAACCCGAAAAATAGTCTCCTTCCCAGTAGGCGGTTTTTTCCATGATGTGGTGGGTCCGTTGGGCAATCCGTCGGCTTTCATCCATCGTCCGATCGGCATGTTGCGCCGGTCGCGCTACTGTTTCATAGCGGGAGGTGTTGGCATCGCGCCGGTCTTTCCACTGGTAAAGTGGATGTCACAACACGGACTGGAGTGCGATGTCATCATCGGGGCCCGCAACGCGTCGCTGCTTTTCTACATCGAGCAGTTCCGTAAAATCACCAACAACCTCTATATCACCACGGATGACGGTTCCATGGGTTTCAAGGGCACGGTGAACGACATGCTGGATTATCTGGTTCATCATGAGGGTCGCCGCTACGATGAGATCACGGCCATCGGTCCGATGATTATGATGAAGTTCGTGTCATTGAAAGCCAAGGAGTTAGGGATTCCCTGCGTGGTGAGTCTCAACTCGCTGATGGTGGATGGCACGGGCATGTGTGGCGCGTGCCGTGTGCAGATTGGCGGCCAAACGAAGTTCACCTGCGTGGATGGTCCCGAGTTCGATGCGTCTCTCATCAATTTCGACGAGTGTATGCACCGTCAAGCTATGTATGACCATATTGAAGGTCGTAAATTATTGGAAGAAGAAGAGTTACGTGAAAATCACCAATGTCATATCGGCGGTATCGCACATGAGGCCCTTCCACCAAAATCACGTGTGCCGGTGCGCGAGCAAGCGCCCGAGGTGCGTCGTTCAAACTTTAGGGAGGTTTGTTTCGGCTACAATGCCGAAGAGGCGGTGGAAGAGGCTCGCCGATGTTTGACCTGCAAAAATCCGCAGTGTGTGAGCGGCTGCCCGGTGCATATCCGCATTCCTGACTTCATCTCGCTGATCAAGGACGGACAGTTCGACAAAGCCGCCACCTTGATACGAGAGGACACCGCGCTGCCGTCTGTGTGCGGTCGTGTGTGCCCGCAGGAGAGCCAGTGCGAGGGCAAGTGTATCCTTGGCCGCAAGGGTGACCCCGTGGCCATCGGCAAATTGGAGCGTTTCATCGGTGACTGGTCGATGAAAAACAAAATCGTGGCACAGAAACCCACGGTTCGGAAAGGTCAGAAAGTGGCCGTGGTGGGCAGTGGTCCCGCTGGCCTGACCTGTGCCAAAGAGCTGCGCTGTATGGGCTACGATGTAACAGTATATGAGGCGCTTCACGAATTTGGTGGCGTGCTCGTTTATGGCATTCCAGAGTTCCGCTTGCCGAAAAAAGACATTGTAAAGCCCGAAATCGACACCATCAAGAATCTCGGCGTGCGTTTTGAAAGCGATGTGGTGATCGGTCGCACTATGTCGGTGGACGACTTGATGAATAAATGGTGCTATGATGCCGTTTTCATTGCCTCTGGTGCTGGATTCCCCAATTTCATGAACATTGAGGGCGAAAACCTTTGCGGTGTGGTCTCCGCGAATGAGTTTTTGACGAGAAACAACCTGCTGTTCTCCTACAAGGAGCATTACGAAACCCCGAACTTCGTTGGTAAGAAGGTGACGGTGGTGGGTGGCGGCAACGTGGCCATGGATGCGGCCCGCACGGCCATCCGTCTCGGGGCGGAAGTCCATATCGTCTATCGCCGTTCCGAAGAGGAGCTGCCTGCCCGCCGCGAGGAGGTACACCATGCCAAGGAGGAGGGCATCGACCTCCAGCTGCTGACCAATCCGGTGCGCATTCTCGGTGACGAAAAAGGTTGGGTATGCGGCATGGAGTGCGTGCGCATGGAACTGACGGAACCTGATGCTTCGGGCCGCCGTCGTCCGGTGAAGATTCCCGGCTCCGAGTTTGTCTTGGACACCGATATGGTCATCATGTCCATTGGCACTTCGCCTAACCCGCTGATTTACACTACGACGCAAGGTTTGGATGTCAACAGTCACGGCTGCATTGTGGCCGATGAGGTAGGGGCCACCTCACGGGAGGGGGTCTTTGCCGGCGGTGACATCGTTTCCGGCGCGGCCACCGTCATCCTCGCCATGGGCGCGGGAAAGAGCGCGGCGAAAGCAATTGACGAGTATTTGAGGAAATAGGCAACAGGCAAAAGGCAATAGGCAATAGAAGGGCTACCGCAATGCGGCAGCCCTTCTTTCAATTATGGTGTTTTTACCTTTATAATTCTACCGCCGGCCAGCCGTAGTCCTGATAGTATTTGACGTTGAGGTTGTGTTTTTTCACAT
>CAMKLG010000090.1 GCA_946413585.1 uncultured Bacteroidales bacterium
CGGGTAGCATCATGCGATAATCCACCACTCGAATACCGCGGTTCGCAAAGTACTCGTAATCCAGTTTGTCAGAACTGGCCGCAGCACCCAATGCAATACCTTCAAGAATGTTCGATTTTCCGCATCCGTTTGCGCCGATGAGAAGATTGAACCGGCCAAGCGGCAGGCTCACATCCACGGCGGATTTGTAATTCTTTATGTTAATATTGGTTATCATACTCGCAGTATTAACTATTGTTTTGTCATCTTTTTGTTTAATACTTCCAACAACGTGCAAATATCCACATTGCTGTTGCCGGAAAGGATTTCGTTAATTTTCGCTTCCAACTCAGAAACTCGCTTTTTGTCCTTTTCGGGCAAAATGTACGTTTGCGTTCGGATGGTTGTGCCGGTATTCGAGACCATGTCGAAAGAGTAGGCCACATCGTTGTCTGCAATAGTTTTCTTAGAAATGTCGGCATACTTTTCACATTCGCGGAAAAGGTAAACCAGGTCATCTGCCAATTTGTCCTCCTCATCATCACGCAAAGATTCCAATTTGTGGTCCAAAATCGGGTAGCAGATCGACTGATACCATAATGTGCGGTTGTCATATTCCGCCATTACATGATGATAAAACTCTTTCTGCTTGTCGGTCAGCAGATGAAGCTTAACGTTGCTTAGGCGTTGCCGGATTTCTTCAATATACTCATTGTAATCAGCAGACGATAGTTCCAGGCCATCCACAAGACGAATTTCAAGGCGGTCGATAAGTTGTGCATAGCAAGAACGCAATTCTCGAATCGCCTGTTGAATCACAATTCCGTATTCTTCAATGTCGGCGTTTCCTTTCAGCTTTTTTGTGAACCCTAAAGCATCTGGCAAGTCTTCGAAGAAGGCTTTTTCAGGATCTTTGGCTGTAGCCAACACATCTCGGAAGCGCATGGTGGATTTGTGCGTGAACTTACGGGTTTGCTTGGTGTAATCGTTCAGCTTCTTATAAAAGAAAATGAACGGCTTGATGGTTTCAATAAAACTCTGCGTTGTAATGTCAAACTCTTCGCCTAAGTTCACAAACCGCCTGTATTGGTTGAAGAAATCGAGCCTTACACCGTCCACCTCAAACGCTTTGACCGCATAGTCGGCGGGATGCTTCTGCAACAATTCAAAAAACAACATATCAACGTTGGGGATGTATGCGCCCCGGTTTGCATCATACAAAGCAAAGTCCTGCCGTTTGATGAACAAGAAAGTCGGTATCCAGAAATCGAGGAAGCCTTGTTTCAGTTTGAACGGCTGGGAGGACAGAATCTTTATTAATTCTGATATCTTCCGTTGCTTACCAACAGTGCTTTTCAGAAAACGCATACTCGCATCCCACAAAGTCATTATGCCATTGTTTGACGGCGCATCAGCAAAACTGATGCCAGTATGCAACCCCGTGTTTTTCAACAACGAATAATAGATGGTTTTCTCGGGCGGGAATTTGTCTTTCTCAAAGCCCAAATCCTCCTCGTTATAGCGTTTAACAAGAGCCTCCAGGTAATTCTTTCGAGCCGATGAAATGGCTCCGCTTAATTTGTGCCGGTTGAACAATTCGTTGTGCATCACAGGCGATTGGCAATAAACCTCGTCACACACCATGGAGAGCAATTTGTTGAAATCTCTGTGTGATGAAACATTTTGCTTTTCACCTTTGAAAATCCAAGTTACGCGGTTTCTGTAGGCAAAAAGATTGTCACTAACAGCTTTGTTCAATAGCGTTTCCTCGTATTCCTTCAATTTCTGTATCTCGCTGTATGCAACACGGTCGGCATTCTTGTCTATCAACACTTTAGTGAGTATATACTCGTATTTCTTGATGTTGTAGAGATGGTCAATAATCTTTTCCGTGTTGTTGAAATAAGCGTAAATCACAGCGTGTTCTGTGTTTGCACTTGTTTCCTTGATGGTGTCAAGCGCATTTGCGTTGGCAGAAAAAATCAGTTCTATGTATCCGTCAATATCTCCTGATGGTGTCATGTCAACCGCGTCTTCACGGATTTCATATTCAAAATAGCGTGGCGTGCCTTTGTGGTAATAGTGAGCCTTGACTGGTGAAATACGACTGTTGATAAATTTTCGAAGGTCGTCGATGAAAGAGACCGGCCTTGCCACTTGAGTGCTTGCTTTTCGGATTTCAAATTCCAAATCAATGTCAGTTCCTTCGAAAAGCAAAAGTCGTTGTTTGTATTCAGCATATCGGATTATTTTGAGCCGCTTCAATTTGCCAATGATGTTGTCGGCATCTTGAACAGCCATCGCCAAGCGCGCATATTCGGCCATTTGCTCCGGCGACATGGCGAAACTTGCGATTCCGAACAAGTTTAACAATCCGATTGCCTTCACAATTTTTATCGCGTTTGTCAACTGTTCTCCGGTGTCCCAATCCAATCCTTCAACTCTTTCGATGGAAACCTGCATTGAACTCCAACTCATGGAGTCCACATTGGCATCTTTCAAGTATGAATAGAAATTGAATACAATGTAGTCATACACATTGGCCAAATTATATGTCAGATTCGACTTTGTCTGAAATTCCGTAAACGAATTGGAACCACGGGCCGCAAGAAACGAGAAAAGCGATCGTTCATTTTGTCCGTAACGCTGAATGGCGGAAGTAACCGCGTAAGCGGAAAAAGAGTCTAATGGATACAATTGTTGTGCGGTCTCGACGGAAAATGCGTTTGAAACGAATTTTGTTTCTACAGCAAGTTGATAAAGTTGTTTCGCATTTTCGCAAACGTTTCGTGAAAAACTGCCGTATAATTGTTTCGACGCTAAATATAAAAGTTGTTCAACAGGTTCCACGAATGTGATTTCTTTGAACCGGCCTTTTATCTTGATCCATTCGTTTTTCTGCGTTTCAGTCAGATTTTTGGCGTACGCACCGAAATTCTGATGTAACGTAGTCAAAAGCAAGATGTCACGAGAAGGAACGTTGACAAACTCCGCAAATTTCTGAAGGAAATACAACTCTCGCTCTGGATTGTTTTTTGCTGCGTGTTCCAGCACTTTGCCAAATTCGTCAATCACGATAAGTAAGAACTTATTCTCTGCTTTCATTTGGTTGTAGTAGGCTTTCAGTTCATCCAAAATGCTTTGGGAATGCCCGTCAACGTTCAGTTTTCTGCCCAACAAAGTTGAAAGTTCCGAATAATCGCCTACGATGTTCAGAATCTCAAAATCCGCCGTCTCTGAGAGTTTTTTCGGATTCAGAAGCCTTTTTTCTTTGTTGCTGCGGCTCATATCGGTCTCTAAAGCCAACAAGAAAGAAGATTTCCCAGTCCCATATGTTCCGATGATGGTAAATGAGTGAATGCCCGAATGAAAGTCATCAATAATGCTTTGAGCCGCCCTTTGTCCATTGGGCGTAACAACATATTGGACATTCGCTGGAAATCCTTCCTCTATATTTGCCGATAAACTAAATCCTTTGTTCATAGTATTTGTCCAACACTTGTTTTTTGTCTATTTGTTGCGAGAACTGCAATTGTCTGATTCCAGCCACGTCACTATATGTCAATGCGTCCGAATATGCTTCGGAAAGATACTTCAACATATCGATTACTTCCAACTCGGTCATGCAAAATATCAGACCCAACTCATGCAAAGTATCGTATGGTATGCTGTTGTCGTTCTCCTCTTTTACCGTAAGCAAAGCAAACAGGAAAATGGCAGGTGTCACTTGTCGTTTGCCCTCGACGTTAAAAAAATAGCGGTTACGTTTGTCCTCCGAACTTTCCGTTTTGTCAGTTTGTCTGAGCAAATCCAAGTCCATCAGCAGAGTGGAAAAATCCTCGTTCGACTGCGGATTCCGTGGCAAACAATAGTTCAACAGCAGAACGCCAACATCCTTTTTAACGGTATTCTCATTAAACAAATTCTCCTTGCCAGCCGCAGCCAATACACGCTTTACAAATCCCACAACTTGCTCTCGGTCAAACTGTCTGCGTTCTTTTTGAAAGTCAACAAAAAACAGTTTATACAATGAAGCTTCATACGCGTTGATTAACAGAAAATGCAGTAGCCACAAAGTACCCAAGTCTTCCACATAAGGATCTTTCCCAGTTTCGGAATCAAAGACATAATCGGCAATCCAACTTGTTTCAGCCCCTTTGTTCAGTCCAAAAACTTTATACCAATAGCGTACAGCAGCAACCATGTTCTTCCCAACGCCCAAGGAGACAACAGCCTCTGGTGCATTAAAATCTTGATTCGAGGTTACAAAATCGTAACCTTTTTTCAGCCACAACGTCTTACAGGGAAACGATTCGTGCCCTGAAAAGGTATATTGTTTCTTGTCAACATTTTGCGCCATTATACAATATAATATACTAACCTGCAAAAGTACGTTTTTTTTCATTATGTTTAGTCGATTTATACTCATTATGTATATGGCTGATTATAAGACATTTGTTTAATTAATGTTTTCCCAAAGCATAAGATTTACTATTTCAACAATACCATACCCTCCCCTCATTCTCGCATCAAGCCCTCCCAAGTTCGCGCTCGTACGCCCGCAATTCCTACTGCCAAGAACTTTCACATTGTCGTAGAAGCCCAGAATGAGACGGTGGACACACAAGCAGCGAATATCCACCTCCAAGAAGTTGCGTCCACCAGCAAAAACGGATCCTTTCTTCGTAGAAATGCTGCAATTTGCTCAGAATTCTTGGTTGGTTCATTGCTCGGATGTTTTTAATTCGCGGCAAAAATACTAACTTCCGCCGACACCTCGTGTCAGTACTTTATTTTTTCAGTAGTGTCACTCCCTGTGCACCGACTCGTCGTTTCTTTGCACCATCAAAGTTATTCACCCAAAACAAGAAACGTTATGATGAAAAAAGCAATCGCAATTGTGTGCTGCCTCCTTTGGACAGCCGCCTTCGCCCAGAACATCCCGGCGGATTCGCTGGACAACTACAGGAAAGAGGCCCATCGGATGCTTATCGCCGGCGACACGGCCGGAGCCGTGGATTTCTACAAACAGCTCGCCCTGAGCGGGGACGCGCTGTCGGGCTACCTGCTTTACGAACTCTACTCGGAAGGCAAGGGCGTGCCCAAAGACGAACACGAGGCCGTGAAATGGCAGGAACTGGCCCAGCAAAACCTCGCAGCAAAAGCCAAACGGGCGCAAGCCAAGGCCGCCAAAGAGGAGGAAATCCGGAAATACGGCGAAAACGGGCCTACCCTCGAGGACCTCTTCCATGAGAGCGGGGCACTGATCGAGCGAGGGGCGAAGGAGAAACTCGCTTCCATCATCGTGATCGGCGCCGGCGGAGCGGCCGGCGGAGCTCTTCTCGGCGCAGGCCTCGCGACGAGGAACACAAACAGCAGCGTAGGACTCACCATCGCGGGTAGCGCCGTCATGTACGCCTGCGGGGTGGCCACCATCGTGCTCAACATCGTGGGCAACGTCCACATCAAGCAGGGCGGCGAACTCATGCGCCGCGTCCAAATCAAAGGCAACGGCATCTCCGTCAGCTTCTAACCCTTTAACCTCCTAACCTTTTAACCTTCTACCCTTCTACCTTCTCACTTCATCATCTGCACCCGATACCGCACATGCGACCGGAGATCCTCCCCACCGAGGATCTCCACGTCGTCGTAGAGACCCAGGATGAAGCGGGCGACGCCCTCCAGCCGGCAGACCTCCGTCTCCAACAGGTAGCGGCCGCCCTCCTCCGCCTTCAGGAACGGCTCCGACAACGGATACTCCTCCGTCAGCAGACTCGCGGCGCGGGTGGAGAGGCGCAGGCGCACCGGATATCGCTGCGTGCCGTGCAGCCGGAAGATATCGACGTAGCCGGTCTCGTGGAGGTCCTCGTAACGCCAGCCCGTCTCCAACACCTCCACCCGCTGGATGCGCGCCACCTTGAAGGTCTTCACCATCTTCGACTCGGGCTCGTAACACCAGACCTGGTCGTGGCCGGAGGTGAACGCGTAGGGCTCCACCAAACGGTCGGTGGTCGTGTTGCTGTGCGCCGACCGATAACCCACCAGCACCGCCTGCCGCCGCCCCTCGATGGCGGTCGTCAGCTCGTGGATGGTGCGCTGTGTGCGCTTGCTCACCCCCATGTCGGTGATCACTTTGTAGTCATAGACGGCGTACAACTTCTTCTTGAGCAGTTCCCGCGACTTGGTCCCCGACTCGATGGAGTCGATGGCGGTGCGCAGGATCAGTTCCTCCTCCTCGGAGAAGTGGAGCAGCTCGCTGAGATGCCGCGACATCTTGTTGGCGGCCGTGTCGATGCGGTAGGCGTCGTAGGCGTTCTTCTTGACGGCGAAACCCGCTTCGCGGAAAGTGTCGATGTAGCGGAAGAAGGTCCGCTCGCAGAAGCCGAAACGCTCGCAGATCTCCTTCTTGTTCATATATCGGTTGTTGGCGAGGAGCATCAGCAGCTGCAGCTCGCGCACGATTCTCGGTTGGTCCATGGCAGTGTGTTTAAATCCGCGGCAAAAATACAACGTTCCACTGACACGTCGTGTCAGTAGGATATTTTTTTCGCGGTGACAAGTCCTGTTTAGAAAAACGCTGAATCAAGGAATTCCGATGCCCATGTTACTACCCCGCCCTTCGGGCACCCCTTCTACAACAGAAGGGGAATTGGGCCGTGGCCGGATCTCCCCTCGGCTTGCCGTCCCCTCGTGAAAAACGTACCGCCACCGAACTTTAGCCCCCTGTCAAAACAACAATAATTACTCATTACTAATTACTAACTACTACTCCCTGCTCACTACTCCCGGCTCACTACTCACTGCTCACTACTCACTCAAAACTGGCACAATCTTTGCTACATCTATGCCTGTCAAATTGTCAAACTTAAAACTAAAAGAATATGCAAACCGGTAAAATCAACGTACAAACCGAAAATATCTTCCCCGTGATCAA
>CAMKLG010000091.1 GCA_946413585.1 uncultured Bacteroidales bacterium
GGTGGGGGGGGCGGATTTTGTCTCTCGTGGCGATGGGTTTTCCGGCCACGGCGCACCGTGCCGGCGCGGGGAAACTCCCCTTCTGTTTCAGAAGGGGTGCCATCAGGCGGGGTAGTAATATTAAAATATCAGAATTCCTTGTGAAAAACGCCCGTCGTGATCGAGTTCAGCCTAAATGTTGCGGAGTTTGCAATATGCGTGGACGTTTCAATCCACGCGCCCACGGGGGGGGCAACTCAGGGGTTTCTGGTTTCGGAGCTGTCGGTCCGTCCCTTTTCCCTATTTTAAAGACTCATTTCAATTCCTTATGGTTCGATAAATACTGATGCGATAATTTTTAAAAATCAATCGTAATGTATTGATATGTAGGTTTTTATGGGGATTTGTTGAATTTTCGATTTGAAATCAATTTCGGTTTCCGTACGATAAGTGCGGTCGCGAAAACTCCCCTTTCTGTTTCAGAAGGGGTGCCGTCAGGCGGGGTAGTAATATTAAAATATCAGAATTCCTTGTGAAAAACGGCCGTTGTGATCGATGTTCTAAATATTGCGGTGTTTGAAAACGGACGGAAAGTCGTCGGATACTAACATTATTAAATATAGTAACCAACGGAAAGAATGTCAGGATAAAGATAACGCAAAAAGAAAACGAGACCTTGCAGCCCCGTTTTAGATGTTTTCACAACGGAATAATCCTTATTGTGAATAGCTTCAAAAGTTCGGCAAAAATACATTTTTTTTGAAAGCAAATCCAAAAAAGTTTATTTTTGCAAAAAAATAAAACAACAGCAAAATGAAGAAAATTCTCGGTTTAGACTTGGGCACAAACAGCATAGGCTGGGCGGTGGTAAATGAAGCAGAAAACACAGAAGAGAAATCCTCAATAGTTAAATTGGGCGTCAGAGTTAACCCTTTGACTGTAGATGAGTTGATTAATTTTGAAAAAGGAAAGAGTATCACTACCAATGCTGATAGAACTCTTAAACGAAGCATGAGACGCAATCTCCAACGATACAAACTCCGTCGTGACAATTTGATAGATGTTCTTAAATCAAACGGTTTTATAGATGATGAGACTATTCTGTCCGAAAATGGCAATAGAACGACATTTGAAACGTATCGGTTACGTGCCAAAGCGGCAACCGATGTGATTTCATTGCAAGAATTTGCACGTGTTTTGCTTCAAATCAATAAAAAACGCGGTTATAAGAGCAGTCGTAAAGCTAAGAACACAGAAGAGGGACAATTGATAGATGGAATGGAAATTGCGAAAAGACTCTATGACGAGAATTTGACTCCAGGTCAACTATCCTTACAACTTCTCCAGGCTGGGAAAAAACATCTTCCTGATTTCTATCGTTCCGATTTACAATCCGAATTTGACAAAGTGTGGAACTTTCAAAAACAGTTTTATCCATTCTTAACCGACGAGCTGAAAGAAGAACTAAAAGGGAAGAATGAAAAGGCAACTTGGGCAATTTGTGCTCCTAAAAAGGACGTTTCAAATGAAAAACACGATTGTTTCGTGTGGAGATGGCACGAGACGGTAACTCAATGGGATCCGGAACTATCCACTAATCAAACTGTTGTGGTTGAAAAAAAACTTGTCGGTGAAAAACGTCAAGGAAATCTGACAGAACAAAAAATCGAGAATTACCAGTGGCGAGTGAAAGCATTGTCTGAACAATTACCACCAGAGCAACTGATTGTCGTTTTTCAAAAGATAAATGGACAAATAAACAATGCGAGCGGTTATTTGGGAAACATCAGCGACCGAAGCAAAGCCCTGTATTTTAACCGACAGACTGTTGGTCAATATCAAATGGCTCAGCTGGAAAAGAACCCGAATCACAGTCTGAAAAACCAAGTGTTTTATCGTCAGGACTACCTTGATGAATTTGAGACTATTTGGGAAACGCAATCGAAATTTCATCCAGAACTCACAGCGGATCTAAAAAAAGAAATCCGAGACATAGTGATCTTTTATCAGCGGTCACTTAAATCACAGAAAGGTTTAATCTCTTTTTGCGAATTTGAAAGCAAACAAATTGAAGTTGAGATTGATGGAAAGAAACGACTTAAAACCGTAGGCTGTCGTGTTTGCCCGAAATCTTCTCCGCTTTATCAAGAGTTCAAAATTTGGCAAATTCTCAATAATGTTCAAGTGATTGGAGAGGTTGTTCCCGACCCTCATTCAGGTTTGTTTGAGGGAGAAGAGTCCTTTAAGCGCGGAAAACGATTCTTATTCCAAGAGGAAAAAGAAAAATTATTTGCAGAGTTAAATTACAAAGAAAAAATCTCCAAATCGGATGCCTTGAAGCTGCTTTTTGGGAACCAAAAAATGTTGGACTTGAATTATAAACAATTGGATGGGAACCATACTCAAGCAGAATTGTTGAAAGCTTATCAAAACATTATCGAAGCAACAGGAAATGGGGATTTTGATTTTGCCAAGATGCCTTCTGACAAAGTGTTGGAAACCGTGAGTCAAGAGTTCGAAAGTTTAGGATTTAACACCTCAATTTTACGATTTGATTCTTCCTTGGAAGGTCAGGCATTGGAACGACAGCCCATGTACCAACTTTGGCATTTGCTGTATTCTTTTGAAGGAGATAATTCTAATCTTGGAAATGAGAAGTTGATTGAAAAATTGTGCGGAAGTTATGGATTTGACAGAGAATCAGCTAGTTTTCTTGCAAATGTCGTTTTTGAACAGGATTATGGCAGTGTGAGCTCAAAAGCTATACGTAAAATATTGCCGCATTTGAAAGATGGATTGGACTATAGTGTGGCTTGTGAATACGCTGGGTACAAACATTCAAAGAACTCGCTCACGAAAGAGGAACTTGCTAATAAAGTATTGAAAGATCGACTTGAGCTTCTGCCACGCAATAGTTTGCGTAATCCCGTGGTTGAAAAGATTTTGAACCAAATGGTGAATGTAGTGAATGGTATAGTTGACCAGTACGGGAAGCCTGATGAAATACGCATAGAACTGGCGCGTGAATTGAAGAAATCAGCAAAGGAGAGGGAGGAGATGACAAAATCCATTAACGAGACAACAAGATTGCACGAAGAATATGTCAAGATACTTCAAGGTGAACCGTTTTTCTTGCAACATGTAAGCCGAACAGATATTGTCCGATACAAACTTTACAAAGAACTTGAGTCAACCGGTTACCATACGCTATATACGAACACATACATTCCTCAAGAAAAATTGTTTAGCAAAGAGTTTGATATTGAGCATATTATACCTCAAGCCAAACTGTTTGACGACTCGTTTTCAAACAAAACATTGGAGGCTCGGCAAGCTAATTTGGAAAAAGGAAACGCTACCGCATATGACTATGTGCTTGAAAAATATGGTGATATTGGCGCAGAGCATTATGAGGACAGAGTTGAAAGACTTTTTGCAGACAAAATCATCTCAAAGACGAAGCATGACAAACTGTTAATGAGAGAAGCTGATATTCCGAGTGGATTTATAAACAGAGATTTACGAGACTCCCAGTACATAGCAAAGAAAGCGCGAGAAATATTAGAGGGGATTGTACGTTTTGTGGTACCAACCACCGGCAGTATAACCGACCGGCTCCGCGAAGATTGGCAATTGGTGGATGTGATGCAAGAGCTCAACTGGGTCAAGTATGAAAAACTCGGTATGACTGAAGTTTTTGAGGGGCGTGAAGGACAACGGATCCGACGCATCAAAGATTGGACAAAACGTAACGACCATCGCCACCACGTTATGGATGCTTTGACAATAGCTTTTACCAAGCGCAGTTATATTCAGTATCTCAATAATTTAAATGCCAGAGTGCAAAAAGGGGTGGATGAATATTTTGATTTAGACATGGTCGAACTCTCGGACTTGGACAAAAAAGACCGTGCTGCCGCTGTTTACGGTATTGAGAAAAAAGAACTTTACCGTGATGGTCGGGGCAAATTGCGTTTTAAACCGCCGATGCCACTGGATGAGTTCCGAGCTGAGGCTAAAAGGCAGTTGGAAAACACACTTGTCTCGATTAAAGCGAAGAACAAAGTGGTAACAAAAAACGTGAATGTCACCAAAAGCAAGACTGGGAAGAGAAAAAAAGTGCAGTTGACACCGCGTGGTCAGCTCCATTTGGAAACAGTGTATGGTCTTGCGAAGCAGTATGCCACGAAGGTGGAGAAAGTAAATGCTTCGTTTACGGAAGAGAAAATTAAAACTGTGGCCAACAAAAGATTCCGTGAGGCTTTGACAGAGCGGTTAAATCAATTTGATGGTGATGCCAAGAAAGCGTTCACAGGGAAAAATAGTCTGGAAAAAAATCCCATTTGGATAGATGAATACCATAAGGATAAAGTACCGGAAAAGGTGAAAACCGTTGTTTTTGAACCGGTATATACTATACGAAAGCCTATCTCGCCTGATTTGAAGTTGGACAAGGTTGTCGATGTGGGTGTTCGTAATATTTTGAAAGAGAGATTGGAAGAGTTTGGCGGTGATGCAAAAAAAGCATTCTCCAATTTGGACGAAAATCCCATTTGGATCAACAAAGAGAAAGGCATCTCCATTAAACGGGTCACAATAACCGGTATCAGCAATGCGGAACCTTTACACGAGAAAAAAGACAAAAACGGCAATTTGATTCTTGACGGGCAGGGGAATGCACAACCTGTGGATTTCGTCAATACAGGCAACAACCATCACGTGGCTATCTACCGTAAACCAAAATTAGACAAAGATGGACAGTCCCTGATGGATGAAAATGGCGAAATGCTGTATGAGCTGGACGAAAATATTGTCTCTTTTTACGAAGCAACCTCCCGTGCCATTTTAGGATTGCCTGTCATTGATAAGGAGTATAAAAAAGACGAAGGTTGGCAATTCCTGTTTACGATGAAGCAGAATGAGTATTTTGTCTTCCCTCGATTCGATGAGGATGGAAATATGGTTTTCAACCCGTTGGATTATGATGAGGAATGGTATAAAGATCCGAATCACTATGCAATAGTTAGTCCGAATTTGTTTAGAGTACAGAAGTTTTCGTACAAGAATTATGTGTTTAGACATCATTTGGAGAGCACAATCGACCTAAGTGACTATAAATTGCGAGGTGTTACGTGGACCGATTTTAGAAGTTTCAAAGGATTGGATAACATTCTCAAGGTACGCGTTAACCACCTAGGACAAATCGTGTCGGTTGGCGAGTATTAAGTAAAACTAAGATGTATGATCAAGCGCACCCTCTGTTTCAGCAACCCGGCCTATTTGTCCTTGAAAAACGAACAGTTGGTCATCAAACTGCCTCAGGTGGAGAAAAATAACGACCTTCCGGATTCGTTCAAGGCCGATGCCACGAAGACAATCCCCATAGAGGATGTTGGCGTTGTGGTGCTGGACAACAAGCAGATAACTATCAGCCAAGGGTTGATGGAGGCTTTGTTGGAAAACAACTGCGCCGTCATTACATGCGATAAAAGTCATTTGCCGGTGGGACTGATGCTCCCCCTCTGCGGGAACACCACCCAAAACGAGCGTTTCCGCTGCCAGTTGGATGCCTCTCTGCCGTTGAAAAAACAGCTTTGGCAACAAACGGTGCAGGCTAAAATCGGCAACCAAGCGGCTTTGCTAAAACAGTCCAGGGGCACGGAAGTGGGAAATATGCTAAAATGGCAGAAAGAGGTCCGAAGTGGCGACCCGGACAACCTGGAGGGTAGGGCAGCGGCATACTATTGGAAAAATATGTTCTCTGAAGTGGAGGATTTCACGCGGGAAAGGGAGGGCACCTCGCCGAACAACCTGCTCAACTACGGCTATGCCATCCTCAGAGCGGTAGTGGCTCGCGCATTGGTGGCTTCAGGAATGTTGCCGACGTTGGGCATTCACCACCATAATCGCTACAATGCCTATTGCTTGGCAGACGACATTATGGAACCGTATCGTCCGTATGTAGATGCATTGGTGGTGGATTACACCAACGAGAATGGGTATCCCGATGAACTTACCCCGGACATCAAAAGGGTGATGTTGTCTGTCCCTGTTCTGGATGTTCGAATCAATGGTCAACGAAGCCCGCTGATGTTGGCCGCAGGGCAGACAGCGGCTTCGCTTTATCGGTGTTTTACGGGGGAAAGCCGGAAAATCATCTATCCCGAAAAATGAAGTCGGAACGTTTCAGTGAATACCGGATTATGTGGGTTTTGGTGCTTTTTGATTTGCCGACCGAGACGAAGAAGGAGCGCAAAGCCTACGCCGATTTCCGGAAGAAAATCTTGAAAGACGGTTTCACGATGTTCCAATTTTCTATCTACATGCGTCATTGCGCCAGCCGCGAGAACGCGGACGTGCATATCAAGCGGGTGAAGTCGTTTTTGCCGGAGACGGGTGACATAGGGATCATGTGCATCACGGACAAACAGTTCGGGGAGATAGAGATTTTCCATAGCAGAAAGCAGACCAAAGTGGAACAACCTTGCCAACAGTTGGAACTTTTCTGATGTAAAATCTGCTATACACAATAGTTGATCAGGATTCGAAAACTGGTCGTTATAAACAAAAAAGGTCGCCTTTTGAGGCGACTTTTCCTGTTTCTGAAACTGTTTCTAAATGCCTGATTTCCAGTTTGTTTTGCGTATTGTGCTGTTTCAGACCGCAAAGATACAAAACTTTTGAAAGCTATTCACAACT
>CAMKLG010000092.1 GCA_946413585.1 uncultured Bacteroidales bacterium
CGGGTTCCGTGCAGACGTTGGTTTGCCACAACGAAACCATCTTTTCCTGCCGCTGTGCCGTCATTTTGTGTCCGCCAGGGGCAATATGCGGGAACATTCCCATGTCAAAAAGACCCTGGCTGTTCAGTTCGCTTTTAATCGTCAAGAAACCAGATGCCGGCTTAGACTGCACATCCAGCAACATGCACATGTTCTCCAATTCGTGGTAGGCCGGCTCCGTCAGCCACTGCTCCCAGACGATAAACGCAGGAGCCTGAATCGTGATTAAATCCTCAACAAACAATTGTATATCAGCATCTTGGAGGTTGTTCTTATGCAACAATCCCTCATAATCATCCGCCATCAGCGACTGCTTATAGGCACCATAATTCTTACCCAGCACATCTACATAAATGCCTTTCTCCAGATGATGCTGAATCAGATAGAAGTTGACACTTCGGAAAAAGGCGTAATAATCCGTAACATTCAGGGTATCAGGTTTATTAAACCAATAACGAGGGGTGTCGGGACAATGTTTCAGAATCTCAAAAACGGCTTTTAACGTTTCTGGGATTTGTGGAGAAGCGCCATGGCACGTCCCTACATCGGGTAAAACGCAATAGAATTTATCGGAGGAGAACATCTCGGCGAACGGCAGAATGTCGTTCTTGTCGGCGAAGAAATCCGTGCCGCGCCGGTAATAGTCGAATGAGCCCAACGCATTGGTGTTCAATGCCGTACGAGCCAGACGTTGGAGCAAGTAAAGTGTTTCATTGGAGTAACTGCCGGAACTCATCACCAACGTGCTGTTGGATTCCGGATTTTGGAGTTTTTGGCCAACATATTGGAATGCCTCCTCGAACGAGACTTCCTCTAATTGACCGTTTTTTTTGATGTATGGGGTTGTGATTCGTTGATTCATTGTTTTTCTTTTATCCCTATTTCTCCCCAGGGTTCACTGCGTTCATCTTTGTTCTCCTGCGTTCATCTTTGTTCTCCTTCGTTCCCAGGGTTCACTGCGTTCACCCTGGGTAAATAAGGGGTAGGGCTTTCAGCCCTTTTTGGACTTGGGGTTTTTCGCTTTATTCGTTCATATTCGTTTTTCCGTTCTTCGTTTGTTTCTTGTCTGTTTAATATATGGTGCTTCGTAGGTTTCTACGTCTTTCATCGCGTCATCGTTTCATCGCATCATCGCTTCATCGTTTCATCGCATCATCGTTTCATCGTTTCATCGCATCATCGCGTCATCGCGTCATCGTTTCATCGTATCATCGTTTCATCGCTTCATCGTTTCATCGCATCATCGCGTCATCGTTTCATCGTTTCATCGCTTCATCGTATCATCGCATCATCGCGTCATCGCATCATTCATCGTCAACCGGTGGAACAGTTGCTCCATGCCCAGTGCGTCGAGGTCTTCGGCGGTTTTCAGTCCGACCTTTTCGGCGAGGAGATGGAGGTCTTTGGTCAGGGTGTCGGCCACGAGTTCGCCCTTGTTGATGATGACAACATGGTCGCACATCGCCTGCACCTCCTGCATGATGTGGGTGGAGAGCAGTACGGTGCGGTTTTTACCGTATGAACGTATAAGTTCCCGTATTTCAATCAGTTGGTTCGGATCCAAGCCCGTTGTTGGTTCGTCCAAAATGAGGACTTCGGGGTTGTGGATAAGGGCTTGCGCGATACCGACACGCTGCTTGTAACCTCGCGACAATGCCCCGATTTTCTTGTGTTGCTCAGGGGTGAGACCAGTACGTTCAATGACCTCATCAACACTCTTCTTCTTGTCCTTCAGATGGAATACTCCAGCTACAAACTCCAGGAACTCACGCACATACATGTCATAGTAGAGCGGATTCGCCTCCGAAAGATAGCCGACAATCTGCCGCAGTTTCAGAGAATCCTTCCAGATGTCAAGACCGCAAACGGTGACATCGCCTTCGGTGGGTGGAATCAATCCAGTGATGATTTTCATCATAGTGGTCTTGCCGGCGCCGTTCGGTCCTAAAAAACCGACAATCTCGCCTTTTTTGGCTTCAAAACTGACCTTGTTGAGGGCATATTGCTCCCCGAAAACCTTAGAAACGTTGTTTACAATTATTGACATGTTCTTTTTTCAAATCAAGGCGCAAAGGTACACATTTTTCAAAAACGCACAAATACGAATGTAAACGGTGCATCATAAATGTAGAGACGTGCCATGGCGCGTCTCTACAGCGTTTTCAGCCATTTGTTCGCCTTGCCGCCTTTGGCACGAATGATTCGCAAGGAAGTATGGGTCTGACCTTCAATATCGTTGCGACGAATTTGAAAACAATACTTTCCAACAGGAGCTTTGGACAACATGCCGCAAATTTCTTTAAAATTCTTGGGCTTTTGTTCGGAATCTTTGATTTTAATCTCCGTTTTTGTCTTTTGCACCCAAATATCAGTTGGAGTGGATGAAATATGATACTTCACTTCCTCGCGGGCCGGCATGGAAAAACCATAGCGATAGGGTTGTCGCATGTGCAAATCATATCGCAGCTCCTTGAGAATCGCATTATTGAAGTCACCGTCCACACCTCCCGCAATAGACTGCTCCAAAACCCCATTCGTGTCCAACGTGAAAACAAAGGTGATATCCGATTCAATGGGGTCAATGCTTTGGTGCGCCTTCCGATTCAGCAACTGATAAAGGAAATTGTCCATCAACTTGAATTCATCAGGGAAGGTTTCACGATAGCTAAGGATTGTGTTGCGGTCTTTATCCAGAAAATGGGCAACGGAATCCATTTTCCTCGCAAAATCCTCTGAAATCTCGTGTTTTTTCCACTTCTCATCAAAATCACCCACTTGTTTCACCCATTGGAAGTAGAGATCTCGCGCCTGCGCATAACTGCCTTCTTGATTCAGCCGTTCAATCTTACAAAGATTGTTGTACAATTCAGAGGTCTCCCCTACCACCTGGATGCGCGACCTAAGCTGGTCATTATTGGGAATGTTCAGACCCTCATAAGCCGCATAATCAAGTGCATCGGTATAGTATTTATATGCGCTTTCAAAATCCTGACCCTGCTCCAACTGTTGTGCCTGCCCCATCAGATGACCATACCTAGCATAGCAGTCCATAAGGACGATTTTCTGTTTGATTTGGTTTTGGATATTTTTGTGCTGACGGGTGGCACGGGCATTTTCGTACGCTTCAACATAATAGGATCTGGCAACATCGTACAGACCATTATTCACCAAGACTTCCGCATCCTCATATTTCTGACGATAAAGACCACCTTTCTTCTGGGCCGAAAGAGACAAACATAACCCAATGATTACCAGTAAAATATAATATCTCAAAATTTTTTGCATCCAATTATTATCCAAAAAGGGCTATTTTTTTTGAAGGCGCAAAAATAATCAAAAAAATGATACCTTTGCACGCTCATTCGGGAACGCAATTCCCGCGTGACATCTTAATTGTAATAACCTGATCCTAAAGAAGTTCTGATGGAAAAGCGAATAGGCACCATTACGGTATTATTGTCAGACAGAGCAGCGGCTGCGCAGGTGAACGAGGTCATCTCCGCGCATTCGGGCATCGTGTTGGCGCGGCAAGGACTGCCCTTCCACGACCGCCCCGTGGCCGTCATCTCCCTCATCGTCGAAGGCGAAGTCGATGAAATCAATTCGCTTTCCGGACAGCTGGGAAAGATTCCGAATGTCACCTCAAAAGCAGTTGTGACGAAAACATGATACCCCCCTGCCCCCCTAAAGGGGGGTGTTACTCCCCATAAACTACTAACTACTAAACCGCTAAACACTAAAACACTAAACCCTAAACCACTAAACTCTAAACCCTAAACCACTAAACCACTAAACTCTAAACTACTAACCTCTAAACTCTAACCATTCAATAACCAATAACCGATAACCAATAACCCTTACAAATATGCAATTTAACCCCGAAAAATGCCGCATTCCCGATGAGATCGGGAAACCGTTTATTGACCCGGAAGAGATCTGGGATTTTATCAACAAGACCGAAAGCACGCCCGAGCGGGTGCGCGAGATTATCGCCAAGTCGTTGAACAAGAACCGTTTGACGATGGAGGAGACGGCCGTGCTCATCAACACCACCGACCCCGAGCTGGTGGAGGAGATCAAGGAGGGCGCCCGCACGCTGAAACGCAACATCTATGGCAACCGCATCGTGCTGTTCGCGCCGCTCTACGTGGGCAACTACTGCGTGAACAACTGCAAATACTGCGGTTTCCGCTCCTCCAACCGCGAACAGGTGCGCACCACCCTCACCGACGAGGAGTTCGTGCACAACATCGAAGCGTTGGAAGAGGATGGTCAGAAGCGTCTGATCCTCGTCTATGGCGAGTCACCGAAATACTCTCCTGAGTTTATCGCGCACACCACCAAACTGGCCTACTCGGTGCACAAAGGCAACGGCTCCATCCGCCGCGTGAACATCAACGCCGCCCCGCTGGATGTGGAGGGTTTCCGCATCGTAAAAGAAGCCGGAATAGGCACTTACCAGATTTTCCAGGAGACCTACCACCCCGAGGCATACAGCTGGTACCACCCCGCCAACACCATCAAGGGCAACTACGAGTGGCGACTCACCTCCATGGACCGCGCCCAGCAGGCCGGCATCGACGACAACGGTCTCGGCATCCTCTTCGGCCTCTACGACTGGCGTTTCGAGGTGCTGGCCATGATCCGTCACACCAACCACTTGGAGGCCTGCTTCAACGTGGGACCGCACACCATCTCGTTCCCGCGCATCAAGGACGCTTCCGGCCTGAACATCGACACCAAGTACTTTGTGGATGACGACACCTTCGAGAAGATCATCGCCATCTTCCGTCTGGCGGTGCCCTACACCGGCATGATCCTGACGGCCCGCGAGACCTCCGAGTTCCGCGCCAAGGCCATCCAGTACGGCATCTCGCAAATCGACGGCGGCACCAACCTGCAAATCGGTGACTACAAGTACCACCACGAGGAGACCGAGAAAAACAGCGACAAGCAGGAGGACCAGAATCTGCACCGCGAGCAGTTCAAGATCGGTGACGACCGCTCGCTGGGCGAAATCATCGACGAGCTGTTAGACAACAACTTCATCCCGAGTTTCTGCACTGCTTGCTACCGTTTGGGCCGCACCGGCGAGCACTTCATGGAATTCAGCGTGCCCGGCTTCATCAAACGCTACTGCACGCCCAACGCCATCCTGACGCTGTCGGAGTATTTGGTTGATTACGCCACTCCCGAGGTGGCCGCCAAGGGCTGGAAAGTGATCGAGAACAACCTCGTCAATGTGGATGAGAAATTCCATGACGAACTGCTGAAGCGCATCGAGCGCATCAAGGCCGGTGAACGCGACCTCTATTTTTAACGTAACATTTTGTTTTTTCCATACATTATAGATGTAGAGACGTTTCCTGAAACGTCTCTACAATTTTTTATAAAACAAAAGCGGCCGCCTCTATGAGGACGGTCGCTTGGTTTTTTATTGGATTTGCAATTGATGTGGGGCGTATACGATTCGCCCCACATCACACAACATATCGCAAACCGAATTATTGTTTCGAGAAACTGGATTTGTCCACACCGCACATCGGGCAGGTCCAGTTGGAGGGGAGATCTTCAAAGGCGGTGCCGGGGGCGATGCCATTGTCGGGATCACCGACTTCGGGATCATACACGTAACCGCAAAGGTCGCAAACGTACTTTTCCATATTCTTTATAATTTGATGGTTTTTGGATGTTAACTGGCTACCGCACTTGGATGTTTCCCCCCTTTAGGGGGGCCAAGGGGGGCCAATCACTAACTGCTATTTCAACGGACAAGTAGCATTCATGCTGCAGATCAGATCGACAACCTTGTTGGAGTAACCCATCTCGTTGTCGTACCAGGAAACCAGCTTGACGAAATGCTCGTTGAGCATGATGCCGGCACCGGCGTCGAACACGGAAGTTCTCTTCTCATCGAGGAAGTCGGTGGAGACAACAGCGTCTTCGGTGTAACCAAGGATACCCTTGAGTTCGCCTTCGGAAGCTTTCTTCATGGCAGCTTTGATTTCCTCGTAGGTGGCAGCTTTCTCGAGACGGCAGGTCAGGTCAACCACAGAAACGTCAGCGGTGGGGACGCGCAGGGACATGCCCGTGAGTTTGCCTTGCAGAGAGGGGATCACTTTACCCACGGCCTTGGCAGCGCCAGTGGATGAAGGGATGATGTTGCCGAGGATGGAACGGCCGCCGCGCCAGTCTTTCTTGGACGGGCCGTCAACGGTCTTCTGGGTGGCCGTGGCGGCGTGAACCGTCGTCATAAGACCTTCCACGATACCGAAGTTGTCGTGAACAACCTTGGCGAGAGGAGCCAAGCAGTTGGTCGTGCAGGAAGCGTTGGAGACGATGGTCTGACCAGCGTATTCCTTGTTGTTCACGCCCATGACGAACATCGGGGTGTCGTCCTTTGAAGGAGCAGACATCACCACACGTTTCGCACCTGCTTTGAGGTGAGCTTCAGCGAGTTCCTTGGTGAGGAAGAGACCGGTGGATTCCACCACATAGTCAGCGCCCACTTCGTCCCATTTCAGGTTAGCGGGATCCTTCTCAGCGGTGACGCGGATCTTGTTGCCGTTCACCACGAGCATAC
>CAMKLG010000093.1 GCA_946413585.1 uncultured Bacteroidales bacterium
TCTGGGCGCAGAAGGTCATCTCATAGTTGCTGGATTGCTTGATGACGGTCTTGAAATTCTTTTGGGCTTCCGCCTGTTGTCCGAGATTTTCGTAAAGTTCTCCGAGAATGAGCTGCAAACGAGTGCGAAATTCTTTTTTCGGCTTGTTGTCCAGGGCATTGCCGATATAGTCGATGGCTTCCTGCACATCTCCGTCGGGAGCGGTGAGGTGGTATTCCGCTTTGGCAGCGTTAAAAAGAACGGCGAATTTCTTCTTGTTCTTGTTTTCGTTCATGTAACGGATGGTTTCCAACAGCTCATCGGCACTGGAATAATATCCTTGGCGTATTTGGGTACGGGCGAGCAGCACCTCGGCTTCATTGCGGATGTTTGACTTCGGATAGGTGTGCGCGATGTAGTTTAAAACACGTTGTGCCTGCACATAATCCTGCTTGTAGAAATAGGATTTGGCCATCAGGAAATAGGCGTCGTCAATGGTTTTGACGTATTCTTTGCCCTTGATTAACATCGAATGCTTGTGGATGGCTTTGGAGCATTTTTCGATGGTGCGGTCCAGATGGGAGAGGCACGGGCCGAGCTCGGATTTGTCAGGATAATTGTATATCGGCAGGGTGGCCGTGTAGTTGTCCTTGGAAAGCTTGGCATACTCCTTTTCCGCATCCTTCATGGCTTGATTGCCGTTCCAATAGACGTTGTACTTGCACGTTACATTATGGAAGACGCGGTTCGGTAAGGTGTTCTTGGAGGTAGAACAACCCGTCAGCACCGCTATGACGAGCAGGCCGATTCCTATTTTGGCGAATATTTTTGTTTTCTTTCTCAAATGATCAGTTTTTTACAGTGAAAAATGATTAACGAGGAAACAGTTTATTTATTTTGTTTTGTTCGCAAAATATTCATCCAGGAGATGTTGCACATACTTGCCGAAGACATCGAACTCGATGTTGACCACGGAGCCAGGTTTCAGATTATGGAAATTCGTCACTTTGTAGGTGTAAGGGATGATGGCCACGGAAAAATGACCTTTCTCGGAATCCACCACCGTCAAGCTGACGCCGTTGACGGAGATGGAACCTTTGGGGACAGTAAAGTTGTTCTTTTCCGGATCGTAGGTGAAGTAGAACCGCCAACTGCCGTTTTCATCCACCACTTTCTCGCAGACAGCCGTTTGGTCAACGTGACCTTGCACGATGTGACCGTCGAAACGGCCGTCCATGCGCATACTGCGCTCAAGGTTGACCTCGTCGCCCACCTTCCAGGTGCCGAGATTGGTCTTCAGCATCGTCTCTTCCATGGCTGTCACCACATACTGTTTCTTTTCCTTGTCCAGTTTCACGATGGTAAGACAGCAGCCGTCGTGAGCCATGCTTTGGTCAATAGACAACTCATCCGCAAAGTCCACTTCCAACGTGAAGTCGAAATTGGTTCTATCTTGTTCAATCTTAACGATTTTCCCTGTTTTCTCTATAATTCCAGTAAACATTCTTATCCAAAATTAAAACTTGCAAAGATACAATTTTTTTGCAAGTAAGAAAGTCCTTGAAAGAGACAACCCAAGAATGAAAAGTAAACATCTCAGAATCAGTTTGTTTTCCTGTTGCAATACACGTTTCCGTCTTCAAGGATACGCGGACGGGTTGAGTTGAAATCTGGGTTGATGAAACTTCTGGTTTTGTCGAAACAAGGGATGGCGATACCACAGAGGTCTATTATGGTGTGAAAAAGGTCGTCGATCATATAGGGTGTATGCAACTGGCTCGTAACAGGGTAGTTATGTGCATCAAGGTATTCCTTTTGCGAGGGTGACAGCCACAGAACAAACGGAATCTCAACATTGGCATTGGGAATTTTATCCGAGTAGTTGTGACCGCAATAGTCGCCTTCGTCGTAAACATTCTCGCCGTGATCGGAGAAATAGAAGGCCGAAACCCGTATCTCCGGATGCGACAAACTGTAGGTCTTCAACATAGAGAAAACACTATCGACAATGAAATCGTTGTAATATACCGCATTATCGTAGGTGTTAATGTTTCGGGTGCGTTTGTCGCCTTTGTCCTCGAAAAGAGCGAAGTCGTTGGGATACCGTTTGTTGTATTGGGTGTGACAACCTAAAAGATGAAGGAAAACAACCTTGTGCTTTGCTGTATCGGAAATGGCGGATTGGAGAGGAACGAAAAGCAGCTGGTCGTAAGATGCCGTCTGGGTGCTTTCCATCGATGAACTGGAGGTGACATTGACGAAGGTTTTCACGTCCGCATTCTGCACCAAGTTGGTCACGCCGTTCTCCCATAGTCCGATAGGCGCCTGATTCGAAATCCAGTACGACCGGTACGGAGTCGAATGCAACACATCGAAAATGTGGATGCAGCTGTCAAGCGGACGATGATGCTCCATGTTGTTCTCTGTCAGGAAGTTCATCACTGAATACAAGGTGTTGGAATTGGCGCTCACCACATTGTCGAACACCAGGATGTCCTGTCTCGCTTTCAGGCGGGGCGTGGTTTCTCGTCCGTATCCGTACAGGGACATGTGGTTGCGGTTACACGACTCGCCAACGACGATTACGACCAATGTGGGATCATCGGTTGTGAGTTCAGCATCAAGTTGGAAAAGTTCTCGAATCTCCAATTTGTTGTATTCCTTCGATTCCTTAATGAACGAGATTACAGCACATTCCACGTCAGGTACTGCGCTTCGGAGAAAACGTTTGTGGATGATATTGTCAGCGAAATAAATTACTACAAACAACCACAACGCCGACCATACGATAATTTCGCCTTTCGACCGGAAAGAGAGTTGCGGAATACGCTTTAACACAATGATAAACAACGCGATATAAGGGATAAACAGCAACAACAAAGGCGTCATTTTGATGGCCATGAATTCCGACGCTTCGTTGAAGTTGGTATTCAGAAACACAAAGATGGACGAAGCGTTCAACGGGCATTTCAGTACAATCCAGTGGAAAAGGTTGACGAATCCGTCTGCGAACAGCAGGCACGCAGCCGTGATGTAAAGCCATTTTTTTTTCGTAAGGACGTATGGACTCAGCAGCACCACCATCCATATCAGCAGCAAAAGCACGCTCCTGACCTTGAAGACATCGTAGTTAAGTATCATCCCGATGGTGGGGGTGAAGAGAACCAAGGCGATAAGCCAAAGAAGGTTCAGGGCATTCTTTATTTTCAGGCCATTATTCATCGTTTGTTATCCTTCGATACAATACGAAAATGCTGATACATAGGAATCAGTGCGCCTCCAACCAGTTGCTGCCGCTGTTGATGTTCACGTCCAACGGCACCGACAGCTGCATGGCGCCCGACATGTGCTCGCGCACGAGGGTTGAGAGGGCTTCCAGTTCGTCGGGACAGGTGTCGAAGATGAGCTCGTCGTGGACTTGCAGGATCATCTTGCTGCGCATATTCCGTTCATTCATAGCTTGATAGATGCGCACCATGGCGATTTTGATGAGGTCGGCGGCGGTGCCTTGGATGGGCGCGTTGATGGCGTTGCGCTCGGCGGCGGCCCGCAAAACACCGTTCTTCGCGTTGATGTCGCGGATGTTGCGGCGACGACCCATGAGCGTCTCCACGTATTCGTGCTCGCGGGCGAAATCCAGCGTGTCGTTCAGATAATCCGAGATTTTCGGGAAACTGCGGAAGTAGTCGGTGATGAGCTGCTTGGCCTCGGCTTGCGGAATCTGCAGCCGGTCGGCGAGACCGAAGGCGGAGATGCCGTACAGAATCCCGAAGTTGACGGTTTTGGCGGCGCGGCGCATGTCGGCGGTAACCTCCTCTTTGTCAACGCCGTAGATGTGGGCGGCCATCGTCGCGTGGATGTCTTCGTTGTTGCGGAAGGTCTCGATCATGCGCTCGTCCTGGCACACGTGCGCGACGATGCGGAGCTCGATCTGCGAGTAGTCGGCGGCGAGCAGCACGTTGCCGTCGGAGGGCACGAACGCCTTGCGGATGTCGCGGCCGCGCTCGGTGCGCACGGGGATGTTCTGCAGGTTCGGGTTGAGGGAGCTGAGCCGACCCGTGGCCGTAATTGTCTGAGTGAACGTGGAATGGATGCGCCCCGTCTTCGGGTTGATGAGCTGAGGCAGCGCGTCGATGTAGGTGGATTTCAGCTTCGACAGCTTGCGCCACTCCAAGATCAGCGGCACAATCGGGTGCTTGTAGGCCATCTTCTTGAGCACCTCTTCGCCAGTCTGGTACTGCTTGCTCTTGGTCAGACGGGCGTTCTTCACGAGGTTCATCTTCTCGAAGAGAATCTCCCCTAACTGCTTGGGCGACCCGATGTTGAAGGTCTCGCCAGCGTAGTCGTAAATCTGCTGCTCGATGGCGGCAATTTCGGCGTTCATCGTTTCGGAGTTCTGCTGCAAGGTGTCCACATCGACTTTCACGCCAGTGTATTCCATGTCGGCGAGAACCGGCACGAGGGGCATTTCCATCTGCGTGAACAAATCCGACAACTTATTCTCTTTCAGTTCTTTATCCAAGATCGGATAGAGTTTTTGCAGTAACAGAATCTGTTCGTTTTCGGGTGCGGGAGACGGTTTTCCAGTCTCCGCCAACTCGCAGTCGAAGTAGCTGAGGGCGAGGTCGTTGAGTTGGTGTTTGCGCTCGGGTTGCAGTAGGTAGTGGGCGATTTGCACGTCCCAGAAGGTGCATTTCGGCTCCACGCGGAACGACCGGAGGTATTTGTAGGTGTTCTTACAGTCGTGCATGACCACGGTGCGCGGTTCCCCGAAGATGTATTGTATAAACTGTTGGTAATGACGATGTTCGCTTTCGACCCAATGGCAGTAAGTGGTGGTTTCGTCGAAGGCGAAGGCGAATCCGGCAATGCGTTCCTGCTGGAAAATCCACGTAAAATATATTAATCTCCGAGGATCGCGCGGATCTGCACGTAGTATATCTTCTGGCGAAGATATTTCCACGATTTTGGGAAGTTCGAAGACGGTTTTAGGAAGTTGAGGTTCCTCGTTATTTTGCGGTGTGGCTTCTTCGATGGGGGAGAAGAGGTCGGGGGCTGCTTGGGGTTGTGGCATCTGCAGAGACAAATCCGTGAAGATGCGTTTGGTGAGGGCCTTGAACTCCAGTTCGTCGAAGATGGCTTTGAGTTTCGTGGGGTCGGGACCGTTGTATGCCATCTGGTCGAAGTTGTACTCCATCGGGATGTCTATCATGATGGTAGCCAGCTCTTTGGAGAGGAATGCCTGCTCTTTGTACTGGTTCATGAGGGTGCGGGTCTTCTCGTTGTCCTTGTCGAAGTTGCGGGCATACATCTCCTCGATGCTGCCGTAGTTGGCGAGCAGTTTCTGGGCGCGCACCTGTCCGATGCCCGGCACGCCGGGGATGTTGTCGGAGGCATCGCCCCAGAGACCGAGCATATCGATCAGCTGCTCAGGCCGTTCGATCTTGTACTTTTCGCAGATCTCCGCCACACCGAGGATTTCTGCCGGTTGTCCGAACTTGCCGGGCTTGTACATGCGGATATGGTCGGAAACGAGCTGACCGTAGTCCTTGTCGGAGGTGAGCATCAGCACCTCAAAACCCTCTATTTCAGCATGTTTGGCCAACGAACCGACCAGGTCATCCGCTTCATAGCCGTCGATGCCGACCATTGTGATCTGGAAGGCGTCGAGGATGCGTTTGATGTAAGGGATGGAAGTTACGATGTCGTCGGGCGTGGCCTCGCGGTTCTCCTTGTAGTGTTCGTACTCGACGTGCCGGAAGGTGGGCGCGCCGGTGTCGAAGGCCACCGCCACGTGGGTGGGTTTCTCGTTCTTGAGCACCTCGTACAGCGAGTTGGTGAAGCCGAGCATCGCGGAGGTGTTCAGCCCCTTGGTGGTGAATCGCGGACTCTTGATCATCGCGTAGTACGCTCTGAAAATCAAGCCCATAGCATCTATCAGGAGGATTTTTTTCGTCATTGCCTTTGGTGTTTTTAAGAAAGGCAAAAGTACAAAAAAAACGGCTATTGGCTATTAGCAGTTAGCTATTGGCCGTAGAGACGCGCCATGGCACGTCTCTACAACGGTATCTCACTTTTCGTGGCATTCGAAAGATAAATACATTTGAATGCCATATTCCGGTATATATTGTCCAATGGTATCCCTTGAGTTCCAGAAGGAACATTCCATAGCGGATTCCCTTTCGTAAAGAACAGAATTATCATAGATAGGGTAAGGGACACTGTCATGCAATGCCGTGTCGATAATGTCATAATAACTATTATCCATGCAGTAGCATGTTCTGATTTTTCCGCATCCCGCCGCCATTATCGCTGTAATGACTAATAATATGCAAATTGTTACATTCTTCATCATTTTTAATTCTTAATTCATCATTCTTAATTTAAAACGCGTATCCGATGCCCGCCGAGGCAAACCCCTTGATGCCGACGCCAAGCTCGAAGGAACCGAAGAGGTGGTCGCCCCCGGCCCGAACTCCGAAAGCCGTGAGTTGGAAGGAAGGGGTTACCTTGCTGCTTTTTTCCCAACGGTAATCCCCAAAATTCCCCATATACAATTCCTTCCCCAAAAACAGGGTCGTGCCGGCAGCAACGGCCG
>CAMKLG010000094.1 GCA_946413585.1 uncultured Bacteroidales bacterium
TGTCCGCACCCGTAGAAGCAGTGAACGTCGCACTTTGCGTTCCAGCACCGGTAAACGTCACGCCGTTCCAGGTCAGCGGCAACGAGTTTGCACAGACGGTACTGTCAGCCGATGTTATCGCCACCCGTTTCCGATACGTGAATTTCGTTATTTCTCCAGCATGGAGATGCACCTCGTCATCGCCATCTGTAACGAAAACACTGTCAGCCACAAAAGCCAATGATAAATCATCGTCCAAAAGGTACAATAGTAAAGGCGAATTAGTTCGGTGGATGCACAATTCTGTGATCGTATCATTAATTCCGCCCATTTCTACGGACTGCGCTCGCGATGAAAACGCTGCTACAAAACAGGCTATCATCAAAACACTTGTCAATCTTTTTCTCATAAATAACAGGCATATTTTTAATTATCAAAGCGAAAATGCAAATATCCGAAATTATCAAACACAAAACATGTTTGTCTGTCGCTAATTTTACCACAAGCTGTCGTTGTTTTTACCGCTTTGCAACATGCAGTTAGTGTTGATTGTCTTGAATTATTTTTGAATTTTTCTTAAATGAATGGAGGCACTCACTCCCCAACCGATGAAAAATAAATACAACTTTCGTATAAAAAATTTATTTTTGCCGCTGAGTTTTTGAGGGAGGAGGGTTGAGGGTTTAGAGTTGAGGGTTTAGGGTTGAGAGTTTAGGGAGAAGGGAATAGGGAGAAGGGAGTAAGGAAGAAGTTATAAAATATAAAAATATGATAACATTTTGTATTGCTTTAGTGTTGCTCGTTTTGGGCTACTTGTTTTATGGAAAGGTGGTGGAGCGCGTGTTTGGGATTGATGAGAATCGGCCGACGCCGGCGCAGACGATGGCCGACGGTGTCGATTACGTGCCGATGAAACCTTGGAAGCTGTTCCTGATCCAGTTTCTGAACATTGCGGGCGTGGGGCCGATTTGCGGCGCCATCATGGGGGCGCAGTTCGGTACGGCCTCCTACCTTTGGATTGTCTTCGGATGTATTTTCGGCGGTGCCGTCCACGACTACATGTCGGGCATGATTTCCCTGCGCGAGAACGGCTGCTCGCTGCCCGAAACGCATGGCAAATACCTGGGCAACGGCGTGAAGCAGTTCATGCGCGGCTTCATGGTGCTGCTGATGATTCTGGTCGGGGTGGTCTTCGTGAACACACCCGCGCAACTGCTGCAGGCGCAGTTCACCCCAAACATGAGCGTTTATGTTTGGGTGGTGATTATCCTTGCTTATTATTTGATAGCCACATTGTTACCTATCGACAAGGTGATTGGCCGCATCTATCCCGTCTTCGGGTTCCTGCTCATGGGCATGGCCGTGGCCATCGTGGTGGCTTTCGCTATTTATCAACCTGAGATTCCCGAAATTTGGAGCGGCTTGCAGAACCGCCACCCCATGGCGGCTACAAACCCTATCTTCCCGATGATGTTCATCAGCATTGCTTGCGGTGCGGTGTCGGGCTTCCATGCCACCCAATCCACCTTGGTGGCGCGTTGCATGACCAACGAGCGTCAGGGTCGCCATATCTTCTACGGCGCGATGATTGTGGAGGGTGTCGTCGCTCTGATCTGGGCTGCCGCCGCTGCCTACTTCTATCATTCTGACGCGGCGTTGCAGTCGAAGAGCGGCCCCGCGATGGTGGGCATTATCGCCAACACCTGGTTCCCGACCGCTATCGCCGTCGTCACGGTGCTGGGCGTCATCAGCGCGGCCGTCACCTCCGGCGACACGGCGCTGCGCTCCGCCCGCCTCATCGTGGCGGACTTCATGCACCTCGAACAGAGAAGCATCAGCAAAAGATTGTGGATTGCTGTGCCGCTGTTCATCGTCACCGGCGGACTTTTGGTCTTCAGCCTCGCCTCGCCAAGCGGCTTCCAGGTCATTTGGCAGTATTTCTCCTGGGCTAACCAGCTGCTCGCGGCCTTCACGCTGTGGGCCGTCACGGTCTATTTGCGTCTCAACAAGAAAGAAGCATACTATTGGATTGCGCTCATTCCGGCCATCTTCATGACGATGGTCACAGTCAGCTTCATGTTTGTTTCATCCACATTTTTCGGAGCCCTGATTCCGCGCACATTAGGCTATATCCTCGCCGCCGTAATCACGCTGGGAGTAACGGGGCTGTTTTTCGGGAAGGTGAAGTTTGGGAAATAGGGAGTAGGGAATTAGTGTTCTGTTACGAACGAAGACCATATATCAAACTACTTCCTTAAGCCGCCCCGTTAGGGGCAAGAAGCTTGGTAACGGCGCGTTGACGTGAGATGTATGACGTATGACGAAATTATGCATTATGAATTATGCATTATGAATTATGAATTGTCACACATCATCTCGGCGGAGGAGTGCGCTCATGAGGGTCCGGTTGTTTTCCACGGGGAAGCGGAGTCGTTCGTAGTTGGATTCGGCGACGGACATTTTATTGTGCAGCTTCCGGAAGAGTTTTCTCCGGCGGTAATCCTTTACGGCTGCTTCGGATTCATAAAACAGATATTGCAGGAAGTCAAGGACTTGCCTGCTTTTTTTTTGCCCTTTGGCGATGTTTTGCGGCGTGTCCTGACAGAGAATCCGGATGTTCGGGATTTGCGGTATGAGATCCACGAAGTCGTTGATGTCAACCTCCTTGTCGGCGGAAAGCAGTAACAGATAATCCGCCAAAGGAAAAGAAAAGTTTATCTTTGTAAGTCCCTGGTTGTTAAAGAGGTAGTAGTCGTCTTCGAAAAGAAGACCGCCCAACAAAGGATTTTGTTGCCCCATGGACAAATCCATCGGGGCGGTGATGTGGTTGGCTAAAATCACTAAGTTGACATCAAAATCCTGGTTGAAGGTCGAGAAGTACATCGGGAACGACAAATCGGGGTGTATGTCGTCGAGGATGATGCTCCCGATGTAGGAAAACGGATGCTTCAACCGCTTCTGTACACTGTTGGCGAAACCGAGGTGCGGCAACGACGACTGTATCCAGCAAAGCCAGTAGTTTTTGGCGCTGCCGAACGCATCTAGCGAGATGATTTGCGCGGTGTCCTTCTTCCTTGATGCCATGAAAAAATTCCGATTTTAGGAAACGGGCAAAGATATACTTTTTTTGGAGACAAAAAATTCTTTTTTAAATGTAACAAACCGGGGACTTTGTGCGACTATTTAAAATGTAAGGGGAACTATTTAATTGTTCGTTTATTCATTTTTAATACCTAAGATTATGAAAAAGACGCTATTATTTTTGTTGGTCGTGATGACCCTTGGAATGTTTCAATCCTGTAAAAAGCCGGAAGATAAGTTTGATCCTGCTTCTATTGGCGCGATTTCCGGCGAATTTTCTGTAAGTGCAAGCAAAAAAGTGGTGTTCGCCAGGGGAAACCTGCAATATCAAGCCAGCACCGGTCTTTGGCGTTTTGCAACCACCCAATATGAGAGCATCGGCGAGGGAAACACCCACACCTCCTCTTCTTATAGTGGTTGGATAGACCTGTTCGGCTTTGCCACCAGCGGCTGGGACAACGGAAACACATATTATCACCCGTATGACATTTCCAGTAGCGGCACCATCTCCAGCGGCTACGGTTACGGACCCACGGACGGAAGTGGCAACTATCTTCTCAACTTGGTCGGAAAGTATGCCAATGCCGATTGGGGGGTGTTCAACTCCATCAGCAATGGAGGGGAGCAGACGGGCCTGTGGAGGTGTCTCACTAATGAAGAAGTGGAATATTTGTTGACTCTCAGACCCCGTGCCACTTCTCTTCGGTATTTGGCTTCCGTCAGCGGCAAGAAAGGTTTGGTGATTTTGCCGGACGCTTGGGTGGCGCCTGAAGATTTGGAACCCTCTACCACCTCATACACCGCGGAACAGTGGAGTGAGATGGAAAAGGCGGGTGCGGTGTTCTTGCCGGCTGCCGGTATGCGTATCGAAAACCAAGTGGTGGCGCTTAACCTGATGGCAAACTATTGGACCTCCACGGTCATTGACGAAGAGGTCCCCGATGCCGCTTATACCTTGAGCTTCAACCATAATAGCGGGTCCATTTACGAAATGGGGACTCAGAACCGCTCTCACGGATGCAGCGTGAGACTCGTTCACGATTTGAAATAATTTTACAGAAGGCAGGGCTATTCTTCCAGAATCCTGTCCATAAACAACCCAAGACGATTCAAAACGATACAGGCGCGCGATTGGTCGATGACCACGCGCACCTTTTTTGTAATTACGGTCTCCGTTAGGACTATCCGCTTGTAGCCGATGGTGGTCTCCTCGGCGATGGTGCGCCAGTTGCCGTTTTCATCTTCTACCTCAATGTGAAAACGTTCCACCCGCTGACCGAGAGGGATGTACTCTTGCAGCAGTACGCGGTTGAAGGTCTGCGGGTCGTTGAACTCAAATTCCACCCAAGCAGAAGTCACGGTGTCTGCGGTAGCCCAGTAGGAATCATAGTTGTTCACCCCATAATGGTCTATAAGCCATGAACCATCATATTGGCGCGGTGAAAAACTACTTCTAACAGAATTAAAATATCCAAATCGGGGTTGTTTTTCATTGGTGCGATAGTTCGACACGGTGATATATAGTGCTTTTTTCGCCAAATCGTGCGCGAAGATACTGTCCAGCGCGGCGCGGAACTCCATGAGGCGGAGGGAGTCCTCGGCGGGGATGAGGCCGCGGTTGTCGGGCGGCACGTTGAGCAACAGCAGGGAGTTGCGGCCTACGCTGTTGTAGTAGATCTTCAGCAGCTCCTGCACGGACTTCGGGTGCTCGCTCTCGCGCCAAAACCATCCCGGCCGGATGGAGACGTCCGTTTCGGCAGGGATCCAGCACGCGCCGTTGTAGTTGCCCGCGTTGAGGGTGTCCTGCGAGGGGGCGTTGTTGCCCGGTTCGCGTCCTTCCACATCGAGTCGCGACCAGCAGGTGCGCCCGCAGGTGCCCTCTTCGTTGCCGACCCAGTGGCATCCGGGACCCACATCGCTGAAAATGACCGCATTAGGCTGCAACTTTTTTGTCTGCCCGTTGAACTTTTTCCAGTCATAGACCTGCCGTTTGCCGTTCGGTCCCTCGCCGTTGGCTCCGTCGAACCACTGTTCGAAGATAGGACCGTAGTTAGTATGAGCGTGTCGTAACGTCTTGAGGAACACCTTGTTGTACGCGTCCGTGCCGTAGGTGGGTGCGTTGCGATCCCACGGGGAGATGTAGATGCCGAACTTCACGCCGCCTTTCCGGCAGGCCTCCGACAGCTCCTTCAGCACATCGCCCTGTCCGTTGCGCCACGCACTCTCGCGCACGGTGTGCGTGCTCACGGGATTGGGCCACAGACAGAATCCGTCGTGGTGCTTGGCGGTGAGGATGATGCCTTGGAAACCAGCCTTCTTCGCCACTGCCACCCACTGGTTACAATCGAGGGCGGTGGGGTTGAAGATGTCCTCCGCCTCCGTGCCCTCGCCCCATTCCAAACCCGTGAAGGTATTCGGCCCGAAATGGCAGAACATATTCATCTCCATTCGCTGCCACGCCACCTGCGCGGGAGTGGGCACGGGACCGTACGGCTTCGGCGGATCGGCGGGTTTCACTTTCGGGTGATGGTTTTGCGCCTGCATGACAATGCTTATTAGCAGGACGAACACAATCAGAATGGCTTTTTTCATCTTACAATAATATATATGCTCACTCATTTCAATCCTGCAAAAATACATTTTTTATAAACCGCTAACCGCGTAACCCCCACAGTCGCCTTTTTAACACCTGTTGAAAAAAAAATAATCACGCAGTAGTCTGATTATCAAAAAAAGTGTATTTTTGCAGCCCGAAATTTTAGAACAAAAAGAACTTAAAATCAAAAAATTAAAAGGAAAAAAAACTTATGCCTACCATTCAACAATTAGTAAGAAAGGGAAGAAAAAAGCTTACTTCTCAGAGTAAGTCAAGGGCTTTGGATGCATGTCCGCAAAGACGCGGCGTGTGCTTGAGAGTGTACACCACTACGCCGAAAAAACCTAATTCAGCCATGCGTAAGGTGGCCAGAGTTAGAATGACCAACGGCAAGGAAGTGAACGCTTACATCCCCGGTGAAGGCCACAACCTGCAAGAGCACAGCATCGTGCTGGTGCGCGGCGGTCGTGTGAAAGACCTCCCCGGTGTTCGTTATCACATCGTGCGCGGTGCGCTCGACTCAGCCGGCGTTGACGGCCGTCTGCAAGGTCGCTCCAAATACGGTGCTAAACGTCCCAAAAAAGCCACTGGTAAATAATTAATTCCCTTGAGAATGTAAATTGAACGCCGCGATTGGCGATTCAAGAGTAAATAACAAAATTATTGAAGATACAAGAGTATGAGAAATTCACATGCAAAGAAAAGGATCATTCTTCCGGATCCGAAATTCA
>CAMKLG010000095.1 GCA_946413585.1 uncultured Bacteroidales bacterium
GTTCAGGGCCTTGAAATCATAAATAGTAGCCATTTCTTTATTGTTTTAAGTGATACATTTATTTAACTTATTCAAATTATTTGTGACATTTGGCTAATAACCAATAGCCAATAGCTAACGGCCAAAAGCAAATAGCTAACAGTCAACTTTCCGTTCACTCAATCCTTCGATGAGTTTGTCGAGGGTGGGCACTAAGGTTGTTAACTCCTCCAAAGAACCCATTTTCTCTAAGATGTTCGCGCTCAGGCATTCGGGGATGTGCTTTGCCTGCTCACGCAGGGCTGAGCCCTTTTCGGTCAGCGACACGATGCGCTGGCGCGTGTCCGTTTTGCCTTTCGTGCGCCGTAACAGTCCCGACTTTTCCATACGCTGGAGTAGGGGAGTGACGGTGTTCGTGTCGAGCATCAGCCGCTTGGCGATGTCGCATACCGGCTGTTTGTCCTGCTCCCACAACACGAGCAGCACGAGATACTGCGGATAGGTGATGCCTAACGGATTGAGGTACGGGTGATACGCGCCCACGGTGAGCCTCGCCGCCGTATAAAGACGGAAGCAAAGTTGGTTCTCTAACTTAAGTTGCTCGTATTCTATTACTTGCATATTTATATCGTTCACGATGCAAAAATATAAAAAATATTTATATCGTGAGCGATGTTTTAAAAAAAAGATTCCGCTCGCTCACTGCGTTCGCGGCGGAATGGTGTGTACCTCCGTATGAGACTATGGAGAAAAAGATGGGCGGCGAGGAAAATACAGCCGTTGCCTGAAGTTTCACGACCGCCGCCCATCTTCTCCTCCCTTTTTCCTTGAATGTGGCGCACCATTCCACCAGTGACGATAGGAACTGGCGGAATCTCCTCCGTATTATCTTGTTATGGGTACTATTGCTCAATTACCCTCACGGAACACGTTCACTCTTTCGCTTCTGCCATACGCTTCCCCGCCTCGAAAGCTTTCTGCAGGTCCTCTTCCCAATGCTCCTCGCGGTATTTCCGCTTGGCCTCCTCAGAGAAGCCGGCGAGCTCATAGCGGTCGTAGTTCTTCACCTGGTAGGTGTTGTAGGCGACCAGCCGTTCGGGGTTGCCGAGCGAGGCGGAGATGCAGTGTTCCATCGAGCCGTAGCCTTGGCTGTTGTTCCTTTCAGGTGTGCCGTTCATAGTCTCTATCAGCAGGACCGGCATCCTCTTGGGAGCAGTCATACTGTAGTCGTTGTAAGAGAGCCACGGGAAAGCCAGCCGTTCCAGGAAGGTGCGCATCTGGCCGGTCACGTCGCCGAAGTAGATCGGGGAGCCGAGCACCAGACCGTCGGCTTCGGCAATCTCCTCCAAAACTGGGGTCAAAGCATCCTTGAACTTGCAGATGTTCGAGGCTTTGCCTTTGAGTTTGCAGGCCATACACGACATACAGCCCTTGTAGTCCATATCGTACAGGCGCACAAGTTTCACTTCAGCACCGGCCTCTTTCGCACCGTTGGCGAAGGATTCCAATATGGCGGCGGTGTTCATATTGCGGCGCGGACCGCCGTCGATAACCATTATGTTCTTCATAGTATTTTGTATTTTATTGTTAATCATTTATATAGTATTGGAAAAGCATTGCGAGCCACTATTGTTTTTTCGGGATCCGGTTGGCGAAGCCGATAGCGCCTGCGGGACAGACCAACCGACAGAGATGGCAGCCGACACACTTCGTGCCCACAATGCGGGGCCGACGCGTGGCGTGATCGAAAAGGATGGCCTGATGGCCGCCGTCGCTGCACGAAATCTCGCAACGTCCGCAACCCACACACAGGTTATGATCTATTTTCGGATAGACGAGGGTCTGGCGGTCCAGGTCGGACGGCTGCACAAACGCCGGCAGCTGCTCTCCCACCAGGTCGGACACGCGCGACACTCTCCGTTGGGCCATGTAGTGTTGTAATCCCAGCACCAGGTCGTCAATGATGCGATATCCATACTGCATCACAGCCGTGCAGACCTGCACATTGTTGCAGCCCAGCTGGATGAACTCCAACGCATCCCGCCACGTCTCGATACCACCTATGCCGCTCAGTTCCACCGATTTGCCGTGGGCACCGCGGATGGCGGAATTCTGAGCCATATTCAAAACACATCGGAGGGCAATGGGCTTGACGGCACGGCCGGAAAGACCGGAAACTGTCTTGAAACCCGAAACGGCAGCCTCGTCCGACATCGTCACACTCTTGATGGTGTTGATGGCCGAAATGGCATCGGCATTGGCAAGAAAGGCAGACAAAGCCGGCTGGTTGATATGCGTGATGTTGGGAGTCATCTTCGGGATGACGGGGATATGGACACTGTTTTTCACATAGGCAGTGTAAAACAGAACCAGTTCAGGATTCTGTCCCACATCGCTGCCCATACCCGCGAGCCGCAT
Source organism: uncultured Bacteroidales bacterium (assembly GCA_946413585.1). Classification (GTDB taxonomy): domain Bacteria; phylum Bacteroidota; class Bacteroidia; order Bacteroidales; family WCHB1-69; genus F23-D06. The sequence goes on from CAMKLG010000095.1 coordinate 2,398, forward strand.
CTGCGGACAGGAGAAATTGAGTTCCACGGCATCCACACCGGCAGCCTCGGCCCTTTTCGCCAATTCTATCCACTGTTCCTCCGTTTGGCCCATAATGGAAGCGATGACAATCTTCGTGGGATAATCCTGTTTCAAACGACGCAGGATGTCAAAATCTACTTCCGGAGGATTCTCGCTTAACTGTTCCATGTTGCGAAAACCATAAAAATCGCCGTGATGGCCATTGTTGTGGACCGCGTCAAAGCGAGGCGACACCTCCTGAATGTCCTGCAAACAGATAGTTTTGTAATAAACGCCGGCCCATCCCGCCTCAAAAGCGCGCGCCACCATCTCATAATTCGTGCAAATGGAAGATGAAGCCAGGAAAAAGGGATTCTCACAATGCAGTCCGCAAAAGTCGATGTTCAAGTCGGGGAGGGTTCTTGTCGTCTCGTCAGGGCGAACGGAGCGGAGCAATTCCTTGATGCGCACAGGTCTGTCATAATGGATGCACGCTTGTTCGGCTCGTTCCAGATCGGCGTCCGTGCAGTCGGCAATCCAACGGTTGACAAGTTCCTCATTCCTAAAACGTACAGCACGGATGGCTCTTGCCGGGTCTCCATGTTCGCAAGCTTTCGTGCAAGGGGCATCTTGACACAGCAGGCAGCGACTGGCCTCTTCATAAATATTCATTCGCTTCATATTAACTATTTTTTACATTGCAAAAATAATAAAAAAACGCAAGAGTTTCAGAGCCCTTGCGTGATTAATTCTTATTGATGGAATGAATGTTAGCGATTCATCAGTCGGCTTTCGCCCCAGTTGTATTGCGGGTAGGCCTTTTTGAGGTCGGCGGCGCACGGTTCCACAGGACTGCCGCCGCTGGTGGCGAACACGTTGAGCACCTTGCCGCTGAGGTCGTGGGCCTCGATGAAGGTGTTGACGATGGTGGGGGCGGTGTACCACCACACGGGGAAGCCGATCCACACGGTCTCGTAGTCGGCGATGTTCTCGCACTTGCCCTTGATGGCGGGACGGGAACTCTTGTCCGTCATCTCTAATGTGGAGCGGGACTTCTTGTCGCGCCAGTCGAGGTCGGCGGCGGAGTAAGGCTGTTCCGGAGTGATTTCGTAAAGGTCGGCGTCGAACTCCTTGGCGAGTTTCTGGGCGGCTGCCTTAGTGTTGCCAGTGGCAGAGAAATAAACGATTAAGGTTTTTTTCATCTCTTTGGAATTGGTTTGTGAATTGTTTGGGTTTTCAGCGCTTTTGGGCGACTGAGCGCACGTGGCCATCATCAGACAGCACGCAGCGACGATAAAGGTGATGTTTTTCATTATTATGGGTCTGTTTCTGGCTGCAAAGATACGCATTATTTTGGAATCCTAACAAAAACACCGCCTCAAAGGTCAAGAATCCCCGCAGAGGTTGTCTTTGGAATATGACTGATTACAATATCTGTATTTCTTGAAAATTTTATATTTTTGCAAATTGAAAAAAGAGCAGAGAAAAGAAATGAGCAAGTATGAAATTCCTTTCCTGACAACTGCCGTGCAGGCTTTCGGACAACGCTTTGCGATGACCCGCCAAGCGGCCTTCAACTATCTGCACCTGCATAAGGGCCTTGCGTTTTTGATAGAGTTTTACGACGTGGAACACTTGCAGTCGATGGATGAGACCATCGATGACTTGCTCATCATCTGCCAACAAAATGGAGGGATACTAGCATGAAACTATACCACGGCTCAAATGCAGACATAGAGACCATAGACCTTACCCGAGGCTTGCGTCACAAAGACTTCGGCAAGGGTTTCTATGTGACGCCAGACAGATCGACGGCCATACGCATGGCGCAGAAGAAAGCACGACTTTTCGGAGAAACAGCAACGCTAATCACATACGAACTTGACGAAGTGGCCTTGCCGTCTGACTTGAAGGTTAAACGTTTCCCAGAGAAAGCCACTGTGGAATGGCTGATGTTCGTGTATGATAATCGCGACCGAAAAAACACGACTCCGATACACGATTACGACATCGTGATAGGACCGATAGCCAACGATGGTGTTGTGCTTCAACTGACCAACTACCGCGAAGGCATATACACGCCCGAACAGGTGGCGAAGTTGCTGCAAGACAGATACCTTGACCAGCAGTATTACTTCGGAACGGTGCGAGCCTTGCAATTCCTTCACAAGATAAATGTTGAAGTCTTATGAACCAGCCCACCCACCACCAAATAGCGACATATCTCATTGACTACGCATTGAGCGAGTTGGTGAAATATGTGATAGAAGATACGGGGTGCAGCATAGAACAGGCTATGGAAAAGGTTTACCAATCCCCGTTAATGGAGGCCTTGCAGGATGAGGAAGGCGAATTGTATGTGCAAAGCCCTGCCTATCTGTATGAATTAATGAATCGGATGATGGAATCGGACAAAAATGATCATATGTTATGAAATTCGAACTAAATGAATATAAGAAGCAATTAACAGATGGTGATATTCTGGACGATATACAAAGAGTTGCACATAATCTTAATATAGACTACCTCTCAGTTAGTCTTTATAAGAAACATGGGAAATATTCTCAAACAGCAATTCAGGCTCATTTCGGAACATGGAGAAATGCTTGCTCTTTAGTAGGTTTACGAACCGAAAGAAAACCAAGTGAATTAAAAATCATATCTGATGAAGAATTATTTGAGGATTTGAGAAGGGTTGCAAAATTGATTGATAGTGACACAGTTCCGTATGATTCGTATAAGAAATTTGGGAGGTTTTCAAGTGGAAACATTTTTGCCAGATTCAAAAAATGGAGTCTTTTTCTTCAAAAGGCTGGATTAAAAGAAACTGGTTTTTCAAAGGAAAAAATTACCGAACAACAGTGCTTTGATGAAATAGAGCGTATTTGGATACTACTTGGCAGGCAACCCACAACTACGGACATCGTTAATAATGGTGTTTCCATTTATTCAATAGATACATTTAAGCGTCGTTTCGGCGGCTGGAGAAAGGCATTAGAGGCTTTTGTTCAATACATCAACTCTGCTGATGTTAACGAAGTGTCGCAAAACGATAATACTGAAAACGCTTCAAATATTGACAATTGTTTTGACCATAATAGTCAAAAAGAAGAGCTTAATTTAGTCAATACTCTTGACTTGATTAACAATATACCGAAACATAGGACACCTCGGTCAATTAATACTCGACTGAGATTTGTCGTTTTACAAAGAGACAACTTCAAATGTTGTGCTTGTGGCGCATCACCAGCAAAAGACCCTGCAATAGTTCTTCATGTTGACCATATTAAACCATGGTCAAAAGGTGGTGAAACAGAGATTGATAACCTACAAACACTTTGTTCCAAATGTAATCTTGGAAAAAGTGATTTGGAGTAGTCACTGTCAAACACATTCTTTCAGAAACACCGCCGCAAAAGGCACGAAAACCCTTGCGGCGGTCAGTTCCGGCTTTCAATACGTGCCGGAGGCACGGCATTTTATTAACCCCGCATAAGCGTAACGAAAGTGGAGCGCAGTGTGGGGTACAGCGGCCATCCTGTGAGACAAGCGTATCGAAGATACGCCACTATAATTTATCACCCCAGCCTTCCGAAATCGCTCCAGCCGGACTGCATCTTGCCGTTGTGACAGTCGTCGATGAACTTCCGCAGGGTCTTGAATGCGTAGTCTTCGCGTTTGGTATGGTAATAATGCTGGATGCGGTCCACCTTGATGCGGCGGTAGTTCTCGGGAAAGGAACGATAATTCTTCCACGCCTGCTTGTCGGCCTTGATGGCGTCGAGGACCCAATCCTCATAGACGAAGTGCGACGGGTCAATGTCGGGGATGACGGCGAGTCCGGCGGGTGTCATCTCTCCTGTCTTGACGAGACGGCGGCAACGCACAAGGTTCTGCTCGCACCAGTTGCTGCCCTTGCGGCGCGGCGTGAAGCGCTGTATGGGCT
>CAMKLG010000096.1 GCA_946413585.1 uncultured Bacteroidales bacterium
TTTTACTCCTTAAATTTGAGGTTGCAAAAATACACTTTTTTTTGATATCCGCAACTATGTACGAAATATTTTTCAACTGTCTGTAAAGTGCAGTGCTTTAATGTGTTATGGATTTTTGATTTTTCAAACATAGGTTTCAGATCAGGTGACTGACTTTCGTCTCGTTTTGTTTTGGCAGGAAAGTCGGAGATTTTTGTCATGAATAGTGTGTGTTTCTAAAGCAATAATGTCAAATTGTTTTGATGATTCGATTATACCCCGAAATCTCTTCCTTGTATTGCTTGGCTAACTTTAGAGCTAATTCTCTATCCATTGTTTCAGATTCTTTGTTCGTTCAATGAATTGGCCACAAACAGTCTCATTTGGCAGTGTTCTTCAAAAGCCAGTCAACAACATTGAGTTTTTGTACACCATCTATATTGGTGTTGTCAAAATCCATAGTGAGGAGAATTTTCGGATGCGCGTCCCTTATTTCCCTTAATGACGACATTTCTCTCAAAAGTGTTTTTTCGTCATTAACAGAATAGGCGACTTGGTAATATTCGGTAACATTGCCCGGCTTCTGTACGACGAAATCCACCTCCCCATTTTGTGACCTGCCGGCAAAAACCTCTCCGCCACGGCGCAGCAACTCAAAATATACCACGTTCTCCAATTTGTGACCCAAATGGTGTATGTACATCGCCCACGCCAAGAAAATCAAGGAGCTGAGGCAGTACCATTATAAAAAAATGTATTTTTGCGAGGTCATTGCTATTCGTGAGATAGTATGACAAGAGAGTGTCATTATTGTTACGTATGCAAATTGAAGATTCACATCGCGACTATTATGACTTGGCTCACAAAGGTGCTTTCGCCCGAGAGCGTTTGGACCAATGTCTATAACTATTTGGTGGCGACCAAGGATGAGCCCGTTCAGGACCGCCGCACAAACACGGAGAAGATCCTGTCAGCCGGCTTTGACACCAAGACCAGTTTCAGGAATGTGAAATAAGCTTCAATTGGGTAATCAATATGTGATGTTTGGTTGCAGTTCAGGTGCTGAACTAATCATAATGTGATGAGTTCGGCATTTCAAACTCAGCGTATCTGCACGGAGAAGTTTCGTAAAGCTAAACGGTTTTGTAGAGCGTTCTCAAATGTTGGGCACGGAGTTTGTTTACCAAAGCGCCACACGTCCAAGCTTGCCGAGGTCGAGTGTTGCGGTTTCCGCTCCGAGTGCTTTGAACGCGCGCATAATGGTGCTGTATGCAATGCCTTTGCCACTCTCGATCTTTGAAACAAAGGATTTCTTGACACCCATGCGCTCTCCCAGCTCATCTTGGGTCATTCCCTGTTTCTTCCGAGCCTGTTTAATGGCTTCACCGATATAATAGTCGTCAACCTCTTTTTTGACTTTTGCCTCGAACTCGTCGCGTTTGGATGTTCCAACTTTGCCTATGAGTTCATCCAGCATTTCTTCTTCTGTGTAAAACTTCTTGTTGGTTTCCATAATCTATTCCGTTATTTGTTGTCAAAATATTCTTTCCGCAAGGCCTCCGCCTTGGCAATTTCCTTTTTTGGTGTTTTCTGCGATTTTTTCACGATCCCATGCGTGGCAACTATCAGCGTTTCGTTGCGGGTGTCCCAAAAAGACAAAAGCCTGTAGCAATTGCCGTCGTGTTAAAGCACGGAACTCCCAAATTTCAGTTCCTGTAATTTTTTTGAATATGTTCTTGTCTTTTATTCCCATTCGAACCTTTCTGACATTATATGCGAGTTTTTCGGAGGCAGCACTGTTTATGTTGAGCATAAACTCGTAAGCTTCAGGTAGATAAATTACTTTCAAGTCCATATTTCAATTAGTTTTTGAGGTTGCAAAGATACAAAAGTTTTCTATATGGGAAACTTTATTTTGAAATATCGGTTGCCAATGATTTCCCGTTCCGAAATTTTATATCTTTGCGCTCAAAAGGATATGAAGTGAATTAGAATACCTTAAAGTTATGAAAGAAATATCCCCTGAAGAGTTGTATTCCTTATATAAGGACACATTATACAAATGTCAAAGCAAAATATTCAATTACTACACGGCAATTCCCGTGCGCAGGACATCATCATACAAGGGTGAAGGATAGCGTTCCTCCAGAAGGACAGGCTCGATAAGCGTGTTCAGTTTCCGGGAGGCAGTCCAAAGTTTTGTGGTGGCGGTCAGCCAGTCGCCGTCCAGCAACGGCACCACGACGGCAATGTCAATGTCGCTGCCGTCATGTGTCAAGGACAACGTGTCGCACTTCCCCAAGCTGCCGTCCAACAAAAACTCCTACGAGGACTTCGCCGTCCTGGAAGGGGACATCGTGATGATCAACGGCCAGCGCTTCTACCACATCTACTGCTCCCGCGACATGGGAGAGCTCAAGTACACCACCCAAGGCACCTTCGGCGGCAAGTCCATGAAGGCCAACCTTGAAATCTACCACCCCGGCTTCAAGCCCAAACTGCTGGGCTTCATCGCCTCGGTGATGAACTCCGAGGTCATCATCCTCGCCCGCCTCAACAACGGCGACATCCACATGCTCGGCGACGCCGACCGCGGCGCGGAAATCGGCGAGAACGTGGAGGCCAGCTCCGGCAAGGCCGTCACCGACAACAACGGCGCGACCGTCTCCTTTGTCTATGACACCCCCACCGCACAAGTCTATACAGGCGTGATGGACTCCCTCATCGGCCAGTCCACCAACCTTGATGACCAAGTGACCCCATAACCCAAAATCACATTTTTGGTTGTTTGATCAGTTTTTGAAAGCCGTTGCAAGATGTGACGGCTTTTTTTGTAGTTTTGCCGGATGGTTTTTAATTTATCGGACGTATGGAAGATTTAGAAAAAATTGAAATAGATGACATTGTGAAAAAAGCAAAAGTATGCGAGTTGGTGGAAGATTTTAAATCAGCATGTCAATATTATGAGTTATCAGCCTTAAAAGGAGATAGAAAATCATTTCAAAAACTAATAACGTATTATTCGAGGGAAAAATACAATAGAGATGTGCGAAGTGCCATTTTTTGGTTGGAAAAATACATCAACACCTTCTCACATGCGACTAATAACACAAAATATGAGTTTAAATTAGGCGCCATGTTCGCTAATTGTTTTTTTCCCGATCAAACGAAAAATGATGAAGACAGGAAAAAAGCCATTTATTGGTTAAGAAAATCATACGAACACCGCCAGTCTGAAACAAATCAAAAAATGTTGTTTGATGGCGGAGTTTATTTATATAAACTCGGTGACTATGAGTATTCCTATGCTATTTTTGATGCGATTTCCAAATCTTCTTTTCATCCGAAACGTCTCCCGTTGTATTTGGGGAAATGCTTTTTGTTTGGAAACGGTGTAAGAAAAAACACAGATAAAGCTTTTGTTTTACTTCAAGAGGCAGCTAATAATAATTGCCCATCCGCACAATCTTTGCTGTTAAAGTATTTCAATACAAAGAAGTAATTAGTACGAAAACAGTCCGCTATGTTTAATTGGTTTTTGCGAGAACAAGAAAAGAAAAAACATTTGGAAGAAGTCAAGAAACGCATACTTGATGAAGAAAACGATAATCTTCCCATGACAATTCAAGAACTGGAGGATGTGGAAGATATTACTATTGATGACCTCTCCTTTTCAGATGGCCCTGGCTGTTACTACACAGCATATCTTCATACCACATGGGAGGTATATGTATTGCATGGAAGCGGATTCTTTGAGCTTGGACAGCCACTCCCACTCCCTTCCAAGAATCTTGAACTTGTCAAGAGAAGAATTTATGTCCCTGTAAGCATTTTTGAAATTGGCATTTCATTAGAATGGGAAACAAAATGGCTTGACGCTTACAAAGAGCACATGAAAAAAATCGAAGTATATGATTAAGCCGATATTGTTTATGGCGTATTTTGTCTTAACGTGAATTTATTGCTTTTTAATGGAAAAATTTGCTCATAAATTATTTGTTGTCTTTTTGATTGCCGTTGCCAGTGCTTTTATAGGTTTCGGTGCAGTTATCTTTGAGTTACAATCCTTTGATTCCTTTGACAATGCGCTTTTATGTGCTGGTCTTATATCGTTTAGTGTATTTGTTGTATTCATCGTGATGTATATCAATTATGAACACAAGAAAGCGGATAGAAAAGAAGATGAGTAATCTTGAATAAGTTGTAGTGATTTCTTCTTTAGGGCGACCGGGCACGCTTTCCGCTCGAATTTCGCCCTGACGGGCTCATAACCGCTGCAATCGTTGTCGCGGTATTAAAGTAAACAAAACCGCAGTCAATCAGCACGTCTGCGGTTTTATTATGCCGTCCCATACCGTGACAGATGTTTAAGCCATCTTTGGTCACAAACAGGAGCAATCGAAAGGCAGGGAAGTTATAGACAAGGCACCATATACAGCGGTATGTAGAGATAATCCCCATCCCGATCAACATCACCTGTGTGAACGATATAGGCTTGCGACAGATGAGTTGAGTATTTCTTGAGGCATTTCTCCATTGAGACGGTGGAGAATCCGGTGGAGGATTTCACCTCGATGGGCGAAATGTTATGTCGGCTGGTAATCGTGCTTTTCGTGATGAGAAAGTCTATCTCCATCCGATCGTCCTTGTTTTCCCTGGATGAGTTGGAGTAGAAGAACAACTTGCAGTCATTGGCCACGAGCATCTGCGCCACGATATTCTCCATCAGCATCCCAGCGTTGATTTCCAGCTTGTCTTTGAGAATCTTCTGGTAAAGTTGTTCCGAGACAATCCCCCGCTCATTGAAGGCATGGCTAATCATCAAGCCGGTGTCGTTCATATAGCATTTCAGGGAATTGTCTTTTTGTTTGAGGCCCAATCCGATGCTGGGTTCTGTGGTGTTGAAGGCCAAGTTCACCATCTTGGCATCGCGCAGCCAAAAGAACGCGCTGGCGTAATTGCGGAAGCGGGCATTCTTGTCCAAGTCGGCCAACTGGAACTTATGGTCGTGCAGTTGAAGTTGTGCGGGGATGGCTTCATAGATGGAATTCACTTTGGTGGCGTATTTGCCGGCATAGCGGTCGATGCAGTTATGGTAAAGGTTGAGTATCTGTCGCTTTATGCGGTCAACATCTTCGAACGAGCGGGTGTCCTGGTATTCCAGTATGGCTTGGGGCATACCGCCGACAATCAGGTAGAGGCACGGGCGGCTGGGCAGAACTCGATTTCGTCGAATACGATGATTGACTCACGCGGATACAGCCTGGTGGAGAAATAGGTGCTCAGATAGGTAAAGAGCATGTCAAGGTTGTCTTTGTAGTTCTTGAACAGGTCTTTGATGTCGTCGCCCACTTTGAAGAAGTCAATCAGGATATAGCTTTTGTACTCCCTTTGGGCAAACTCCCTCACAATGTAGCTTTTACCCACACGACGGGCACCTTCTATCATCAAGGCAGACTTGCCTTTGCGCTTGTTTTTCCAGAGGAGCAAATGGTCGTAAATTTTTCTTTTCATCACGGAATCAAAGTTTGGTTAATCATCAAATTGCACGAAATCAAGGGTGTGCAGATATAGTTTTCTACACGAAATCAAGGGCAAAGATACATTATTTTTGAAAATCTCAACAAACATTTTGTCCCGTTTCTGTCCCGATTACGAAAAAAGCAGCGACTTTACGTCTGTAAATCGCTGCTTTTCAGTGTTTTGAGCGGTAGACGGGGTTCGAACCCGCGACCTGCGGCTTGGGAAGCCGCCGC
>CAMKLG010000097.1 GCA_946413585.1 uncultured Bacteroidales bacterium
CTGTCCTGGCCACACTTTGGGGTGCCCGTCTCACCATGAATTTCGCCCGCAAAGGCGCCTATAAACTCAAGTTCTGGGAAGGGGAAGAAGACTACCGCTGGGCCATTCTCCGCTCCGGCCCGCCTTTCCAAAAACGCTGGGTATGGGCGTTGTTCGACCTCTTTTTCATCTCCATATACCAAAACGTGCTGGTGCTGATGACCACCTTCCCGGCATTAGTGGCCATGGGGTCTGACAAGCCTTTCGGCTGGTTGGATGCCGTTGCTGCCGTGTTGATGTTAGGATTCATCATCTGGGAGACCGTTGCTGACGAACAGCAATGGAAATTCCAGACCCGCAAGTGGGCGATGATCAAAGAAGGGAAAAAGTTGGAGGATCTGCCCGCTCCATACAACAAAGGATTCAACACCACGGGCCTTTGGGGACGGAGCCGTCATCCCAACTATTTCGCCGAACAGTCCATCTGGGTGTGCTTCTACCTCTTTTCCATCGCCGCCGGAATCGGCATTCTCAACTGGAGCGTGATCGGTGCGCTGCTACTCGTGGTCTTGTTCCAGGGAAGCTCGTCGCTGGCGGAAGAGATCAGCGGCGGGAAATATCCGGAATATGAGAAATACTGCCAAAGCGTTCCCCGTTTCTTCCCTGGCAAAAAATATGACAAGTAATTGAAAAGTCCGCTAGTTCTTTGCGAGACGGTGGTTTAAATAGTTATCACCGCAGCATTTTCTCGCGCAGGTGCACGTATCCGGCTTCGTTGAAGCGATATTGGATAGGGGCGTGGGGTGATTTCCGCTCCTCGTCGTTTTGTGCCACGGGGGTGATGATGCCCGACGACAGGAACTTTTTCTGGAAGTTGCGGCGGTCGAACTCTTTGCTGAATACGTGGGTGTAGAGCCGTTGCATCTCCGGCAGGGTGAAGATGTCGTCCACGAGGAGAAATGCGACGGGGGAGTTGATGAAGGCGAGTCGTAGCTTCCAGAGGGCCATGCGGCAGATCTTCTCGTGGTCGAAGGCCAAGCGGGGCATCTCATGGATGTTGAACCAGCGGGCCTCCTTCGCGTCGTCGCCGGCGACAGCCTTGATTTGGTTCGGGCGCACGACGGATGCGAACGCGACCGAGATGGTTCGGCCCCGCGGGTCGCGGTCCAAGTCGCTGAACGACCCCACCTCGTAGAAGTGCTTGGGGGTGAGCCCTGTTTCCTCCTTCAGCTCGCGACGCGCGGCTTCCTCCAGGGTCTCGTCCTCGTCCAAAAAGCCACCCGGGAAAGCCCATTGCCCTTTGTAGGGCTCGTTCCCGCGCTTGATTAACAGCACGTTGAGGTTCGTGCCGTCAAAGCTGAACACCACAATGTCCGCCGTCACTGCCGGCCGCCAATAATCGTATGTATAGACTCCTTTTTCTCCCATAATTCCGTGTGATTTTTACACGCGGCAAAGATACAATTTTAATGGTTATGGGTTATGGGTTGTTGAAGGTTAGAAGGTTAATGGGTTAGAAGGTTAGAAGGTTAGAAGGTTAGTGGGGTAGAAGGGGGTTGAGCCAGTATGTTTTGTGGGATCAGGACCTGTTTTTTGGCGAAATATCATTCTGAAAATTTACTATTCAAGCCTGATTAGTTAAATAGTTTTTATATTTAGTTGATACTCAGTGTCGAATAAAATACGCAAAAGTATTGACAGGATCGGGTTTTTGTGTTATCTTTGCCAGTGAATTCGAGAAGATTCTACGAGTCACGAGACAATATATTTGCGATATTCTATTCCCAATTCAAAACGATGCAAAAGTTCAGCTTTGACAAAGACGAAGTTTCCCCTTTCCTAGAAGTTCCATCGGCGGATTTCATTGACATCTTGTTGCAAGGAGGTGTGCGGGCGGACGAGGCGGCTTACTATTTGCTGCATCATCGGGTCAATTTCCAGTTGAGAAGGTGCTTTGAGGTGTACCACTCCCGTTTGGCGGACGATTTCGAGGATGTGGTCGAGGACTTCTTCCTGTACTTGCGCGAGGGGAATGGCGGCGGAGACGATGGGGACCGCACGCCCTACCGGTCGCTGCGAAGTATCCGCAACAAGGAGGTCTTAGAGGCCTGGCTGGTCAGGACCTTCCGAAACTATCTCGCCGTGCGTGCCGCTGTGGAAAAGCAGTTCCTTCATCGGGCAATTTCAGCCGAAGACGTTGTCTGTTCCGGCACTTTCGATACACCTGCTGCTACTGACATCATGGGTACCACTAACGTCAGTGACGGCACTAATCCCTTTGGCCCCTCCGAGGTTCCAGAAATCCCCGACACTCTCCAAACCGACGAGTGGATTCTTTCCGTCGCCGCCAACTTGATTGCATACGCGCACCAGACCTTCAACCCGAACTATCGTTTCGTCCTTTTCCGTTCCTTGCTGTCGATGCTCAACCGAAAGCAGTCTATTCCGAACGAGGCTGTGGCCCAAGCCCTTGGGATGACCGATCTCTCGTATCGCGTCACAGCGCATCGCACGAAGTGCAGTCTGGCGAAACTCCGCGACCGTCTGCTGCACGGCGAATCTCTCCCTCTTGACGACGCCCACCTGCAGATGGCGCGGCACATCAACGACGATTTCACAAACCTCTATCCCACCTTGTCGGTTTACTATGATCAGATTATCGACACGTTGCCCTGCGCCTCCGCCATCCGCCAGCTCCGTTGGCAATACCGCGAAACCACTGGCAACCTGCTCCACGAGCCCAAGGTCGCTTACTCCGCACAGCTCAACATCAAGGGCTTCTGGTGCAAGTTGAACCGGTGGCTGATTCCGTCATGTCCTTGAAAGATAGAAGAAATGACATGATACTTGACAAGGATTATTGGGTTCATTCATTAATCACAGGACAGACAGGGTGATCTTGCGAAATGGAATCCGTCAGAAATCAGCTGGTCGGAGTAAGGGTGTCCCCTTGCACTTCCATGTGTTGGGTTCCAAACAAGGTGGTGAGGATGTCAAAAGCACCAGCAAACACATCATCTTTTTGCATTTCGTATCGAGGCTGGTTTTGCAAGAATTCTTGGGTGCTTACCCAGCGACTGAAAGCAGGTTCGGCATCCTGTCTTTCCGGGCCCAATAGAAATCCAACCTTGTATGTCGGAAAGAGGTGGTCGCGGGTGTTTTCAGTAATAACAACCACCATAGCCCCATTATTGTTGTCACATTGGCTTAACACTTTCTGACAATCTTCCAGATTGTTAAAATTGTACTTGTGCCAGTCGCGATCTATCGTGAGGATACCTTCAAGATCCAGACTTTTAGTGTTGTATTTGAAAACATCCATACCAAAAGGACGGAAGTTGCGAATAGCCACCAAATGCAGGAAAACCAATGGCATTGTCCTGTGGTAGCCCCATTGGAGATGGTAAACCTTGTTCAGTCGCGCGCCGCTGCGACCTTCAATTTGCAAGAGGATGTTGGTTCTTTGTCCCATAATTCCATTTGTTTTAAGTTTTCTATAGACATAGTATGGAAAACAACCGAAATGTTACACCTCGATTGATTTTTTTTTGAGGTTAGTCTCTGTGCTGCTGTTGTAATGATAGTTGGCTTTTCTTGAGTTCTGTATATCGAATTACAGCATCCAGCAACGCTTCGTTGGGACAACCAAACAGCCGAGAGCGGTCTTCAACCTTGATTTCGGGTTCGCAGTGCTCAACAATGTAGCAGAAGCACTTAGAGTATTCATCCATAATTCCGAAGACAAGCTTGTTGTATTTCTGCTGCAGGGCGGCAAGGATGCCACAGACGGTAAGAGGTTGTTGCTCCTCTTCACGAATGAGATCGTAGGCAGGGCTATTCAGTGGAACCGGAGGGTCAAGAACCAATGGCGTTTCCTGATCCCATTCAGCCAAAGATACAATTTCCTCGTACTGTTTGCGGTTGAGTTCGCAATCTAACCCCAAGTAGCATTCGTATGGAAGATCGAAAACAGTACCTTCTGTATGGTGTCCGAAATAATCGTGGAAGGTGTGAGGCGTAAGGAGCACATAGTCGCGTTCTTCCAAGACATCCAGGATTTTTTGTGCGTTATAGATGATAAGGGGACAGCCGCTTTCATAGAGTGCCACGGCAATCTCCGCGCCCACATCCACACAAGAAGAGTAGCTTATTCCGAAAGTTATCAACCACTTGCCCGAAGTGTACCAATCCGTCGCATGTACGTTCATTCGCGACAGTCCTAATTCCCCATAATGGTCAAACGCCATTTCCTTGAATGCCGCCGCACTGTCCAGATCCGTCTCATCCGTGATCTCACCGTGCCGCCCCAACTGATACTGTCGATAGAATTCCACATCTGTCATTCCGGCAACATCCTTCAACCATTTTTCTTTCTTCTTAGATTCTTTTTTGTCGTAGAATTGAAAGAAATGGTTTTCGTATGCCAGGTACGCTACACGGAAATATTTGGCATACAATCGGATACTCATGTCTGGCAATGGTTCCCGATAGAATGACGGATAATGATCGATTTTCTCCCCGGATTCTGTTTTCCGATAAATTTCCTCATTGATGATACACTCTTTGAGTACTTGGATGGCTTTCTCCACATCCTTTGGCAATCTTCGCTGCCAGGGTACGATTCTGTCCAACTCTTTTCGAGGAATATGTCCCGTGCGTTGCCGCTTGGGAAGATGCTCTTCCACATAACGGTTGTAGGCTTCCGGATCCTTTGCGATTTTGGCTACTTTTCCCTTCAAAAAAGTCAAAAGTGGGTCAAGGAACCAGTCCAAAGGGTCGTGCCTGTGACAGTTCCTGTCGGGATCATCGTGGATGATACACCAATGCATGTCATTGTCTGAAATATGGAGGAACGTTTTTCCTCGGTATTGGCTCACAGAGATATAATGCCAGTATGTCTCCCGAGGATATTCACTCTGCCAGTAAGACAAGTATTCTTCCTCTGTCTCTGCCTCACCCCAGTTTCTCGCCTCTTCGAAGCTGACCCAGTCGGAAGGTTTTCCCCGTGGAATCTCTATCCATAGTCCATGGCGGTAGTCGTCACCGATAGGCTCGAAAATGTCCAAAAGGAGTTTTATTTCCAAAAGAATGCCGTGACTTTTCGGATTGGTAACGGCGTAGCTGTTGTCATACCCTCCTCGTAGGAGGCGACACATCAGTGGTTGGTTTAGTTTTTTCTTATTCATAATGATATTTTTTAATCTCACAATTTTATCACTGTTACCTGATACGTATGTTCGTTTCGCATGCTGGGAAACCACCTGGTTGACCGTTGTGCCCCAAGGTCTATCTCATTATATAGAATCTGGACAAAGCGGTCTTGGATGATGTATATCATAACCCTATCTTTCCTTTTGGTTCGCATCTTCATACGGTCAAATCGCATTCGTTTTTATCACTAAGTATGGAAAACAACCGAAATGTTACACCTCGGCGAAAAAATTTTTTTCTTTGTCGGGATTGTAACATTTTCCCTTTTTTTCATACTATAGGTGCAGAAACAATTAAAAATGCGATAAAATGAAAACATTATCAAGAATCATCGGCGGAAAAATGTATATGGATCAATGCTTTAGGGATTGTAGTCCTGCACAAATGAATTATTGTGTATCTTTGCCCCCATAATTTTGTATAAAAACATTGATTATGAA
>CAMKLG010000098.1 GCA_946413585.1 uncultured Bacteroidales bacterium
GCTCTTGCCCCTTCGGGGCTGCTTAAGGAAGTTGTTTTAGAAGCCATTCGGCAAGTTTGTCGATTCCGTCGCCGGTTTTGGCGGAGACGGGGATGATGGTTGCGTTGGGGTTGCGCAGGTGGATGTACTTTTTGCAGCGTTCGATGTCGAAATCGAAGTAGGGCACCACATCCATCTTGTTGATGATGACGAGATCGCAGACGGTGAACATGAGGGGGTACTTGAGGGGTTTGTCGTCGCCTTCGGGCACGGAAAGGATCATCGCGTTGCAGGTGGCGCCGGTGTCGAATTCGGCAGGGCAGACCAAGTTGCCGACATTCTCAAGAATGACGAGGTCGGTCTCTTCGAGATTGAGGTTGTCGAGTCCTTGGCGGGTCATTTCTGCGTCGAGGTGGCACATGCCGCCGGTGTGCAGCTGGATGGATGGCACACCGGTCGCCTCTTTGATTTTCACGGCATCCACGTCGCCGTCGATGTCGGCTTCCATCACCGCCACGCGGACTTTGTTTTTGATGCGGTTCAAAATTTGAATGAGGGTCGTGGTTTTGCCGCTGCCCGGAGAAGACATCAGATTCAGGAGAAAAACTTTCTTCTCTTTCAGTTCCGTGCGCAAAGAATCAGCGTCCTTTTCATTGTCAGCGAAGACGCTTTTCTTGATCTCAATAATTTTTACTTCATCCATGTTTGTTTAATTTTAGTGTAGCAGTAATTAGAAGGTCACACTGTGGTGGTGTCAATGTCAAATATCTGTTAGATTTTCGGTGGCAAATGTACACAATATTTTAATATGTCCGTTGAAAAATAAAATTTTGTGGATTTTTTTGCTTTTTTGATGTTCCCATTTCGGGAATATTGAGTATCTTTGCCGTCTAAATTCAACCTAGAATGACAGGCAAAGTAATCATCGTATCGGCCCCCTCGGGCGCAGGTAAAACCTCTATTGTTAAGCATGTTCTGCAATTCCTTCCCGAATTGCGGTTCTCCACGTCTGCTACTACACGCACCAAGCGTGAGGGCGAAATCAACGGTAAAGACTACCATTTTCTATCTGTGGATGACTTTAAGAAAGGCATCAAACGCGACGAATTCCTGGAATGGGAGGAAGTCTATGCCAACCAGTTCTATGGCACGCTGAAAAGCGAAATCCAGCGGATATGGGACGAAGGCAAGACTGTCATCTTCGATGTGGATGTCAAGGGCGGACTTAATATCAAGAAGTACTTCGGAGACAAGGCGTTAGCCATTTTTGTCGAGCCGCCGACAGTGCAGGAACTGGAAAATCGTCTGCGTAAACGTGGCACCGAAACCGAAGAGTCGTTGCGCAAACGCGTGGAAAAGGCCGAGTATGAGCTTTCGTTTGCCCCGCGCTTCGATAAAATCATCCTCAACGATGACCTTGAGGTGGCGCGTGCCGAAATGCTGCAAACCATCCGTCAATTTCTTGATGAAGAATGAGTTACGATAAAATTCAAGTTGCGATTGTAGGCGCAGGTGCTTCTGGTCTGTTTTTGGCCAAGAAGTTGTCGGAAAATGCTCGTTTCCAAATCGTTGTGTTTGAGAAAAACCGTCAGGTGGCGGCCAAAGTGCGTGCTTCGGGCGGCGGCAAGGCCAACATCTTCAACCGCGATGTCCGTCCCGAACACTACAACGCCCCAAAGTTCGCGTCCCAACTGCTATCGCATTTTACCCCGGAAGATCTTGACTGTCAATTCTCCAAGTGGGGATTGGTGACGATTTCCGATGAAGAAGGTCGCGTATATCCGGCATCGCAGTTCTCCCAAACGGTTGTAGATGTGCTATGCGATGTGCCCTCCAACGTGAAATTTGAACTTTGCTATGAAGTTCAAACTGTTGGCTGTCAAAATAATAAGTGGATGATAAACGATTATCCCGAAGTGTTTGACTACGTTGTGTTGGCTTCAGGTTCCCCTGCCAATATCATCCCGAAAAACCGTACGCATTATAACGATTATCTGAAAGGTTTGAATTTGAGTGCCCAACCTTTACGCTCTTCTTTGTCCGGGTTTATTCTGAAGGATTATCCTAAATCGCTTGCGGGTTGCCGCACCAAAGCCATAGTATCACTATTTCAAGGTAAAAAACTTATACATAAGGAGTTAGGTGAGATAACGTTTAAGGATGACGGTGTCTCCGGAATTGTGATTATGAACCTGTCGGCCTACTATTGGCGGCTCCCTTCTCAAGAAAATTGCCGGTTGGAAATCAATCTTTGTTATTGGGATGAGCATTTTGGAGTCAAGGGGTATTTGTCTCGTAATCATACAGTTACAGGACTTCTGCATCCGAAATTAGTCGCTTTGTATCAGCAGAAACCGTTTCCCATAACCCGTTTTTCTTTCTTGATTACAGAGACCTATCCGTTGGAAACCGCACAGGTGTGCCACGGTGGCATTGATTTGTCGGAAGTGAATCCTGATTTCAGTGCAAAGCATTATCCTAAGATGTTTATTTTGGGTGAATTGCTGGATATGGATGGTGTGTGCGGCGGTTATAACTTGTTCTTTGCGTTTGCTTCCGCCGCCATCGCAGCAAAGAAAATGGCCTTTAGCCAGTAGTTATTCGCTTTTGGCCAACAGCAAACAGTCAAATTTTTTGTACTTTTGCGCTTCGTTTTGAGAATAAATAACAAGAAATAATAATATGAAAAGAGCAATCATCAGTGTTAGCAACAAGGAAGGCGTAGTGCCTTTTGCACAAGAACTCACGAAATTAGGTTATGAAATCATCTCCACGGGCGGCACCCGCAAGGCTTTGGAGGCCGCTGGCGTGAAAACCATCGGTATCAGCGATGTGACAGGCTTTCCGGAAATCATGGACGGTCGAGTGAAGACGCTGCACCCCAAGGTGCACGGCGGTCTGCTCTCCGTGCGCACCAATCCCGAACACGTGAAGGAGATGGAAACCAACGGCATTTCTCCCATCGACATGGTGGTGGTGAATCTCTATCCGTTTAAGCAAACCATTGAGAAAGAAGGAACTACGTTTGAGGATGCCATAGAAAACATCGACATCGGAGGACCTTCCATGTTGCGCAGCGCAGCCAAAAACCACGCTTTCGTGACCGTGGTGGTTGACAATGCCGACTATCCGACCGTTTTGGAAGAGTTGAAGGCGCATGGCGACACCACCTTGGAAACCCGTCGTCGTTTGGCTGCCAAAGTTTTCCGTCACACTGCCGCTTACGATACCTACATTTCCACCTATCTGACCGAGAAGGTGGGTGAGAAAGAACCTGAGAATCTGACGCTTACGTTTACCAAAAAACAATCGTTGCGTTACGGTGAAAACCCGCATCAGGAGGCTGCCTTCTATGCAGGCAAGAAGCAGGGCTTTTCAATGGCGTGGGCAGAACAATTGCATGGTAAGGAACTGTCCTACAATAATATACAAGATGCTGATGCCGCTTTGCAGATTTTGCGTGAATTCGACCGTCCGACGATGGTGGCCGTGAAGCACAAAAATCCTTGCGGCGTGGGTATCGGCGAGAGCGCGTTGGAGGCGTGGACCCGCGCATACGAGGCCGACAGCGTCTCCATCTTCGGCGGCATCGTGGCTTCGAACCGCGAAATCGACTTGCCGACCGCTGAGGCGATGAAACCTGTCTTCCTCGAAATCATCCTTGCTCCTTCTTTCACCCAGGATGCCTTCGACCATCTCTCCACGAAGAAGAATATCCGTCTGATGACCTTCAGCACCGACAAGTCCAATGCCGACGAGAAGATGTTCGTGAGCGTGGCGGGTGGCCTGCTTTGTCAGTCACTTGACCGTAAACGCTTTGAGGATTACGAAATTAAAGTCGTTACCGAAAAAGCTCCGACCGCGGAGGAAATGGAGAATCTGAAACTTGCCATGACGATCTGTAAACATGTGCGTTCCAACGCCATCACAGTGGCTTGCGACGGACGTATCGCCGGAATCGGTGCGGGTCAGATGAACCGAGTGGGAGCTGCGCATATCGCCCTGGAAGAGGCTAAGGGAAAAGGACTTACAGCCAATTTGTGTCTTGCCAGCGATGCTTTCTTCCCCTTCGACGATGTGGTGAAGATGGCAAAGGAGTACGGTGTCACCGCCATCATCCAACCCGGCGGCAGTGTCCGCGATGAAGACTCGATTCGCGCATGTAACGAGTTCGGCATATCGATGGTGTTTACGGGAGTGAGACATTTTAAGCACTAAGGGTTGTGTTGTTGGCTGTTAGCTTTTAGATGTTGGCTGTTAGCCGTTAGTTTTTGGCTTTTGGCTGATTGTAACTAGCTTTGATGACTGATATCAGTTCATTGATTTTCTTTTCGATGATATGGACTTTCCCTAATATGTCGTTGAGATTTTGCTGACTGATATATCCTAAATTTGATGCAATGGAAACAGTAGCCCTGTTTAATTGATTGCTTAATCCATGCCGCTCATGTGATGGAAATTGTTTTGTTATTGTGTATATTTCTGATACAAACTTGATGGACCCTTGCCAAATTTGATAGTTTCTGAAGTTTCTCATTTTTTAAGAATTAATAGTTAAAATTGTAAAATAGATATAATAAAATTTTGCAAAAATAATAAATTTTCAACAACGGCCAACAGCCAATAGCATAAAGCTAACAGCCAAAGGCCAAATTCAACGTCAATATGCCAACAGCCAATAGCCAACAGCCAATAGCCAACGGCCAACAGCCAATTAACCCTCAAATCGACTCTTCCTGGAGATCCGTCTTGTGGGATCAGTTCCAGGCTCCGTATTTTGCGGAGTTGAAAGCTTTTTTGGTGGAGGAGAAGAAGCATTATCAGGTGTTTCCGCCAGGGCCGAAGATTTTCAATGCGTTTAATTCCACTCCTTTTGACAAGGTGAAGGTGGTGATTATCGGGCAGGATCCGTACCATGGCGAAGGTCAGGCGCATGGGTTGTGCTTTTCCGTGCAGGATGGTGTGCCGATTCCCAAGTCGTTGCAGAACATTTTCAAAGAACTGAGCACGGATGTGGGTTTCCAGATTCCCGCCAGCGGTAATTTGCAGTCGTGGGCGAATCAAGGGGTGTTGCTGCTCAACGCGACGCTTACCGTGCGTGCGCATCAGGCGGGTTCACACCAGCGACATGGTTGGGAGACCTTTACCGACTGCGCCATTCAACGGCTCTCGGAGCAGCGAGAAGGGCTCGTTTTCTTGCTTTGGGGTAATTATGCTATTGAAAAGCAGCGACTTATTGACACAACCAAACATTATGTCCTTACCGCACCGCACCCATCCCCACTTTCCGCCTCCCGAGGCTTTTTCGGATGCCGCCATTTCTCAAAGACGAACGAGATTTTGGTGTCGCTGGGAAAGGAACCGGTGAATTGGCAGTTGTAGGGAGTAGTGAATAGTGAATAGTGAATAGTGAGTAGTGAATAGTGAGTAGTGAATAGTGAGTAGTGAATAGTGA
>CAMKLG010000099.1 GCA_946413585.1 uncultured Bacteroidales bacterium
TGTTCAACGTGTAGCTCTTGGAGATGAGCTTATAGACGGCGTCCTTTTCGGGGGCTTTCCCGAAAACCGGCATTATGGTGCAAACCGTTAATATTACAAAAATGTATTTTTTTATCATATTCATTATTTTTTCATCGTTCATTCATCGTTATCCGTCGTCATCCGTCGTTATCCGTCCTAGGGTTCGCTAGCGCTCGCCCTAGGCTGACATAGGACGCCCTTTCAGGGCTTTCAAGGAATTATGTTTTAATATATATTTTTTCGTTATAAACTGCTAACTACTAATTGCTAACTATTTGATGAACACTACGGGGTTGTCCATGTACTCTCTTTGGTAGAGTACGGCTTTGCGGAAGGCGGGCCATTCGTTGGCTTCATAGACGCGCTTGCCGAGGGAGATGTTTTCGGAGAAGGTGACCAGGTTGTAGCCGATTTGGTAACCGCCTCTGAAAGAGATGGTTGGGGTGACAAACTGTAGCGCATGGGGCGTGCTTATACGGGTGTAGCCCGAGGGAACGGTCATCGTTTCCGAAATGGCCACGTAGCGGGAGCAGCGGTCGGTGAAGGGGTAGTCGCGCTTTTCAAGGCTGACGTCGTAGTAGAGGTGGCGCATGACGAAGGTGTAGAATCCGTTGGCTAAGAACGGAGTGGCAATGACTTCTTTGTCGGTAACTATGGCGTAATCAGGGATCTCGAACTTATAGGTAATGCTTACAGGTTGCTTGAGGTAGTCGTCCTCGCTGGTGTATTTCACCGATTTTAACTTGGCGTTGGGGTATAGTTGATAGAGCATCATTTCGATGTTGTTTCGCCATTCGGTGCGGAAACCGTCGAAGAGATAGCGGACGGTTCTGTCGGATTGGCGGTCGGCGGTGATGGTGACGGTGCCCTTCAGCGTGCCATCTTTCGTGACCTGTGTTTGGGCGGTCATGCGCACGTAGTGGTTCTTCGGATCGGAGACGGGTGTGAGTCCCAATTTCGCGCCTTTTGGAAGCCCCATGAGGTAGTTCTGTTGCTGTTCTGCACTGGACCACAATTCGCCGCGAACGCCGGGAACCCACGTGGGATCAAGGAGTTGGTAGTTTCCGTTGCGTCGCTGTACCACTGTGATGCAGTGGTTGAATTGGTCGGCGGGGATGTCCTCGATGCGCTCGCCGGCCATCGTCATGGCCGCATATGCCTTGAAGCCCGCCGCCCGCAACATGCCGATGAGCATCCCGGCCTTGTCCTTGCAGACACCGCAGCGGTCGCGGAAGGTCATCTCGCACTTGTGGAGCGTGAATCCCTCGCCTTCGCCCATCGAGATGCCGGAGTAGCGCACGTTGTCGGCCACCCAGTGCGTGAGGATGTCTAAACTGTCGTTTTCGGTCTTGGCCGGCTTCAGCAGCTCGTTGACCTTGGCCTGGATTTCCGGCGTGGCCTCGAAACTGCCAAAATCTTCGTTTACGCCGTAAAACCACATCGACTTAGCCTCCCAATTTTGCGCGGTGGTCACGATGAGCTTTGGCTCAATGTCGTTGTTGGCCACGGTATAGCGCGGGGTCTTCAACGGGAAGTAATTCTTGTTCTCGAAGGTGAAAACCGTGCGGTCGCCGTCTTTCTTAGTGGTCACCGTAAGATTTCCGTTGTAAACTTTATACTGCAAGTTCTTGTTTGTCAGCACACTGACTTGATACACTTTCTCTTTTACGGGTTGAGTGCTCCAGAAGGGGACGATGTCGTAGAAGTGGCCGCGCATGGGCGGGATGTACTTCGCGTCGGGATCGTCGCCCTGCAGCAGCGCGTAGGTGAAGCCCTTCTTGTAGGTGAGAAACTCCACTTCGTCGCCGGGTTCGAGGCGGCCGAGGGCGACCATCTTCTGCCGTGCGCCCCAGTAGATCATGTGGGCGGGCGCGGGATAGTCGCACACCATGAAGTCGGGGTGCTCCTCGGTGCCGTCGTGGCGGTAGATCACCACGTCGCGGATTTCGCAGTAGGCCGACAGAGGATCGTAATCGACAATGACAGTGTTGTTGTCACGGCATCCCGCGTCACTCAACACTCTGTATCGTTGATGGTTAACATAATGGCTGAGGCCGTTCTCCTCCATGTGCACGGTCATGCTGTCATAGAGGGTGAGACGGTCGTAACCGGCGTAGGGGTCGGGTTCCTGCGCGGTGGCTGCCAACCACGCGAGGCATAATGTGATAATTAGGGTGATTGTTCTATTCATATTTACGTAGGTATTCGTTATTCATCGTCATTCATCGTCGTCATCGTGTCATCGTCGTCATCCCTCCCAGGGGTTTCGCTGCGCTCACCCCTGGCTACCTAGCTCTTGCCCCTACGGGGCTGCTCAAGGAAGTAGTTTAATATATAGTGGCTCTTTCGGCATAAACTGCTAACTACTAACTGCTAACTAAATAATGTCTTTTTCTTCGATGAGGTTGTTCAGGATGGCATAGACGGTGAGGGCGGCGACGGACTTGATGCCAGTTTTGCGGACGATGTTTTTGCGGTGGGTGATGACAGTGTGGACGGAGATGTTTAGGGAGTCGGCTATCTCGTTGTTCTTCAGTCCTTTGGATAGACAAATGAGTACGTCCTTTTCGCGTTCGGAGAGGGGGTCGGTGTCGGGTTCGTCGCCGTCGGATTGCAGGGTGTTAATTACTTGGTTGATTGTCGATTTCACGCGCTGGAGGTCGTCGTTGAGTTCGATGATGCCGGCGAACTGGCGGAGATGTTGGGATTCGAGGTAGGAGGTGACGAGAGCGATGAGGCGCAGTTCGGGATGGTTGTCGAATTCAGCTCGGAGTGTGGCACGGTGGCTATACTCAAACAGTAATGGATTGATAATCAATATGTCCGCGTGCAACGCTGGAAGTCTTGAAAACAACGCGCTCAGGTTGTCTGTGGAGAAGACCACTTCCGTGTCGGGCACGTCGTGCAAGAGGCAGGCGAGGCCGTTGCGTAGCATCTGCGAAGGTTCAGCAATGGCGATTTTAATCATGGCTTTGTGATTCTAAGTATTGGATATAGGGCAGCAAAATGCGGTCCTCCATCATGGCGTGTTTTCCGATGTCGTTGGAAAGCGCGTACATATCTAACAACATATCAACACGTTCCGAAGAGGAGACCTCCGCCGGAATGTATTTCAGCAACAGATTGGTGAGATCGTTGAGGGTGTCCTCGATGTCGTCGTGCTGCTGCTGGAACGCGGATTTGTGGTGATGTTCTCCGTTATCTGTTTCATTTTCAGACAGAATCTGTTTCATATAAGGAAATACAACTTTTTCCTCATATTGAAAATGATTCACCACCTCCTTTTTGAATTCTTTATAGAAATTGACGATAAGCGTGCTGTATTTTTTCTCCATCGGCTCAAGCAACGTGTTGAAATGTTGCTCAATATGGGGAAACTTGTTCTCCAAATAGTCCTCGTGAGATTGTTGCAGATATTGCAGAATGTCTGTCATAGGGCATTGTCTCAGTTCCTCGATGGAGGGGTAGTAGTCGGTTTGGGTATAGACGCGGCTGATAAGGGTGAAGAGCGGCAGCGAAACGTGTTGTTCGGAGCAGAGCTGTTCTATGCTTTTCTCGCCAAATCCAAGGGGAATGCCGAGTCGAGGAAGCACGGTTAATAGGCTGTGATACTGATTGATAGCATCAGCCATCTTCATTTTGGGAGACAAGTACGGGTTCGTATTCATAGCGGAATCCATAATGGTAATAATTTGGTGGCAAAGATAGACTTTTTTGGGAATAGTTGACCTTGGTCTTAGCCGAGTGCCACGGCGA
This sequence comes from uncultured Bacteroidales bacterium, assembly GCA_946413585.1. GTDB lineage: Bacteria > Bacteroidota > Bacteroidia > Bacteroidales > WCHB1-69 > F23-D06. The sequence goes on from CAMKLG010000099.1 coordinate 3,778, forward strand.
CCGCACCAAAATTAGCCATGCCTGGTAAGTGTGCTTTTTTTCATCTCTTTGGGCGCAACCTTGACGGATCGGGCTTTCCGCCTTAATCGCAAGGGCTATTGCCTCAATTTTCTAACCAAAAAGGCGGCTTCCGTTGCTCGTCTCTTTTTGTGTTGAAAATTTGGAAGCATCATCCCTCTTTGTGTTAACGTGCTCCAACCCCTTACGCGAGGCAAGAGGATTGCCATGAGATTTTGCGGGAGTTGCCGCGCATTGAAATAAAGTTGTATTTTTGCCATGCAAAACGATAAAGCAATGACTATCAAAGAATGGACTGCCGCCAATGCGGGCAAAAAGAAAAAGAAGAAGAACCCGATAGCCAAGGTGTACGGGATTCTGAAAGGCAAAATAATGTACAGCGAGAACGCATTCAGCACCACCTGTGGTTACAGCCAAGCTGTTAGAATTTCCAACTGACAAATCCCAAAGAAATACACTTTGTCTCGTTTCTGTCTCAGTTTTAACGCAAAAATCAGCAATCTACTTGCGTAAATTGCTGATTCTGATTAAGTTTCGGTCTTTTGCGGAGAGAGCGAGATTCGAACTCGCGGTTATATCGCCCCCTCCATATTGTCAAGATTATTTTTGCAAATATCTGAATGTTAATTATTTACAATTTTATCTTTTAGTCAAATTTGCATTGCTTTGTCTCATTTCTGTCTCAGTACAAAGCAATAAAAATAACTGATTTTCAATCAGTTATCAGCATATTGATTTCGACGTTTTTACCGTGGTAAGAACGGCGTTTTTTATAATCTTTCAAAGAGCGTAATTTTTTTTTCGTTGAATGCGGTTGTATTTGAAAAATAACTATCTTGCACCCAGCAAGTTACAACAAAAAAATGCTGCAAAATTTGCTGCATTTTTTTGCTACAAATTTTGCTGCAAAAATACATAGTTTTTTGGAATTAACATTTTAAATTCCAGCCTTATGGTAAAAAAAAATTACGTGCTCACAGAGCAGGCACTAAAGGTGCTAAAAAGACCTGATGTAAAACCGATGCTTATGGTATTTTTTAGAGTAAGAGATGCCAGAACCATTGATTCGTACATTGCAAACAACGTTCCGTATGGTCCGTTGATGAACATTCATGTCAAGGAACTGTTACAGTTTCTTGTACCCGATTTGCCCGAAAAGTCAATCTACCGCAGACTGACACCGGAAGAAGAGGACGCACTAAACAGGACAATGCCGGAATACAAGCAAAGAAAACGCCAAAATGAACAAGATGGAGAAAACCATTAAGAAGGTGATGAACCACCTGCTATTACTGTCCGGCTATCTGGTCATCCTCAAGGCCTTCGGCTGGCTGACCAAAGGATGGCTGTTCGCCCTCGCCCCGCTGCTTTTGGTGGCGGCGGCGAGGCTTGCGGCCTTCACCGTATTACTCACACAATATATTATAGAGAAGCATGGGAGCAAGAAAAGCAATCAGTAAGGAGCTGCGGCGGTTCCTGCCGCACGGCTACGGGCGGGTGCTGGCCGACGAGTTCGGCTGCAGCGTCAGCAAGGTCTATCACGTGGTGACAGGCCAGCTGACCGACTACCGCATCCTGGAAGCCCTGCTCGACATCATAGAGAGGAACGCCGCCCTCGAAAGACGGCTTG
>CAMKLG010000100.1 GCA_946413585.1 uncultured Bacteroidales bacterium
GCTGGGCCACGCCCATCTATTACTACGAGATGAGCGGCCAGATGAAGACCCTCATCGACCGCATGAACGCGATGTACCCCAAGGACTACAAGTTCCGCGACGTCTATCTGCTGACCACCGCGGCCGAAAACGAGGAGTTCGTGCCGAAACGCGCCGAGGGTGGCCTCACTGGCTGGATCGACTGCTACGGCAAGTCCGCACTCAAAGGCCACATCTTCTGCGGCGGCGTGGGTGGCCCGAACGAGATTGCCGGCAACGCCAAGCTGCAGGAGGCGTTTGAGATGGGGAAGAGAGTGTAACCTATCTTACCACAAACTTGACCGTCTGCCGTCCTTCTTCACTCTTGATTTGCAGGAAATAGAGTCCCTGATCCAACGCATTCACGGGAATTGTGCCAGAGGAGGAACCCGAGGCCACTGTCTGCCCCAAGCTGTTGAAAATGGAATAATCCACAACGGCGAACGGGAGGTTCTGGAGGTGGAGGACATCCGACACGGGATTGGGGAAAACATCCAACGGTTGCGGGCGAGGATGCTCCTGAACAGCTGTCTGAGTCGGGATTATATTCAGAACAATGCCTTCCACCTTGGTCATCCCGTAGTAAAAATCGGAGTCGGGGATGTCGTACCAATCATCCAAAGCGCCGCCGTATCCGAAGTTGATATGAAATTTGCCGTCCGATGCGCGGTAGCCGTCCACCACTACATTGTGCCCTGTTGTTCCCTCTGGATTCTCAACGGCCAGATGGGCGGGATAACCGGCCTGCAGATTGGAGATCAGGGTGGCATACATCAACGAGTCGGGCTCTCGGAACAGCAGACAGTCCGTGAAGCCAAACCGCTGGTAGGCGTCATACGCCTGATCCACGGCAAAGGTGCCAGAACCTTGCGACGAATACACCTGAGTGCAGGCTGTGCCGGAAGCGAAAATCAGCGCGGAGACCAGCGGGTCGGGAAGATCCTCGCCACGCTGGAAAACGGCGTCCACGGAATCCAACAGCTCGTTCAGTTGCGGGAATGACGGGAATTGCAACGTCTCCCAGTCGTCATCAATGTCGAAATGGCGGCCCAGATAGTGGTACGCATAGTCGTCACTGTCAGAGAAACGGGTGTTTTGCGTCGTTCGCAAATAATTGACAATCTGCGCCATCGCGACAGCAGGACATCCGGCATAGCTGTAAGAATTGCCATTCTCGGGGTCTCTCGGACAGAGTAGGTTGTAGGGATAATCCTGGTCCCAATGCGTTGCAATCAGGCCGTCTGAGCGAAGTAACGGAGTGCCCGAGTCGGGCCTTTCCACCGTCTTCAGACGGGGAGTCTGCGCCCAGCCGTCAGAGAACAACAGGGAAAGAACAATCAATATCCCCAAGGCGCGCTGTAATGTTTGCTTGCTCATTTGTGTAAAATCATGTAGAATGTCGATAATTTCAGGGTAAATAACGTCAACTTAACGCTTTACCACCACTTTATGGGTGATTTGGTTGCCGATGCGAACCAGGTATATACCGTCCGGGAGCGCAGGGGTTTTGCCCGCAGTCTGCAAAGAGGCGACCCGGCGTCCAGACAGGTCATAGACATCCGCAGAAACCTCGGCAAAGCCGTCCTCCGAGGCGATTGCTATACAACCGTCGGTCACGTGAACGAGGATAGGGGAATTTTCCACATCGTTAATGCCTACGCCAGAGCCGCAATCCTCGACAATCCGGGCGAAGTAGGTTCCCCAAGCTTCAGTGTAAGCCTGCAATTTGCCGCAAGGAACAGCGAGGAGGCAACTGTCGGGCACGTTGCGGAAAGCATTAAAGCCGACGCTTGGCGGCGTAGTGGATTTCACCACGATGCTGTCCATGGCGGTGCAAAAGGAAAAAGCCAGGTTCCCGATGTGGCTGATGCTGGCAGGGATGGTGATGGTAGGCAATGCCGTACATCTCATGAAAGCGAATCCAGGTATTTCGGTGAGTGCTTCAGAAAGTGTGACCGATGTCAGATTCGTGCAGTAACCAAAGGCACCGTTTCCCACGGAAATCACACTGTTGGGCATGATGAGTTCAGTCAATCCGGAGGTATAGTTAAAGGAGGAGGCGCACACCGTCGTGATGCCGTCGGGGATAGTGTAGCTGCCGCTGTAGCTCACAGGAAGACGCGCAAAGAGCGTGTTGTTATAGATCGGTTGCGTCAGACCATTGCATTCGAGGAACGCCCCGGGACCTATCTGAGTGACCGAATTGGGGATGACCACATGGGTGAGGTTAGCGCATTCGTAGAAGGCACCACCGCAGATCTTGGTAATCTGGCTGGGGATGGCGTATTCCCCCGTGGCAGTGACTGGCATATAGGCGAAGACAGAGTCCTTATAGATGGGATTTGTTAACGCTGTGCCCGTGAAGACGTAGTCGCCAAAATCGGCCACGCTGGCGGGGATGTCCACCGATGCCAGGCTGCTGCAGTTGCGAAAGGCCCACTCCTTGATGGTGGTCACGGAACTGGGGATGGTCACCGAGGTGATGCCGTCGCAGCCGTAAAAGGCAAAATCGCCGATAGCGTCAACAATATAGGTGGTGCCGTTGTAAGTCACCGTGTTGTCGATGACCAGTGCTCCTTGCGGCTTTGTGATGCCGTCGGGCCAGTAAACGTCCTCGTCAATGTCGCCGGGACAGGTGACAACTGCGGTACTATTGTCGAGGTAGTAATAAAGCGTGTCGCCGCTCGAACTTACCGCAAAGAAATCGTAATCAGTTTGGGCGTTGGCTGAAAAGAAAAACGCCAGAAATGCCAAGGCAGAAAGGAGATGTTTTTTCATATCTTTTTAATATAATTTTCAAGCACTCGTTTTAAGCCGCAAATATACACAATTTTTTCATGACTGCATTACAGCAGTGCAAACCTGCACGTTACGACATCCCAACTGTATGAATTCCAACGCATCGCGCCACGTCTCAATGCCGCCAATACCGCTGAACTCGACATTTTCGTTTTTCGGGAGTCGGGTATTAAAATGGAATACTCCACAACGGCGCATGGGAGGTTCCTAATGTCATAAAAGGAATCACAATTTACCCAGTAACATATTCCGCCAAGTATAAATTCCATCCGCAAATATATGTTATTTTTGCGCCCTAAATGTCAACAAGACCTCTTCCTTGAGCAGCCTCGAAGAGGCAAGACGCACGAAGTGCAATTAACCCCACACAAGCGAAGCGCAGTGTGGGGGGTATAAGAAAGCCACACAAGCCGAAGGTGCAGTGTGGGGCAAAGAGAAAAAAAACAAAAAAACGAATCAATATGGATAAAGAACAGAGATTTTGCCAGAGCTGCGGAATGCCGCTGACCCCGGAGATCCTCGGCACTAACGCCGACGGCAGTCAAAACGAAGAATATTGCATCTACTGCTACAAGGACGGTGCGTTCACCGGCGACTTCACCATGGAGGAGATGGTGGAGTTCTGTAGCCAATTCGTAGAGGAGTACAACAAGAACACCGGACAAAACCTCACCCGCGAAGAGTACAAGGGCGTGCTTCGTCAGTATTACCCCAATCTGAAACGTTGGCAGCTACCCGCCGACCAACTGCCGCACGCCACCTCGCCGATCAAGCGGCAACTCATTGATGAGGTCAATACGCTGGGCGTCAAGGATATGCCGCGCATCGACAACCTCTTCGTGCTGCAAGGTTCGTTCGTCAATATGGAGTACATCCTCAACGGCAACAAGGTGAAACTCCTTGACGACAATGCCACGTATTGGAGTAATCAGGTGGAAAAAGGCGACGGCCGCTGCTTCGGTATCGCCTGCGACGAGCACTACATTCTCGTGAGCGAGTACGGGAAGGACGGTGCGGATGCCGAGCTGGTGGTGTTCAAGAGGAGATAAGTATGAAAAACATCGAAACACTGTGACACCGCTAAAACAATACCGTTTCGCCTTCGACCCGTGGGGCTTGCTCCTCTTCCTGCTGGTGATGCTCCCCAATTTCATCTGGTTGCTACGGTTTTTGCCGTGTGCCATCTGGTTTTCGCGGTCGTGAATTTTATAGTCAAATGAAATACCTCCCAAACTTCATAACATCCTTCCGGTTCCTTGGCGCTTTCGGTCTCCTCTTTTCCGATGTGGGAAGTGTCGCATTTTGGGTAATCTATTTCGTCTGCGGACTGAGCGATATGGCAGATGGTTTTTTGGCAAGGAAACTCCACTGCGAAAGCAAAACGGGGGCACTGTTGGATAGTCTGGCAGATTTGGCGTTTGTGGTCAGCAGCTGCATAAAGCTGATCCCCGTTTTGGCACTTCCCCATTGGCTTTGGTTTTGGGGCGCTGTGATCGTCGTCATCAAAGTCATCAACCAGATTTCCGCCATAGTGATGTACAAGAAATGTCGTTTTCCGCACACCATCGCCAACAAGGTGACCGGTCTTCTGCTATTCGTCGGAGTTCCATTGACCCTGTTTCTGGAATCTGTCGTGCCAATGGCTATTATAGCCGTTGTCACGACCTTTGCCGCCGTTCAGGAGGGACATTTCATAAGAACAAGGTCGGTTTGATGTGAATCGGTGGTGGACAATATTTCCGGTAAAGCCGATATGAGGAATTATCGCAGAAAATGGGGTGTGCTATCCGCCTACCCATAAGGTTCCCATATATCAGGCATGCCCTTAACATATAGATGCCATAGTGTAGCCATACTCTTGCCATACTCTTGCCATACTTAAGAGTATGGCTACAGTATGGCATCAGTATGGCATCTCCTTGCCAAGTACTTGCCAAATACTTGTCAACTGCATGTCATCTACGTATCGATGGAATGTGGTCGAAGATGCCTGCAACAGTCTGTAAGTCGCCGGTAGCCAGAAAACGCCATGATGCGCAAGCCCTGAAACTTCGCCGGAATGAACGAGGTGAAGTTTTGGTGCGGCTTTGGTGGACTTCTGCGCATAACCATTCCGTGTTTCGGAAAAATGTCGTACTTTTGCCGATTCAAAATCTATAGCAGCAAGAAGTAGAGCAGACCATACGACATCAAACATTATTGATATGAATATTCTAATCCTTTCCGGCAGTCCGCGCAAAAACGGCAACACCGACTTGTTGGTAGAAGCCTTTGCCAAAGGCGCTTCAGAGAAACACCACGTGGAGGTCGTTTCGGTGCATGATTACACGGTGCATCCGTGCATGGGGTGCAACGCGTGCTTCTCGAGCGAGGGTAATGCGTGCGTGCAAAAGGACGACATGCCCGTTATATACAGCAAGTTGGCGAATGCCGACATGCTCGTCATCGCCTCGCCGGTCTATTTCTACGGTTTGAGTGCGCAGCTGAAGGCCTTCATCGACCGCTGTCACAACCCCATCCGCGACACCTTCCACATCCGGAAGGCCGCCCT
>CAMKLG010000101.1 GCA_946413585.1 uncultured Bacteroidales bacterium
AAGACCCGCGCAAGCTCTACAAAATCGGGGTGAACTTCTCCTCCGAGACTCGCCGGGTCGAGAGCTGGAAAGTGGTGGAACGGTAATTCCTAAAAAAAATAGTCGGGTGATAATTCAAAAAAATGTATTTTTGCAGTTTATTGACATGGTGAAAAATGAGCAAAGATAAAGACAAACAATATTCTGTGAAAGAGGCAAAAAGCATCAAAGTGGCACTGTTCTGTATTGCTGCTATCTTGATTTTTTACTTCGGGGCAACCTTCCTGAAGGGAATCAATGTTTTCGGGAAGAAGAACTATTATTATGCTGTGTTTGAGGATATTGGAGCTTTGCACGAAAGCACTAACGTCACTTTGAACGGCTATGGCATTGGCAAGGTGACCAACATTTCGTTGCTGAGTTCGAATCCGGTGCGCATCTGTGCGGAAATCCTGGTGACCGAGAAGCTGGATATCCCCGAAGACTCCCAGTTCGAGGTGGCGCAAAAAGATGTGCTGGGCGGTATGGTCGTGAACCTGCACTTGGGTTCATCGTCCCGCATAGCCCAAAGCGGCGATACCCTGGGCTGCTACCTCGCAGGCGGAATGCTGGATGGACTTGGAGACCTTACAGCGCAATTGCAAAGCGTGGTCTCTTCCATAGACACTATCGGCCTGGGCTTGAAGGAGGCCTTCCGTCCGCAGGATTCGCTGAACAGCGGTAAATCCTTGAAAAACACGCTTGCCAATCTCCAAGAAGTCACTGGTGACCTGGCTGTGCTGATTGACCGCAACAGTCCCAAAATCAATAGCTTAGTGACACAGCTCGACAAGCTCTCCCGTACCTTGGGAGATGCTAGTCCCAAAATCGATGCGATTATCTCCAATGTGGATAACATCTCTGATTCACTTGCCCAAGCCAATATCCGGACGCTTGTAAACAATGCACAAGAGACGGTGAACAATGTCAACCAGGTGATTGCAAAGGTGGAACAGGGGCAAGGAACGGTGGGACAGCTGATTAACAATGATTCGCTATATAAAAGCTTGAACAATACGCTGGAGAGCCTGAATCTGTTGGTTCAGGATTTGAAGGAGAATCCCTCGAAATACGTCAACGTGACCGTTTTCGGGAGAAAAGAAAGTAGAATGGCAAAAAAAGAAAGTAAAAATAAATAACATGGAAATTACAGGTAAATTAATTCAGAAATTGCCCGTGCAATCGGGTGTGAGTACCTCAGGAAACAATTGGTCGAAGGCGGAGTTCGTCATCGAGACAGTAGAGCAATATCCCAAGAAGGTTTGTGCTAACTTATGGGGCGACCGTGCGCGTGCGCTTGACCAGTTCCAGATAGGCAGCCTTATCACCGTTTCCTTTGATTTGGAATCTCGTGAGTACAATGGCCGTTGGTACACGGACGTGAGGGCTTGGCGCGTGGATGCCGCGACTCCCGCCGCTGTGGCAGGTGCGCCCGTGCAGGGCTATGCCCAGCCTCAACAACCACAGGCCTACGCACCACAAGGCTACGCGCAACCTCAACAACCCGTCTATCCACAGCAACCCGCGTACCCCCCGCAAGGTTATGCACAGCCGCAGCAACCTGTCTATCAGCCTCAACCTCAGGGCTATGCGCCTGCCCAGCCTCAACAACCGGTTTATGCGCAGCCACAACCCGACATGAGCAATCTGCCCAATATGCCGCAAGACACATTCGTGGATGAAGGGCAAACGGACGACCTTCCGTTCTAGTGCTTAACCAATTCAGAACCCAATGAATGCAGGCTATTGTCGCTTGACGGTCATCCCGGTACGGGCGGAGGCTTCACATCGCTCGGAAATGGTGAGCCAACTCCTTTTCGGCGAGGCATACCATGTTCTTGATACAACGAGCGAGTGGGTCAAAATCTCTGCCTGTCATGATGGCTACGAAGGCTGGATTCAGCGCAAACAGCATTTCGCTATTTCAGAAGATGCTTTAGATCAATATTTGAAATGCGAAAAGTTGCGGCTGAAAACCGCTTTGCTCCCTGATCAACCGACCCTTCTCACGATGGGGGCTCTGATTCCGGTGCATCATGCTGACAGTCCATTCCCGGAGGCTCTTCCTGATCAAATTTCAGCGAAAGACTGGTTGTTAGCAGAAGATTTGACTGGAATTCCTCGTCAAGATAGTATGAGATTGATCAGTGATGCCGCTTTTTCTATGAAGGGAACGCCGTATCTTTGGGGTGGTCGTACGCCGCTCGGCATCGACTGCTCCGGATTCGCACAATTGTTATACTCTTTGATTGGGGTGCAGTTGCCCCGCGATGCTTCACAACAAGTGCAAGTAGGTGAGCCTCTGGATTTTATCCATGAAGCTCAGTTTGGCGATTTGGCCTTCTTCCATAATGAAGTAGGACAGATTGTGCATGTGGGCTTAATGCTCAACGATCATGAAATCATCCATGCCAGTGGTTACGTACGCGTGGACAGCGTGGATGAGAATGGCATATTCAATGCTGATTTACAGCGATATACACACAACTTGAGAGTGGTGAAAAGAATTGTTTGTTAAAAATTAAAACAATGAAACATATAACTAGAATTGTGGTAGGGGGAATCCTCGTGATTTGTTTGATCGCGGGAGGCTTGGCTTGGGGCTTTTACAAAACCTTCTTGATTGATAATATTAAAAATCAGGATGTTACAATTGTCGTTCCGCCAAACGCCACGTTCAATCAGGTGATGGACTCTTTGCGCAAATATGATGTGCTGAAGTCTGAGCGGACGTTCCTAAGAACAGTCAAGGTCTTGAAATATGATAAGATGCGACTTGGTAAATACGATTTGGCCTACTGCCACTCGAATTTGGAGTTGGTTCGTCTGTTGCGTGCCGGCCAGCATTATCCGGTGAATTTCACGTTCAATAATGTGCGGACGGCCGACCAATTCGTTGAAAAGGTGGGACACCAGTTCTTTTTTGAACCCGAGGAGTTGAGTGCGCTTATCCAAGATTCAGCGTGCATGAGTCAGTTCGGACTGAATGATACCACTTCGCTATGTCTTTTTATCCCAAATACATACGAAATTTATTACGATATTACGGCGCAGGACTTTTTGAATAAGATGCATCAGTATTACAAGCAGTTCTGGAATGACGAACGCCAGGCGGTGGCGCAGGAAATCGGATTGACGCCAGTGCAGGTGGCTACGTTGGCTTCTATCGTCGAGGAAGAGAATATGCGGTCAGAGGAGAAAGCCATCATTGCGGGTCTTTACATGAACCGTTTGAATAAAGGGATGCTGTTGCAGTCCGACCCGACGGTGAAGTTCGCCCTTGGCGACTTTGCCCGTCAGCGTATCCTGAATGCTGACTTGCAAGTGAATTCCCCGTATAATACCTACAAGTACAAAGGGTTGCCTCCTGGTCCGATACGTATTCCGGAAGCTTCCACGATGGACTCCGTGTTGCATTACCGTCACCACAACTACCTCTACATGTGCGCGAAGGAGGACTTCTCGGGCTATCACAACTTCACGGCCAGCCCTGCTGTCCATGCGCAGAATGCCGCCCGCTATCGCGCTGCGCTGAACGCCCGGAACATCAAAAAATAGCTGTTGTTGATGGAATCCGAACCGCCCAAACCCTATCCGAGTGAAGCCGTGACTATTCGCCGAAGCAAGCATGGCCTTTCGGTGTTGGCTCGTTATTATATCGCCATAGGGCTCTATTTCGCAATATTTTGCCTGATCTATGTGCTGATGGCCATTTTTGACGACAAGATAAGAGCGTTGGATGATAGTATTCCTATTCTGATAGGTCTTGCTTTCGTGTTATCGGTTGTGTTTTCTTTGCTGCATAAAGGCAGTTTAGTGGAAAAGGTTCATATTGATTATGTCAAACAGGAAATCCGAGTGCTGCGTTATACCTGCTGGGGGCGACAGCGCAAAGTGGTGATTCCGTTCAAGGGCTTTTCGTGGGATGTGATGCCAGGAGGGAGGGGACCTGATCGTCTTCGTCTGTTCCCGTTAGCCGATAATCGGATTGTGATTTGCGAGGATACATTGGGTTGGACGTACGAAGATTGTCAGAAGTTGGAGGCCGCTTTGTCGGAGATTGTAGATAAAGACCATTGGTTGAATAAAATATAAAAGGTTGCGAGGAAATCGCAACCTTTTCATTTTCAGTGATCTGTACTGGATTTGAACCAGTGACCTCTTGCCTGTCAAGCAAGCGCTCTAAACCAACTGAGCTAACAGATCGTCATGCTTGAAATCGGCGGCAAAAATACACTTTTTTCTGATACAACCAACAAAAAAAATCAAAAAAACGACCACCCCATTTTTTCATCGATTTTCATCGTCTATTCATCGTCTTTCATCGCATCATCGTATCATCTCCCTGAACTCCTCCTCCGACACAATCGGGATCCCCAACGACTCCGCCTTTTTCCGCTTCTCCGGTCCCATTTTGTCGCCGGCGAGGACGAAAGAGGTGTTTTTCGAGATGGAGGAGACGTTCTTGCCGCCGTTCTGCTCGACGAGCTCCTTGATCGCATCGCGGGGCATCGAGAAGACACCGCTTACTACGATGCTCTTGCCTGACAGTTTGTCGGAGGCGGGCTGGCTTTGCGACTGGTTTAGCTCGAACTGCAGACCGGCTTCGCGCAGACGCATGAGAATCTCCAGGTTCTCGGTGTTGTTGAAGTAGGCGGTGATGCTCTCCGCTACGCGCTCGCCTACGTCTTCCACGGTCATCAGCTCCTCTAAGGGCGCGTTGGCCACGGCATCCATAGTCTTAAAGTGGCGGGCGATCTTCTTGGCCGTCACTTCGCCCACGAAGCGGATGCCCAAGGCGAAGAGCACACGCTCGAACGGCACCTGCTTCGACGCTTCGATGCCCGACAGGATGTTCTGCACGGTCTTTTCGCGGAAGGAGAGAGTCTTGGTCTTGCCGTTCTCGTCTTCTATAACTTTTTCCAAACCAAAGAGTTGCTCGTAGGTTAGCGAATATAGGTCTGCGCTGTTTTTCACTAATCCGTTGGCGAAGAGCATGTCGATTTTGCCTTCTCCGAGGGAGTCAATGTTCATGGCCTTGCGGGCGATGAAGTGCTCTAAGCGGCCTTTGATTTGTGGGGCGCAGTGGTCGGCGTTGGGACAAAAGACACCTGACTCACCTTCCGCCTGTTGCAACTCGGTGCCGCAGACAGGACAGTGCGTGATGAAAGGCACCCGTTGTGCGTCGGGAAGCCGTTTGTCGGTATCAACCCCCACGATTTTGGGGATGATTTCGCCGCCCTTCTCCACGAAGAGGCTGTCGCCCTCGCGGATGTCCATCTCCGCCATGAAGTCGCGGTTGTTGAGGGTGG
>CAMKLG010000102.1 GCA_946413585.1 uncultured Bacteroidales bacterium
GCGTCCACAAGTTTTATCTCTTTCTTTTTCATCTTACTTTTATTTAATATTTCCAATCCGCAAACATACAAAATCCTTTCGAGATAACAAACGACAAAACAACACCAACTCATTAAAAATCAAATATATAAAAATAACATTTTTCGATATTAAAGTTGTCAATTTTATATTAAAAGTTGCAAATTGTAAAAAATATGCGAAACGGAAGGCATCCACGCATCGGACGAAAATGCGGGATTTTTGGAGGAATTTGGCGGGAAGGGGGGCATTTCCACGGAAACATCTGCGTCTTCGCAGATGCAACGCAGGTCAGTGGACGGTAAACAGTGGATTGCGGATGGTTTTTCACGTTGTGTTTATTAAAACCGTTGCGGATTGTGACGACTTTTTTTGTAGTTTTGCCATCCATTATTGAAATATTCGTGATGAAAATTTTATCGTACAATATTCACCATTCTTCACAGGAGAAGATTGACAAAGTCATTTCCTACGATGCAGACATCAATGTTATTCCTGAATTGGCATGTCCTAAATTGACAAAACTTCCGAATAATTATGACCAAGTGTGGCAAGGCGTTTATGAGAAAAAAGGACTTGGCGTTTTTTGGAAAAACACTGTGAAATGTGAAACGCCGCAATGGTGGAATGAGGAGCACAAATATATTCGTCCCCTAATTGTTGACAATTCTTGGCTTCTGATAGCCGCTTGGCCAACCGTTCATGAAGGGGACAACAAGGTCTATCCTCAAATTTTGTTGGAGGCGTTGTGTGAATATGAACCATACTTGAAACAATATCCGACTCTCATAACCGGAGATTTCAACTGTTTCATTGGTCAGAATGGTGCCAACCCGCAGACAGGACGACTGGAAGATATTGTGGCTTTCTTGGCAAAACATGGCATCGTCAGTTTGTATCATAGTAGAACCGGAGAAAACTTTGGAGAGGAAAGCCGGTGTACTTACCACCACATGTTCAATGAAAGTTCCCGATTTTTCCTTGACTACACTTTTACGAATTTACCCGTTTTCGCCTATGAGTTGGCTGTTGATTGGGACAAAATGAGTGACCATCATCCTCAAATGATTGCGCTTTAATAAATATGCTGACAAAAATATAGTAATATGAGAGACGAAAGCAACTTGCCCGAAGTATTGAATGAACTGTTATATTCCAACACACAATCGCAACGTGTGCAGACAACCGGGAACGATTTGATACATGAAGCCATGATTGAAGCCTTTGTCAAGCTACCGAACAGCGCGTTCAAATGGAACTGGTCGAAATGGCGGTACGATTGCGTCATAGACGGAAACAAGATCTACGCAACTTTGTCCGAATATATCGGCAGCCGGCGGCTGCGAATTCGAGATGGGAAAGCGTAAAAGCTGTCACACAGGAAACCGATACAAATCGAGCACCTCATTGACCAGTCTCTCTGTACGTTCCTCAATATCATTTATGGTCCAACCGTCCTTGTTGGCCAATTCGTGATTGACCTCTAAACCGTTTTTGTATCCGATGAATTTGCCCTCCTTATTCGTACGGTCTCTTTTTTGCACAAAGGAAAAATTGCTAAGTGAGCTATTGTAGCCAGTAATGGTAAGATTACCAAGTTTATGAACGTACTTTTGGAGATATTCATTGGCAAGATCGCGATTTCCACCAGCAATCATATCCACCCATGCTTGCGGAATGTTTTCACCTTCAGGGAAAATATGCTCAATGGTCCAGATAAAAACATTGTGGTTGCTCTTTTCGTACTGTTTATACTCCCATAAATCGGTCCAAGTTTCCTTGGTCATTGACTTTTGTGCCAATGCGCAGAGTATGAAACGAGTGGCACCGATGTTCTCCTTATAAATGTCTCCATTGAGCCGTTTCTCAAACAAGTCGTCGGAGGCAACCCACTTGGAAAGGATGTCAACCACTGTAGCATAAACAGCATCTCCTTTAACCCCTGTGTTCTCTATGGAAGCAATGGTATCCATAAATATTCTGTTAAGATCACGTGTGCCAGGATAGTCTGTTACATTACGACGGACGAAGAAGATCGTCAAAAGATTGACAATCTTGATGATAACATCTTCAGTCAGCTGGAGTTCCTCTTTATTGTGAATAAGGAACATCAGAAGTTGATAGGAGGGAACACCTTGAATCCGGGACAAATCCAACAATGCGCGACGGTAGGGAGTCTTATCGTCCTCCATATCACGCAATTCCGCGAAAATACGGCCAACTGTCAAGATTTGATCCAAGAAGCCTTGCAGGTCGTAATTGATCAGTTTCTCGTAGATTTGAAGAAGATTCGATTTGGTGGCTACGATACCCAACGGATCTTTTTTCTTCAAGTCATCTTTGCGGAAGGGTTCATTAAGTTTATTTTTAAAAGCATTGTAGTAGTAACGGAAGAATCGCTCCTGGGTAGCATAATCATCGGTGAGATACTCCAGAAGCTCTTTCCATTGTTCAAAGCATTCATCCACCGTAAGACCCACTTTCTCTGCACGAGCCATAATCAGATTTTTCATCAAATCGATAGCTGTCAGCGGAGTCCCGCGATTGTTGAGAGACTCGAAAAGAATATAGGCGTCAGAATGTGAAGAGACCTCGATCTTGACCAACATGGCATTACAAACCTTTTTCTTGATTTCAAGAAGCGTGGCCACTTTATCATCACTTTCTTTTAGATCTTGGTCTATTTTATATAAGAAGTGAGAAAAGCAGCGATAAATCTTCCGCCTTCCGTAACTTGGCATCTTTTTGGCGTATTTCAGGATGCCATTCTCGAACATTACGGTGGAGAAATCGTCTTGGTTGTAATTCTGAACTTGAGGCAACAGTATTAACCCATTATTAGCGTTTTTTGAATTCTGTAGTGTCTTTCTTATCCATGAGATTTCAAAAAGGTCGTCCTCGTCCATTTCTTCCTTGTGTTCATTGAGGCGACGATAGATGGCAAGAAGGAACAAACACAATGTTGTTAGACGTTGCTGACCATCTATCACTTCAAGGCGAGGGTAGTTGGAGTCACCAGTGTTAATGCAAATAATAGAGCCTATGAAGTACCCTTCGATATTTTCGGTAATGTCATCATACAAAGCATCCCATTCTTTGTACGACCAAGTGTATTCGCGCTGATACTTGGGGATAACATAATAGAAAGATGCATCCTTTTTGAGGATTTCGTCAATTGGATATTTGTTTACGTTCTGAATCATACGATTTTTCTTGTTGGTGATTGATTATCTTCGAAATACTCTACCCGTACTTTCTAAACTTTACCTATTACTATTGACTTTGCAAAAGTAGCATTTTTTCGGAATATAAAATGCATGTAAGAAGTTTGTTGCGTGCCTCCTGCACGCCAACACACGCACCGCATCCGTCAACCCCACACTGCGGCTGTCGCCTTATGTGGGGTTATTGAGGTGGCGTGCGTTCCGCACGCGGGTATAATGGAACCGCCCAGCCGCAGGGACGCGGCACGGGTGTATGCGGCATCAGGAGCATGCGATACGGGCGTATGCGTTACCGCGTATGCGTTACGGCGTATGCGACACGGGCGTATGCGATACGCCCCTACGAACAACCGCTTACCGCTCTCTCCTGTCTATTACCTCCTTCAACCGATAGCGGTCGCCCGTGGCCGTGCCGATGGAATTGATGAACTGGATGTCGTAACCGGGCGTGTCGTAACCCCAACGCTGGAAGTTTCCGTCCTTGTCAACTTTTCTCACCACTTGGTCGTTATATCTGACAATCAGATATTTAGCTAACTTATCCCATCTTTTCATCATCTTGTCGGCGTAGGTGATGCTCTTCTTGTTGAGGTAGTCGCGACGGTCGGCGGGGGTCATCTTCTCCACGGCCTTCAGCACACTGTCCTGGTCGGCGAAATAGTAGTCCTCCAAGTCGCGCTGGGCCTCGCGGAGGTCTTCGATCATCATCGAATAGCGCGGATAGACCATGTTGGCGACCCAGTTGTTCATCCAGAAGGCCGACTCGAAGCTGAACTCCGTGCGAGGGTTGTTCTCGGGACGGAAGCAGTCGGGCACCTGCGTGATGCAGCAGTAGAGCGGCACGTAGGCCACCATGTCGGCGTCATCGCAGTTGAACCAGGTGACGCCGCCCACGTCATCGGGGAGCCACGAGCGCATCTGGCAGGTCATCGTGAAGCCGCTCTGCTGCGTGGCGATGGGCCGCTCACGGAAATAGCTGACGCCTGCCGTGTCGCGGAAATGCATCGGCAGCGGCCGGATCGGCATCCCCCACGGACCGGCAGTCATGTCGGCGGTCATGTCCAACGGGGTGTTCTCGAAATGGTCGCGCATATCTTCCTGCAAATCTCTGAGGGATAGTGGTTTGTCGGGCTTGATCCACAGCGGCAGATGGTCGTACTTGTCGAACTCGCCGTTGAGGTACGGCAGGTACTTGTCCATCTCGGCCTCGTCGCAGTGGTGGCGGAAGAAGCTCCACACGCGGGCGTCGGCGTAGCGCACGTTCTCGAAATCGATGGGACAGTAAGCGTCGCGGAAGGAGAAGTCCGCATCCTTGCCGCTGAAGTAGCCCTTTTCGCGGGCGAACTCGATGACGTCGGCGGCATATACGCACTCGACTTCGGGACGGGTGATCAGTTTCAAGTTTTTGCTGCTGATGGCCACCCCCCTGCCCTTTTCTCTCGGGGAATTCGACACCCCCCGGCCCCCCTCAAGGGGGAAATTATACCCTTTATTCCCTTCCTGCGGGAATTGGCGGATGCGGCTGAGGTTGGCGTGGGCGCAGATGCAGTCGTCGGGGATGCGCAGGGCGACCCAGACGGCGCCTTTCCGACCCGGTCCCTTGCCGATGATCTCCATAATCCACGCCTCGTTGGGGTCGCAGATGGTGATGCTCTCGCCGGAACTGTTGTAGCCGTACTCCTCCACCAATTCCGCCATGCACTTAATGGCCTCGCGGGCGTTGGCAGCGCGCTGCAGGGTGAGCCGCATCAGGGAGAAATAGTCGAGCAGCCCCTCGCGGTTCTGAAGTTCCAACCGTCCGTCGAAGGTGGTTTCCACGATGGTCAGCTGCTTTTCGTTCATCAAGCCGACGACGTTGTAGGTGTACTCGACTTGCTTCACGAACTGTCCTTCGTGCGCGGGTCCCCAGCCGTGGATGGCGATTTGCTCGCCCGGGGCGTGCCGCCCCGCCGGACTGTAAAACAGCGATCCGGAGAATCCGAAACCGTCGCAGTTGTAGGTGCACATCACGCTGCCGTCAGCAGAAGCTTTCTTGCCGA
>CAMKLG010000103.1 GCA_946413585.1 uncultured Bacteroidales bacterium
GCTGAACGGTCCCTCCCCGCTGGTCGGCTTCCGGGTGATTGCGGTGCGGAAGAAGAAATTTTTCTGTAAGGATTTTCGGGCGGTGTTGTCTAACGTCATAAAAACCTAAACGGTCAGATGAAAAACGTGAAAGAAAAGCAATTCGAAGAACTGGTGAAACAGTACAAGCGGACAATCTATTCGGTCTGTTACATGTTCTCCCGCGACAACGAGGAAATCAACGATCTCTTTCAGGAGATTCTCGTCCGGCTGTGGCTGGGCTTCGACCAGTTCGAGCAGCGCAGCAGCGTGAACACGTGGGTCTATCGTATCGCGCTCAACACCGCCATCAACAGCGACAAACGGGCGAAACGCCGTCCGCAAACAGTGCCGCTCAGCACTGACATCGACCCCTACGACCCGCAGGAGTCCTCGCTCGAACAGGTTCGACAGCTCTACGCGCTCATCAACCAGCTGGATGTCATGGACCGCGGACTCGTGCTGCTGTGGTTGGAGGGCATCGGTTACGACGAAATTGCGGCCATTATGGGCATCACGGTTGCCAATGTCGGCATAAAACTGCACCGTATCAAGGAAAAATTGGTTCAGAAATCAAAATCCGTCACCCATTAATTCTTTACCATTATGACAACAGAAAATCAAAACCAAGAAATGGAGCTGGATGACTTGAAGGTGCAGTATCAGTCGCTCCAGGAGAAGTTCAACCAGCAGGAGATCGTCAACAATGACTTGATTCACGAGATTATACATACGAAAATTGGAGATTTCAAACACCGGAATGTGGTAATTATCTGTACATACGTGCTATTGATTTCTTCCGTTAGTTGGAGTTGGGCTTGTTTCCAACTACAACTTTCCTTTAGGATAATGTCCGTACTTCTATTTTTGTTTATCGGACTATTTGAGTTGCTTAGTAGTAGAAGAGTGTTGAAAATCAATACGGAAGATGCAGATATTCAAACGCTTATCCAGAAGATGAAGAACTTTCGGATCCGTTTTTCGTTAGTTTGGATTATCGGGGTGCTGGCCATGTGTCTATGGATGATGTGGTATGTGGCGGAGGTGGACGCAAATCGGCAAATGGTCTATTTACAACCTTCATTCGCTATTGTGGCATTCTCTCTCGCTATATCCATCATGTTGATAATAGGCAGCATAGATCGTCTTTCCAAGATGAGCGATGAGCTTTTGTCATTGACTTCGCAACTGAATGGCAGTGAAACCGAAGAAACGACCACCTATCGCCGTGGAGAAGCGTATTGGACAGGTGTTGTCCTGCTCGTGTTGAGTCTTGTGGGCCTCGTTTTCAAGCTGATGCACTGGCCGTTTGCAAACCTTATCTTCTTAGTGGCATGCGCTTCGGGACTGGTGTTTGTGTTTCTTGCCAGCCGACACTTGGCGCGTGTGGTACCGGAAGAACGCCCCGTAATCCGAATTGCAGAGGTGGCGTGTCTGTTCCTTGTTGTCGATGCAGCATGCAAAATGTTCCATTGGCCTTTGCCGAAACACAACATCCTCGCGCTCACCTGCTTGTCGCTTCTCCTCGCCGCCGCCCTCGTGTATTGGCTGAGGCAGCGGCGGAGGAGGGCCTGAAGCGATGTGAGGAGGGGTATGGAATTGTGAATGTTCGATAGAAACCGTTATTTTGGACTTCGTGGCCGACATGGAGGAGTTCACTACCGAGGTCGTTGTGCGCCATTTCGGATTCCCCGCCACAACCGTCAAGCGTTATCTGCGCCAACTCACCGAGTTTGGCTACTTGGAAGCTCGCGGTGGCAATAAGAACCGAACATACAGGATGCTTTCGTCACTACGGTAATGACGCGACCCCTATTTTCCCGTCGTGAAAGTGATTTCCATGTTCTTGCCGGCACTGTGCCCGTCCTTCGTGGGGAACTCGGTGCCCATGACAACGAACCCGTATTGGTGCGAAGGCTCCAGGGAGAAAATCACCTCCAACGTCTTGTCGTCGCGCCAGGCATAGCTCTTGACAGGCGGGAAATCCGCCCCTGAAGTGCTCATATACAGGGCGATACTGTTTAGCATCGGCTTGGAGAATGTGATGACGAGTGTGAAAGGACCGCTGGGAACATCCTTCGCGCCGTCCTTGAGGTTCACTTTGTAGGTGGCGTTCTTCTTGGCCCGTTCTTTCTGCTGCTTGTTGTACTGCTTCAAATCAAAGTCGTTCACCATCTTGGCATAGACGGGCATGAAGTCGGACATCGTGGCATACTTGTCGCGCTGCTGCTCATACTCTTTCAGGGCGTCGCATAAGGTTTGGATGAGGATGAAACCCTGCCGTTCTTCCTCTCCGACAAATGCGGATTCCTCAATCTGAGGATAGTGGACTCTCATATAGCGGATGACGGAGGCGCGGACAAACGTTTCGTTCATCATAATCAGGGCCGAACCGTAGGCGGATTGCCGCAGTTGCTCCTCTCGCTCCTTGAATACCTTTTCGGCGGATGTCTCCATCGACGACCAAAACTGGCTGTTCAGCGGGTTGCAGTAATGGTGGCAGAACTCGTGGATGACAACGGGCAGTACGGTGTTTGCATTGTAGGAGATGTTTCCGTTATCATCCACTTGGCAGCAGCCGATGACGGGGCTCAATGCGTTAGTGCCGTCTTTCAGTTTGGCGCTGCACCCGTAGTTGTTCGGACCCACTAACAGGCTGAGCACGATGCGGAAGGTGCTGCCGCTTTCCGCGCCGAAATAGCCGTTGAACCAATCGTAATCAATTTGCTGGTTGATGTCCTGGAACGCCTCCTCCACCTCGTCGAACAGGATATCCTGCTGCAAGTACCAATCGTGGAAATGGGATTTGCGGTAAAAATCGTTCAGCGGTTCCAGAAACTCCTTTTTCTGTTGCTCCGACCAACGGTCGAAAGAGTCATCGCTGCCTTCTAAAAAATTGTCGTCAAACACGATAGCGCCGTTGGTATTCACCGTCAGATGCAAACCGTAAGAGGCCACCGCATCGTAGCTGATTCCCGATTCGTCCTGGTATTGGCGAGCCAGCTGCACGACGGGATGGTCTTTGTAGGACCCGAAAACAGAATCGACCTCATGCGCATATTGCGGAACTCTGCACCGATTGTATTCTTCGGCTCCGGACAATCGCCAGACTGTGGCCATCAGCTCCACACATTCGTCGAAGTGCACCGGAATCGGGTTCTGGGCGAAGGAGGTCAGCGCTGAGAAAACGGCGCAGAGGAGAACGGTTAATGTTTTCTTCATATCGTCAAAGGTTTAAATCCAGCCGCAAAGATAGTCATTTTATTCATTCAGGGCACGCGAATAAACCCTCATTTTTGTCTTACCTCCTTACTTGTTCTCTCTCATGTTTTCGATGACACGAATTTTTTGTATCTTTGCGGTGCAAAAACAACAAGAACAAAGGCTATGGAATCGAGCAAGCTTCCCGTGAAATCCTGTCCGACGAAGACCTATACCTACTCGCTGGAAGGTTCCTACAAAGCCGCGGTGGCAGGTGTCGTCTTTGAGGTGATCATCTCCATTTGTATTTTCGCAGTTGACTCATGGAGGACACCCTTGATCCCTGTTCTCATCCTCTCTCTGCCTCTTGTTGCTATACTATGGATGAACGCCCGCTATAAAAACGCGCGCATCTCCTTTTCCCCTGAAGGGCTGACACTTTGGGGCGCATTAAACCTCAAGGATGGATTCAAAAATGATTTCCGTCGGGAGGATTTCAGAAAAGAGGAACATTTCAAGTGGGAGCAGATCCAGCGTTTGGGATATACCAGAGGTCCGAGGCATCCGTCTTTTTTGTTCATACACCTGTTGGATGGCGAAACCTACTATTTCCCTATTAAGTATTCCTACAACGCCATATTCATCATAGACAACCTACGGCGTTTCACTGGATATTCCGGCTGTAAGGACTTAGGGGAGCTTGTGCCGTATCTTAAACGGCTCAAGGAGGAAGAGTAACGTTTTTTTGGCAATGAAAAAATGATGGCATCTATTGCTCAGTCTCTAAAAAATGTATTTTTGCACTGCAAACGTACAAATCCATTTGTTATGAAAAAAATCGCAGTTATTACCCTTTGTCTGCTCCTCTTGCAAAGCGTGAGCGCGCAACAGACCTTCAATATGCATGTTGACACTCTTTTCGTAACAGGAAATCATGTCGAATGGGGCGATTATTCATTCAGCGGGTACAACGACAAATGGCTTTGGACAAGGTCAAAACCGTACCCCACTGCCTTGTTCGAAGATGACCTCTACACGGTAAGCCATGACAATTATTACGGAGGCGTCCTCTTCACGGCAAAGGAGCCTTCTTTGTATATTGACGCTCACAATGGGTGGTTGCAGTACGAATATGTGAACCGGCAATACTATTTCACTGGGGAATTCCATCAAATACTGCGCCATGGGGATTACTACTATTTCATCAACCCCAAACGGGTGGATAGTTTGCGCATCGACCAAAGTCCAGGAAATCCGTTGGTAAAGAACATCATTCCAGATATATGGGACAACAATTTGTTGTTATGCCAAAACAACTCCAAATGGTGCGATCCCCAAAGCGGTTATGGCGACGGTTGGTATTCTAGAGGATATATATGTCATGGTTGTTGCATCGGAAGGCACTATTCTTACACAATGCCGACGGACACACTGTTTCACGGGGCTTTCGTGTCAGACGACCAACTGTATTATGTCGTCAGTTGCGACAACGAAGTGTTCCTTGCCCAACGGAACGGCAATGACTTGACCCGTGTCAAGGAATTAGGTCAAGGGTGGAACTTTTATGATTATTTTGGTGACTCAAATCGTTGGTGGAACCTCGGTGCGGGCAACAACCGCTTGACATTACCCTTCTCCACCACCGAAGGTTCCGCCGGCATGCTGGCCATAGATGGTGCCGACATCCATATTCGATATATCTTGTCACCTACGACGGAAGTGCCGTAATGGTATCGTGCCTTTTGAGATAGTTAAAAATGGAAATTTCACCAAAAATGTACAATATGAAAAAGTCAATGTTTATCGCGGTTTTGCTGTTGTTCGCTGGTCTCAGCCTGACAGCCCAACAGAATGGCAAATCCTTCCTGACCATCGACTACAAAGCGATGGAGAAGTTCGCCAAAAACCAAACCGAAGATTTCAAGGCGTTGGTCAACCGCTTCAATTCGGGCGACACCACTTTGACGGACGTGGAGGTGGCGAAAATCTATTACGGCAGCTATT
>CAMKLG010000104.1 GCA_946413585.1 uncultured Bacteroidales bacterium
CGGTAGCCGAGGGAATCCAACATGCCGGTGTGCGTGCTCAGGAAGCCGCTCCAGCACATGCCCATGGCGGTGAAAACCGCGATGGCGTTGCCATCGATGAGCCCTGAAGCATCAAAAGCGGGCACCAGACCGATGGCTGCACCCACAGCACCTAAAGCGGTAATCGGAAAAGCAATCAGCTCGGGATGTTCGAAGCCAAACAACCAGCGGAACACAAAATCAATCTTGGATGCCAACCACGGGAGCAAAGGTACACCTTCGTATGCGGCGCCTGTGTAACCTCCTACAGCAGGGGCACCGAACGTCGTCATCATCACAATGGTGGAGATGATCAGCACGCCGGGGATGATGGAGAGGCCTATTTCCACACCGCCCTTGCCGCCGTCGAGCATGGCGTTGAGCGTGCGCAAGAAGGGTCCTTTCTTCTCTTCCTCTATTTTAGCCCCTTTTTCGTCCGTTTCATTGACAACCTCGTCCAAAGGTTTCTCCTCCACGACAGTGTCAGGCATTGGGGAATCCAATTCGGGATAGCTCTTCAAAGTCAGCTTTTGCATCATGCGCGTGGTGACGATACTGCCGATGAACGCGCCCGCCAGTCCGACCAAGGCACCGCTACCGTAACCGCGACCCGTCATGAAGGCCACCACCACCAACCCCATGCCGAAGGAGGTGCCGAAGTTGGTCAGCGAGGCGATCTGGTACTGTTTGAAGTAGCGCCGGAAGGTCTTGTCCTTCGACAGCGTGATGATAGCGGGGTTGTCGCTCAGGAAGGTCATCACTGCGCCGAGCGAGGCCACGCCAGGAAGATTGTAAAGCGGCTTCATCAACGGCTTCAACATCTTCTCCAACAACACCACCACACCGAACTCCACGAACAGTTTGCTGATGGCGCCCGTCATCACCGTGATAGCCATGATGTAGAACACCGTGTCTATCAGTAGTTTGTAGGCCGTGTTCATAAAGGTGTTCAGCATGTTCGGCAGGGTCATCTTGATGGACAGCCCGATGAAGAAGCCGAAGAACAGGATCAGGAATATGATCAGTTCCCGTGTACGGCCGTATGCACGCACCATATAGCGTACCACGTTGTTCCGCGAAATGCGCGAAATTTGGTGCAGAATGTTGTTGGTTTTGAAATGGAATATGGGCATATTATTTCAATTTTTCGGGCAATAATTTCATGAAATCCAAACGCCAGGTGACGCCGACGTTGGCGGTGAGGGTCATATTTTCCCACCCATGGTCACCCGTATAACCAAGAGGGGGAGTCATCACGCTGTTGGCCACCCAGGCGTGGACGCGAAGGTCGGGATAGATGCGCGGACGGTACTCCATGCCAAGACCATAGAAACAATGTGCCTGGTTGTTGGGCATCAGCATGTCCACATCCACGTATGGATCATCACCAATAGTATAATAGTAGCCGGCGGAATTATTCTCGTAACCGCCTTTGGCAAAAAGATTCACACTCGGGGAGACATGCCAGTCAAGACGGCTCACCAAAGAGAAATCACGGAAGAATTTCTTGAATCCGGCGGCGCGGTTGATGTAGTCTAAATAGAGCGACCATTTGTCGAACGTGAGCTTGTTGCCCAACACGATGAAATTGATGAACTTGCCGCGTTGATACTCCAAAAAGTTGATGGAGTAGAGGGTGGAAAATGGTCCGAATTTGCCGTTCCAGTAGAGGTTGTAGGAGAGAAGCCCCGAATTCCACGAGTTGTCCTTGTATTTCACGTAAGGTGAATTAGCGACGTTGAGCACGAGTTTGTTCTTGCCGCTCTTGTCGGTGTAGGCCGCCGACACGCCGAGCAGGAAGCATGGGAACGCCCCCCAATAGTTGGTGTAGTAATAGACATCGATGGGCGGCGCGTCATATTCGAATCCACCCACATAGATGGCCTCCTTGCCCATGCGCAGCGACCACCGGTCGTTGAACTTATACTGGATGTAGAGAAAATCGGTGTTGTCGAACAGCTCCGTAAACCCTTTGACGGGGATAATGCGCTGACGGAAGAAATAGGAGATGTGGTCGCCGATGTCGCCGCCGAGCAGGAAATTGAAGTAGTCGCCACGGAAGCCGTAGTGGTGCTGTGTGGCGGAGCCAGAATAGCCCATACCCGATGGATCTATATAACCCCATTTGTTGAGGTCATAGTTGTACTCGAAATCCGCGCGCGCCTCTAAATGAAATGTGGTGAACTTATGCTTGAAATTAGGGTTCACCTCTTTCCGTTCCTTTTTCTTCTTCTCTTTTTTCACGCTCTCTTCCTGAGAAATGGCTGAAAAAGGCAAAATAATGCACAAAATCAAACCTAAAACAACACTTAATTTATTCATTTCCAGATATTTGTGATTTTCTACTTTGAAAGTGCAAATGTATGAAAATAATGGATACTTAATAATTATGCATTATGCATTATGAATTAAGAATCACATCGCCCAAAATAGCAGACCACCGCAGATGATCAATCCGGTGATGGCCAGGTCGATGAGGCAGAACCCCATGATGTCTTTGGCGTTGAGTTTGGCGATGGCCAGGGCGGGCAGTGCCCAGAAGGGCTGTATGAGGTTGGTCCATGCATCGCCCCAAGCGATGGAGATTCCTGTAAGTCCCGGATCGACGCCGAGGTTCGCGCCCGCCGTAAAAAAGACTGGTGCCTGGATGGCCCAGTGGCCGCCACCGGATGGGACGAACAGGTTCAGCACCGCCGCACACAGGAACGTCAGCAGCGGGAAGGTCGTCGGCGTGGAGATGCCGATGCAGGCGTCGCTGATGACCGTGCCGTAGCAGATGCCCGACGCGCCCACGCCCGTAATGATGCCCATGATGCCCGCATAGAACGGGAACTGCAGGATGATACCCGCCGCGCTGCCCGCCGACTTCGTGAAGGCACGGACGTAACGTGCAGGTGTGCCGTGGAACAAGATGCCTGTGAACAGGAACAGCATGATGACGGCATTGAGATCCAACGAGCTACCTCTCACAAACAACTTGATAATCAGGAAACTGAATCCCAAAAGCGCGACAATGCCCGACACGATGTAACTCTGCTCTAACTTGGCTGCGGGTGACTTGTCCTCCTTGGCGGATGCCTCTTCGGGCTCGTACAGCAGCTGCGGATCCACTGTGACCACGTGCTCACCCTTGGGGTGCATCAGCGTGTTGACCACAGTGATGGCGATGATGACGAGCAGCACGATGATGAGGTTCTGCGGCGCGAATAGGGTAGAGGAGACGCTGACGGGTTCGGTGAGGGCACCGTTGGTGGCCTTGGTGAGTGCTTCGCCGGCGGTGGCCATGGTCAGCGGGATGGAACCTGAAAGTCCGGCGTGCCACACCACAAAACCGCTATAGGCAGAGGCAATCAACAGTCGGTAATCCACCCCTTTGCAGTCACGGGCGATCTCCTTGGCGAGGATGACTCCCACGATGAGGCCGAAGCCCCAGTTGATCCAGCAGGCGATGGCCGAGACGACCGTCACCGTGGCGATGGCGACAGCGGGAGTCTTCGGCAGCGCGGCGATCTTGCGGATGCCTTTCTTGACGGCGGGAGCCCCGGCGAAGGTCGCGCCGCAGACCAAAATCAACGACATCTGCATGGAGAAAGCTAACAGTCCCCACACACCGTTGCCCCAGTGCTCGACTACCTCCACGGGCGTTTGGTGGCATACCGGCATGGCGGTGAGCGCGGCGATAATCGTTAACAAAATGGCCAGAACAAACGGCTCCGGCAGGTATTTCTGTACTAAGGTGACGCAGAAATTGATGATTTTCATAAGGTTAAAAGGTTAGAAGGTTAAGGTTGGGGCGATTTTGTGGTTTTGTTGTTGGTGCCGGACAGCCAATTACAGATTGTTGGAGTTAGCCGGCGTAACAGTTTATAAATCAACACGGTGATGACAATTGTTAGGATTGCGTTCAGCAGGTGGACCATTGAGAATGCAAGACTTCCGGCATTGTGCGCCATCAGCCAATTGGCCGACAGCTTGGTCAGCGGGCGGGTAATCATGAAGTGGAAAGCAAAGACGAAGAACACAGGTTCTGACATCGCGCGCCAGTCTGTGGAAGAGTGGCGATTTATCACCCGGTGGCAAATCTGTGCTATCAGTAACATACCCGAAAGATTGCGGATAAAGGTGAAAGTGGCGATACTCCAAGCTGGTATGGGAACGGAGACTGTGACCAAGATGGAAGCGGCCAAATAGAGCGGCAGAGAGCACCACACGGGTTTGCGTAGCAGTTGGGAAAGTGATGGGAACCAGATGTTCAACCAGATTCCAATCATGAAAAACGCGATTTCTGACTCGAAGCCCAGTTGGTGCGGAATACAACCTAACAATAAGGGTATCAGAATGGTAACCTTGTGGCATCGAATGATGGCAACGTACAGAGGCGAAAAGAGCGCAATTACCATCAGGTCGCGGAGAAACCACAGCGGCCAGTCGATCGGTCCGGAGTTGAACCCTTCGCCCCGGATGCAACAATAGGCCTTCAGAATGTCGGTCAAGGTCATCTCTTGCAATGGGGGAATTTCACCCAATATGGACGGCAACACCAATCCGACCAGCCCATAGAACAGGAGGAAAAGGGTGTTCCAAAGCAGGTAAGGAATCAGCCATGTTTTGAGTCTGCGTTGGCATTTTTCGGAAAAAGTCCTCCATGTGAAGCCATTGTCCGAAGCCACGAAAAGATAGCCGGACATCAAAAAGAAGAGCGGGCTGGCCAACCATACCACATTGCCGGCCCATCGATAGAGGATGGCGTAAACTGTGTTGGTGCAGCCAGTATCCGCCACCAAGTCGGTGTGGATAACCACGATGAGCGCCATCAGCACCCACCGTAGCAATCCGATGGTATGGCTGGCCATCGCATCGGGGTATCGGGTCTGCACGTTGAGTCGTTCCATATTAAAGGCGGCAAAATTACATTTTTTCCTTAATCATACTATCCCCACTCGCCCACCTTAAACCTTAAACTTTAATCCTTAAACCTTATAACAAAAAATTATATATTTGCACCCTCTAAATAAATGTGTCAATAAAAACATCAAAAATATGAGAAAACCTTTATTCTTGACCCTGTTATTATCCCTGATTCTCAGCTTCGCACGCGCCGACGGCGGCATGTGGATTCC
>CAMKLG010000105.1 GCA_946413585.1 uncultured Bacteroidales bacterium
GCAGACGTTGTATAACAAGATGAAAAAATACGGAATATAGTTAGTTAGCAGTTAGCAGTTGGAACGGAAAAGCCCCAATTCCCCCCTTTAGGGGGGATGCCCGCAGGGCAGGGGGGTAAACTTCTTCCTTGAGCAGCCCCGGAGGGGCAAGAGCTCGGTAGGGGCACGGATGAGGGAGATGATACGAAGAAACTATGCTGCGATGATACGATGATACAATGATGCAATGACGACGATAATCATAATAGGAATAGTAATCGCCTGGGCAGTCACCACGTGGCTCCTCGTCCGGCGGAACCGGCGGATCAACAACCGCATCAAGTTCCTGTCGGAGGCGGTGGCGGGCGGCG
Organism: uncultured Bacteroidales bacterium; assembly: GCA_946413585.1. Taxonomy (GTDB): domain Bacteria; phylum Bacteroidota; class Bacteroidia; order Bacteroidales; family WCHB1-69; genus F23-D06. Next base: position 351 of record CAMKLG010000105.1, read on the forward strand.
ACTTCAGCTTCACCTTCCCCGAGGGCGATCCCCGGCGCAGCGACCGCGTGCTGGCCGCCTCGCTGAACCGCATCCGCGACATGCTCAGCCGCACCCGTCAGGAGACCATCGACAAGGAGCGCTACTACGCCCAGATCCTCGAGAACGTGCGCACCGGCATCGTGGCGTATGACGAGAAGGGCTTTGTCACGCAGACCAACCGGGCGGCCGCGGAGCTCTTCGGGCTCCCCGTGCTGACCCACATCCGCCAGCTTGACCGTGTCAGCAACGGACTGGCGGACATGCTGTTACTGTCGGCGGCGGGCGACACCCGCACGCTTACCCTCCACGACGGCGACAGCAACCGGCAGCTTTCACTGCAGGTCTCGCAAAATCGCATCCGCGACCGCAACATCCGCATCTTGGTCGTCAATGATATACACAACGAATTGGACAACAAAGAGATAGACTCGTGGATTTCGCTCACCCGCGTGCTTACCCACGAAATCATGAACTCCATGAGTCCGGTCACCTCGCTGAGCGAAAGTCTGCGCGAGTTGGTACCAGAAAAGGATTCCGAGCTGTACAAGGGTTTGGATGTCATCCACTCCACGGGCAAGGGCATCGAAGGGTTTGTGGAGTCGTACCGGCAGTTCACGCACATCCCGACGCCTGCGCCGACCCTGTTTTACATGCGGGAGCTGGTAGAACGTGCCGTGCAGTTGGTGCACTCCGTGCCGGAAAACGCCCGCATCGACTTCCTTTGGTCGGTGGAGCCTGGTGACATACTGCTGCACGCCGACGAGAACCTTGTCGGGCGCGTGCTCAACAACCTGCTGAAGAACGCCGTGGAGGCGATAGGAGAGGGAAGCGACGGTTGGATCGAAGTTCGCGCCTTCCTCAACGAAAGGGAGGATGTGGTCGTGGAGGTCAGCGACAGCGGCGGCCCGATTCCGCCAGAGGTCGAGGAGCGCATCTTCATCCCGTTCTTCACCACCAAGAAGGAGGGTTCCGGCATCGGGCTGAGCATTTCCCGTCAGATCATGCGGCTTTCGGGCGGCACCCTCACGCTGCGGACGCGCCCGAATACCACGTTTGTGATGACGTTTGGAGGGTGATGGTGTCTTTCACTGTACGCCCCGATAAGGGTGAAAGAAAATGGACAACACCACTTTCGAATTTTTTTTATGCTAAGGGTGTAACATTCATTTCTTGAAAAAACATACTTATTAATACCACTGATGCGATAATTTCAGGTGCAAAAAGGTATCTGTCAAGTGATTTGTTTTCTCGTCGAGGCCACCCTCTCGTGACAAAATGTTTTCTGGCTACGGTACCTCGTGCCGTAGCGGGGATATTCCCCTTCTATTTTAGAAGGGGTGCCGTCAGGCGGGGTAGTAATATTAAAATATCAGAATTCTTTGTGAAAAAAAGGACCATCATCAACGATATTCGAATCAAAGATTACAGTGTTAATAACCTCCTTGAAAACAGAGAGTTGCCAATTTATGCAAGCAAGAAGCTTGAACTTGTTTCGCACAATAAAAAGCTGCTTATGACATTCTTCGGAATATTCTAAAATATCAAAAGGAATCAGGATACCTATATTACTACCCCGCCCTTCGGGCACCCCTTCTAAAATAGAAGGGGAATTTTCGCGGCCGCACTTGTCGTGCGGAAAACGGAATTGATTTCAAATCGAAAAATCAAAAAAATCTGTAAAATCCTGTGTTTCAAACTGTTTTAAGTGATTGTTGATAATTACGGCATCAGTGGTAGTCACAAATTACAAATTACAAATTTCTAATTTCTAATTTCTAATTGCTAATTTCCTCCAGCTCCCCAATATCATCCACCAGGAAGTCGGCGCCGGCGGCGAGGAGGTCTTCGCGGGAACCGTTGCCGTAGGTGACGCCGCAGGTGCGCGCGCCGGCACGAACACCCATCAGGATGTCCACGGCCATGTCGCCGACCACTAACGCCCGCTCTGCCTCGATTCCCATCTTCGCCAAGGTGGTGAGTACCGGCTCTGGGTCGGGCTTCGCCTTCTGCACATCTTCCGCCCCGATGACGAAGGCGAAGTAACGCTCCAATCCCATCTCCTGGAGGAACCAGCGCAGGGACTTGGAGGTGCGCGACGACGCGATGGTCATCTTCAGCCCTTTCGCGTGCAGCCGATCGAGTGTGTCGGCCACGTGCGGGAAGAGGTCGGGGATGAGATGCTGCTTGTTCGCCTCGAACGTGCGGCGGTAATGTGAGGCGTAGCTCTCCGCCGTTTCCGCCGTGATGTCCGGGAACAGCTGCCGGTAGGCCTCCGCGAGCGGCACCCCGATGGTGGCGGCGCAGGACTTCTCGTCGGCCACGGGCAGACCGATCTCGCGCATCGTCTGCTGCAGCGTCCGCACGATCTTCTGCCGCGTGTCGCCCAACGTCCCGTCGAAATCGAAAATGATCAGGTCAAAATCCATTGTCACATTTTTCATCCAAGCATTTCAGGCAGCAAAGATACAATAATTTCGGGTATTGTAATAATGTTCCCTTTCGCCAAATATTTTCAACATTGTGCAATCTTGCGGCCGCTGTGTTGACACCGTGTGGGTCATTGACATCGTGCCACGAACCGATAGGGTAGCAGGGCATCCTCGCCGGCGTAGTCCACCCCGATGCGCGGGGTGATCTCGATGTGGTTTTCCGGCACGACGACTCCCCGGTCCTCAATCCACAGTTTGTCGCCGCAGAGCGAGATGCCGTTGTCGGCGACGGTGAGTCCGAGCAATTTCGACACCTTCCCCGGTCCGATGCCGATGTCGGGGGTGATTTTCCGTTTGCCCGTGCGTTGCAGCATCAGCTCTTCACCGTGCGTGGGCATAATCCCACGAATGAGCACCGCGTCGGGGATGCCGTCAATGTTCGTAACGAAATTGAGCAGGTGGTGCATGCCGTAGCAGAGATACACGTAGGCGACCCCGCCCTCGTGGTACATCATCTCGTTGCGGCGGGTGCGTCGTCCCCCGTAAGCGTGCGAGGCGCGGTCGGTGGTTCCCTTGTAGGCCTCCACCTCGCAGATGATGCCGCCCGAGAGCTGCCCATCGACATTGGTGAACAGGTGCTTGCCCAACAGGTCGCGCGCGAACCCGACCACATCGTCCGTAAGGAAATACTTTTTCGTCAGTTTCATTGCCGTTTTTTCCGGCGGCAAAAATACATTTTTAATGGTTATAGGTTAGTGGTTATTGGTTATTGGTTATTGGTTATTGAAGCTGGTTATTGGTTGTTGTTTGTTGGTTATTGAAGTTGATAGTTGATAGGTTATGGGTTAGTGAGGCGGGATTGGAAAGCGTTGCGGAGACCTGAAAGCATTTTGGCGATGTCTGTGATTTGAGGGCGTAAAGAGTTAAATTGTTCAGTGGTAATGTATTCTAAATCACAAGCAGCTTGTAATTCACAAAAAACTTCCATTAATGATCCGTATGATATCTCCACGAAGTGAATCTTTTCTTTTAAGGAATTTCTTCCGCTACCTTCTGCAAGATTGGCGGATACAGAAACAACAGCTCTTCTAACTTGATCCCCTAAACCATAACGTTCTTCTTTGGGGAATTTTTCCTGTAATTGGTAGATGTATTTAATCAGATTGCGAATTTTGGAATAAACTTCCAAGTTTTCAAATGAAAAATTTCTGTTTTCAGATTTTTTTGTTTCTTGATTCTTCATATTTTTCAAATTTAGTTCTTATTATCATTAAACAATAAACAATAAACAATAAACAATAAACAATAAGCTTCAATAACCAATAACCATTAAAACACCAGATACGGTCTCAGTTTCTCAATGAGTTCCGGATACGCGTGGGTGATTCGCTGGAGCTCGTCAAGATCGTGGATCTGTCCGTTGCGCTCACGGTGATGAATAATCAGTTTCGTCAGATAGCCATCGATATAAGGATGTGAGACCAACTCCTGATAGGTGGCGGTATTGATGTTCAACTTCTTGATTTTCTGTTTGTTGATATACAGATAATCCTTTAACTTCATGGTGTCAATGCTCTGCATCACATACACTTCCTGAAGCTGCGAAAGTGAGTGGAATCCACCGAGTTTGTCACGGTATTCAACCAGTTTGGCGGCACGTTTGCTTCCGAATTGGGGCACGGTGACCAGTTCGTTGGTGTCGCAGCTGTTGAGGTCAATCTTGACAATCTCGTATAGGGTTTTCTTCCCCTGCGATTTGAAGGGTGGGAGAGTGTCGGAACGGCTTTTTGCCCGGCTCGCGTAGGGCTGATGACGTATTGCGGACAAAGAGTCTTCCAAACGTTGTTGCTCCAATGCAAATTGTTGGAATTGAGCTTCATAAAGATGAACATCTGAGGATGGCTTGAAAGGGATGTCGTAGAAGAAATAGAAAATGTTGCTCGCCAGAATGATGGTGAGCATCAGAAGGGCGGCTGCCCATTCGCCTTGGGTAAAGTGGAATCTTGTTTTCATGCCGCAAATATACTATTCCGGAAAGGGGGGTGTCAAGATGGTGGGGCCTTTTTTTGTGAACAGGTGAATGTTAATTGATAATGGATAATTGATAATGGATAATGGATAATGTCAGGGGGCGAGGATAAAATAAAAACAAATTAATGTTAATATAAAAATGTAAATATTTGGATTTTAATCAAATAACCTCTGGATTGCCATGTTAAAGATTCATAAAATGAGAAAAGAGGCTGTTTTTTGCACAAAAAAATGTATTTTTGCAGCGTTTTAAGAAAAACGGCAT
>CAMKLG010000106.1 GCA_946413585.1 uncultured Bacteroidales bacterium
CGCATCCGTCTCATGTACTCCGCCAAGGCCAACGGCATCTCCAACGGCTGGAAGAAGTGGCAGGGCGAGAGCAAGGGCATCCGCGAGTGCGACGTCATCGGCAAAAAACAGGCCCAGGAGAAGGAGTTCCAACAGTGGGTGAATGCCGATTCGAAACGTAAAGCACAGTATGGCACATTGTTACAGGATATGAAGAAAGTCTATGACAGTTACAACAACAACCTGCAGATGGTTACTTACATTAACGAATATCTCTTTGGCGTGGAACTGATGGAGGAAGTCGTCTATCCTTATATGAGCAAGTTGTTTGGCAATGACAATATCAAGGACGAAACTCGCGCCAAGATGCAGGATGCCGACAAGAGTTTCCGTGCCGAGTATTTCGATGTGATTGACAAAGAGTGCTTTGTGGAACTAATGACTTATTATTTCACACATGAAAAAGCGGAGAATATCCCTGCAGCATTAAAGAAATATGTCCAAAGTGAACCTATGGTACGTGAGATGATGACGGCTTTGTGGGACAACAGCGCGAAGAAGGCGCCTTACTTCCAAGACGCAGCCAAATATCAGGATTTCATCGCCAAAGCATCACCTAAACAAATAGCAAAAACAGCCGGTAATGAAATGATTATGCTATACAATGCGCTGTTTGACACCTATCGGGGTGCTGTTACAAGATACCGCGCCGAATCCAGCCAATTGGATGAGTATTATCGTCTGTATGTCAAGGCTTTGATGGAGAAAGATAAAGACAGAGTCTTCTATCCGGATGCCAACCTCACGATGCGCGTGACATACGGTCAGGTGAAGGGCTTCCAACCCGCCGACGGCACCGATTATGTTTATTACACCACTTTGGATGGCATCATGGAGAAAGAAGATCCCGATGTGTATGACTATCAGGTGCATCCGAAGCTGAAAGAGCTGTGGCAGAAGAAGGATTACGGTCGTTACGCCGACAAAAACGGTAAACTGCCAGTGGCCTTCATCGCCAGCAACCACACCACGGGCGGCAACTCCGGCAGTCCGGTCATCAACGGTTACGGCCAGCTCATCGGCACCAACTTCGACCGCGTGTGGGAAGGCACCATGAGCGACATCTGGTACGACGTCGATCGCTGCCGCAACATCAGTCTCGACGCCCGCTACTTCCTCTTCATCGTCGATAAATTCGCCGGCGCGAAGAACATCGTAGACGAAATCGATGTGATTGAATAGGCGATGTGTGACGTTGTAGAGACGCAAAATTTTGCGTCTCTACTCGACCCTAACCCCTCAACCCTAAAAAAATGATTTCCTTCGAAGACATAGACAAACACTCATGGTGGTATGACTTGTACATGAAGTACCTGTGTGCGGCGCATAACCATGTGTATTACCGCAACTTCTATATCGTGAACAAGGAGAATATCCCGCCGAAGGGGACGCCGACGTTTGTGATTGCCAACCACCAGAACGGCATGATGGACGCCATGGCGATTCTGCACACGATGTACAAGGACGGTCGGCAGCCGGTGTTCATAGCCCGTGGCGACATCTTCAAGAAAGACTTTGTGGCGCGGATCTTGCGGTTCTTGAAGATTTTGCCGGTTTATCGCAACCGCGACGGCGGTCGTGACGACATCAAGAAAGACCTGGCCATCTTCAACCGGGCTGCTAAAGTGCTGAAGAAGGGTGGAACATTAGTCATTTTTCCCGAAGCAGGTCACCAGCACGGTCACTACATGAGTACCTTCAAAAAGGGTTTCAGCCGTATCGCTTTCGCCGCCGAAGAGATGAACGATTTCAAGCTCGGGGTGCAGATTCTCCCTCTTAACATCCACTATTCCAACTATTTCAACTTCCAAAGTGATTTGATGGTCACCTGCGGAAAACCGTTTACTTACGACGAGTTCTTTGAATTGTACAAGGAATCTCCGAATCAGGCGTATCTTGCCCTCAATGAGAAGGCACGCGCTCGAGTCAAGGAGATGACTCCCGATATTGATATTCCGGAGTATTACAATGAGATAGAGGCGCTTACGCATATCATGAGCGAGCCGCTGTTGCGCCGCAAAGGGTTGCGTCCGCGTTTTCTGCCTAACCAGAAAGACGCCGCCATGACCATCATCGCGGCCATCCGTCAACTGAAAGAAGAAAATCCGGACGATTTCACTATGTTGATGGAAGACACGCGCCAATATACGGGCTTGTTGCAGCGGATGGGTCTCCATCATTGGGTAGTCAACCGAAAGATTTCATGGCCCAAACTCATTCTCCGTATTTTCTTGATGATCCTCACGTTGCCGCTCTTCCTTTTCGGCTATCTCAACAATTTCCTGCCGGACTTCATCACGCAGCGGCTCACCCACAAGATCAAAGACCCGATGATGCACTCCACGTTCCAGTACGCCATCGGCACCCTCGCCACCTTCCCGATTTGGTACATTTTCCTGCTCGTGGTGGTCAGTCTGCTCACTCACCATTTCTGGATAGGGCTGGTTTACATAACATTAGCCGGAGTCATCGGTATCCTTAACACCAATTACAAGCGTTCTCTGCGTAAATTGGGCACCACGTTCAAAGCCCTCCGTCTGCGTCATACGGAAAAATACAGAACCCTTTGCGACTTGAACACCCGGATTATCGACAAGATGGAGGGGCTGTTGTATTAGGACACGGAAAATCTCTACTCCGTCCTCAAAGACTTCACCGGATTCACCGTAGCCGCTCTCAAACTGCGTAAGGTGACCACCGCGATAGTAACGGACAGCACCGCGACCAATGCCACCACGAACACCCAGACGTGCAGCGGCACGCGGTAGGCGAAGCCCTCCAAGTAGCGATGCATCACGAACACGCTGATGGGCACGGCGATGACGAAGCAGACCAGCACAATCTTCACGAAGCGGGAGTTGAACATCGCCAGAATCTGTTTCACCGTGGCCCCATGCACGCGGCGGATGCCGATTTCCTTGCGGCGGTGTTCCGTCTCGAACATCACCAACCCAAACACGCCCATGAGCGAGATGACGATGGCCAACACGGTGAACAAGGTAACCAATGTTGAGAGATTGTTCTCTTTTTTGTATTGGTTCTCAATGGCTTGCTCAAATGGTTTCACCTCGTATGACATTCCCTTGCCTAAATTGGGATCAAGATCATTAAGAATCTTGACAATTCGATCCATCAACGCGGGGACATCTATGCCTGCCGCAGTGCGTATGAATATTCTGTCGCAGCTTTTCCATGGTTCCTTTCCATATACATAAAACGCAAAAGGCTCTATACTTTGACGCAACGAGGCAAAGTTGAAATCTTTACAGAAACCGGCAATCTCAACGATTTGGTCATCATGGCCGCCAATCTGATCCTCAAGAGTGATATTGTATTTGTCCCGTGCCGTTTCGTTGAAGATATATATACCATGACCCTGTTCGTCGGCTTCTTTGAAATCACGTCCTTCCACAATATCGATGCCCATAAACTGAAGAAAGTTCCACGAGACGGGATAAACCTGATAGCTGACATCTTCACCACGAAGTGTGCGTCCCCAACTCATACGAGCATCACTTACGAAAGGCCCTGACCCCCAGGCAATATCTTTGACGGCGGCATCAGCTTTCAACTTGCTCTCAACGGCTTCGCGGTTAGTGGCGAGATACCCCGACACTTGCGACTGCAACAGACATTCCTTATTGAATCCCATTTCGTGATTCATCATAAAATTTCGTTGCTTGTGGACAAATATCACACAGATAATCAACACAATGGATACCGTAAACTGCAAGCCAATCAAGGCAATACGGAAGGCCTTGCCCTTCTGCGTGGTGCCGAAGGTGCCTTTTAATGCAACAGCGGGATTGAACGAAGTGACGAACAACGCCGGATAGAGACTGGCGACTACCGAGATGAACAACGCCAAACCAATGGTTAACGCGACAATGCCATAATTTTGGCCAAGGTCCAGCGAAGTTTCAATGAGCGAAGCCAAAGTGGATTGTTTGAAAAATATAACTACCGTCAATGCCAAGCCTAAAGCGACAGCAACCATCAGCAGCGACTCGCCCACCGACGACACCACCAACTGGAAACGGCTGCTGCCCAAAATTTTGCGCGTATTGAAACCATGTAACCGCAGTGGCACCATTGCGAAAAAAAAGTTGATGTAATTGATGAAAGCAATGAGCACCACGAAAATGGCGATGACCAGCATAGTGATGGTTGTGGTCCGATTACCCATCTTGCCTACTGTGAAGTTATTGTTAGGGTCAGCGAAATACATCTCGGTCAGCAGCACGGGGCGAATCCCGAACTTGACATCGTCGTCCGTAACCTCATTGCCGCCTTTCATCTCGCTGAAAAACCGCTTGCATATAGGCTTTGCCGCTTCGGTAATCGCTTCGGGGTCGGCACCTTCGCGTAATTTCACGAAATAGTTGAACGAGAACTCCTTCCATTCATCAAGTAAAACATCCGGAAAATCGGTAAACATCTCGAAAGATGAAAGGTCGCTGTGCATTGGCATGTCCTCATAAATGGCCACAACGGTTGTTTCTTGACATGCCCCGCCATCATAATATTTCACGACATCGCCCACTTGGATACCGAGACGCTTGGCCGCAGATTCCGAGATAGCGCAATTTACGCCCGTCAAATCATCCCAATTGCCAGCCACCAATTCGATGCCGAACACCTCGCGAGCACCTTTGTTCAATGAGGATATTGAAATTTTCACCGGCGATTGGTCATCGCCCACGTAAATCATGGTAGGATAACCCGCAACGCGACCACAGCCACCGGCTTCAATGTCAGGAGACGCATTGACAACATATTCGCCTATGGGGCGACACATATAAGACGAATAACCACTGGATCTGGACTCTTGAGTCGTAAGAACATAGATCCGGTCGCTGTCCTTGAGTGCCTTGTTGTAGGTGAGGTCGTGATGCACCTGCACGAGGATAATATAGAGGGCGGCGAAGGCGGCGGCCAGCCCGACGATGTTGAGGATGGCAGAGACCATCTCGGTTTTGGATTTTTGGATGATTCGCATAATGGTTGGTTTTTCGT
>CAMKLG010000107.1 GCA_946413585.1 uncultured Bacteroidales bacterium
TGGTTTACTGGGAACCTTTGACTAAAAAAGAGCGGGAAAAACGTCCACGCAAATACGGCAGCATCCTCACCCTTTGTTGCCTCGTCCTGCCTATGCTTATCTCCGTGCTCATATATGAGCTGATGGGACGGAAGATTGACAGTTCCACCCCCATCGAGGCGGTCATCGTGCAGCAAAACACTGACCCATGGGAAGAAGAGTACAGCCTCACCAACACCCAGGAGATCCAGCGGGTTCTCGATGTGGCGAAGCCCTTCATCAACGAGAAGACCAACCTCGTCATCACCCCGGAGTCGGCCATCGCGCACACCATTGAGATGGAGGCGTTGCGCAACCACACCTTCATGGAGGGCGACACCCGGTTTGAGGGGTTCGCCTTACTCGACAGTGTGACAGCTGATTACCCGAACCTCAATTTCGTGTTGGGGCTTTCCACCGTGGGCATTTACGACCATAGGCCATCGCCGGTTGCGCAGGAATACACACCTGGGCAGTTCATGGAATTTTACAACACCGCCGGTTTCTACAACAAAAACGGCCTGGTAAGCCACTACCACAAGTGCCGTTTGGTGCCTGGTGTGGAGGGGATGCCTTTCCCGAAGCTCTTCGGTTTCTTGGGGGACGTCCTGATCAAGTTGGGCGGCACCAATTCATCCCTCGGCAAAGACACGGTGCAGCGCACCTTCGCGTTCGAGGTGGACGGAAAACCGATGCGCATCGGCACGGCCATCTGTTACGAGTCGGTCTATGGCGAGCTGGTCGCGAAGTTCGTGCGCAACGGCGCGAACATCTTGACGGTCATCACCAACGACTCGTGGTGGGACGACAGTCCAGGCCACCGGCAGCACTTCGACATGTCACGGCTAAGAGCCATCGAGACACGCCGTTACGTGCTCCGCGCGGCCAACGGTGGCTTCTCCGGCGTAATTGACCCTCTTGGGCGGGTGCTGGCGAAGACGAAATATAACGAACGTACCGCTATCCAGACCATAGTGTCTGCCCAATCTGGTGAAACTTTCTACGTGAAACATGGGGACTACCTCGCCAGAATCGCCATCGTGCTGACTATTTTTGGCTTTATATACAGCATTATTGCATTCTTCTTAAGAAAAAAGCGTCCATAAAATGTCCTTCTTTCTGTTCCAGATTCTTTTTTCTCAACAATAACATTGATTACACATTCAAAACTCAACCATTATGAAGAAAAACAATTTACTTTTAGCATGTATTGCTTTCATTTTCTATTTGTTATCAACAGGTACGACCTTATTTGCTTCCCCCGTGGACAGCATCACCGCGCTCCGCGCAGCAAAGATTTTCTACCAACACAAAAGCGGCCATGTTATCGCAGAGCCCCAAGCCCGTGTTGTACGTACGCAAAGGCTTTCGCAAATACACGACCGAAACGGACAATCACCCGCCTTTTACATCATCAACTTCGACCATGGTTTTGTGATTGTTTCCGCCGACACACGCGTGAAGCCCATCATCGGATATTCCACCGAATCCTCCTTTTACACAGCTCACATTCCCGAATCTCTTGAGGATTTGCTGAATGACTATACACGGGAAATCGAACAAATCATCACGGGAATCAGTGAAAATGAGCGTTCTATGACAAGCGAGTGGCGACAGTTACTCACCAACAACCTGCCGGAACCTAACCGAAGCAGTGTGGGACCGTTATTAACCACTCTATGGAATCAAAACTACCCGTACAACATATTCAGCCCAGAAGATGCCGATGGGCCACATGGACATGCCTACGCAGGATGCGTGGCTACCGCCATGGCGCAAATCTTACGATACTGGTCACACCCCACCAACGGTGTCGGAAGCCATAGTTACAACAGCAACTTTACCGATGCTGGTTACGGAAACTACGGCAACTTGTTCGCGAACTTCAGTACGGCAAACTACAATTATAGCCAAATGCCCAACAGCATTAATGCCAACAGTCCTCAAAACCAGATCAACGAGGTGGCCAAACTCATCTATCACTGCGGTGTAGCCGTTGATATGATGTTCGGTCCATACGGCAGCGGTGCTTACGATAGCGATGCTAAAAATGCCTTTGTCAACTATTTTGGATATAGAAACGCCCAATTAATCTCCAGAAACTATCATCAATCCACCTGGGTCAATAAAATCAAGAACGAACTAAACAACCTTCGTCCTGTGTATTATAGTGGGAACGGGAGCAGTGGCGGGCATGCCTTTGTCTGCGATGGATACGACGATAACGATTACTTCCATTTCAACTGGGGATGGAGTGGTAGCAACAACGGGTTTTTCGCCATATCAAACCTCAACCCCGGTAGTTATGATTTTTCCTCCAACCAAACGGCCATCATAGGTATTGATGCCTCACATTCCATGATTTATACAAGTACTGATTTTCTATCATTCTTCATCGAACAAAACACCATAAGTGAAAGTAAATCTTTTTCCGTTATAGCCGCCTCGCTTTCAAGTACCATCAACGTCACTGTCACAGGTCCCTTCAAAATCAGTACCAACAACACCACTTTTTCCACAAACCGGACCTTGAGTAGCACTGGCGGCACTCTTTACGTGCGCTACGAGCCCAACGGTTCAACTTCAACAGACTATGGGACAATCCTTTTATCCTCTGGAAGTGTGTCTGACACCGTTTTCCTTACGGGTAACACTTATAGCAACGAAATGTCTTGCAATCCACCCCAAAATCTGTTATTTTCTTCTCCAGATTTACAGCACATCAACCTGCAATGGGATGCACCTGAAATTGTTTCCGACCCACAGACCATCTCTTGGTCGTCCGAATATCTCTCCCACCTTTACGGTTACTCCTCAGACTATTCACGTAGCATGTTGCAACGCTACTGTGACACCGATTTATTGAGCTATCACAACATGTCGCTCACGGCCATCCGTTTTTATGCGCACCCAGATGCCACAACCTACAAAGCCGTTGTCTATAAAGGCGGTAGCTACACTTCTAATTCCTACAATCCCGGAACTCTGGTTGTGTCGCAAGACATACCCTTAAATTCGCTAAACTTTAATAACTGGAACACGGTCACGTTAAACACGCCGGTCACCATCGATGCCAGCCAAGAACTCTGGTTCGGTATTTATGTGGAGGCACCCGGAGGAACATACGTTTTGGCACTGTACGATAATTCGGTTCCTTCAAAAGGAAGTATCTATGGCGCCCACTCCACTAATAATACCTCTTGGGGTGAGTTCAACTCCGATTTATCTTTCTGTATTATAGGCGTGGTGGACTACCCACCATTGGTTACCAACTATCAAATTGAACGAAACGGAACCGTTATTGGAACCACCAGCAATACCTCCTGGCAGGATGTCGTCAGTTCCACCGGCACCTATTTGTACACGGTGACCGCCAACTGGTGCAACGGTTGTTCAGCCTCCTTAGAGGGTTCCTTCACGAATGTCGCGCAACTCACATCCACGCCGACCAATGTGAACTTTTTCACTAACCAAGGATTTGTCAACACGATAAAGAAAGTCATAATAAACGGCAGTGGCTTAACGGCCTCCATTCATGCGACGGTAAGCGGGAACTTCCTTATCAGCACCGATTCCATTCACTATTCCAGCACGCTGGATCTCCCTGCTGTTGGAGGAATCCTATTCGTAAAGTACACACCTGATTCTCCCCCTGCCGAGTATGAAACGGGCTTGATCGCGCTCACTTCCGGAGACATAAGCACGACCGTGCTCTTATCAGGACAAGATAACAACGAATGCTATCCGCCTCAGAATTTAACACTCTCGACCTCCGGCAATTCAGTGGGATTGCAATGGGAGGCTCCTGCCGCGCAAAGCATCCAACAAGAAACACTGTCGTGGTACGAGAATCCTGCCGGAATAAATTCTGGCAGCGGTTCCGAGGGTACTCAGCTATACACTGTACAACGTTTCGATGTCTCAGATTTAGCACCTTATCATGGGAAACAGCTCACTGCCGTTTCCTTTATTCCCACTTCCCAAGGCACTACATACAGGATTATTGTGTATAAGGGAGGACGACTGAAGCCCGACGGATACCTTGCTTCGGGAACACAAGTCACCAATCAAGCTGTGAATCTTTCATCTTTGACCGCAGGCACTTGGAATACGATCACACTCAACGAGCCCGTCACCATCGATGCCAATCAGGAATTGTGGTATGGTATCTATCTTGAATCTTCTGGCGGTTCCCCTGTCGTTTTAGGAACCCCATACGTTTCAAAGAAGAGCAACATTTGTAAATATCCCGGTTATTCAGACAACTATTGGTCAGAATATTATGACAGCCAATTTAACTACTGTTTCTCATTAAAAGCCACCATAGAAGACGCACCTATCTCACTCACCCACTACAAGATAGACAGAAATGAGACGACTTTGGCAGAAACCAACAACACTTCCTACAATGATCAGGTTATCTACAACGGAGACTACCATTATACCGTTTGGGCTATTTGGGACAATGGTTGTCGGGCTGCGGCTCATAGTAGTGTAACCATGTCAGGATTGTGCGACCCCGCTGGCCAAACCTCTACAGTTGAAGTGTGCGACCGCTATCTCTGGCACGGAACAACCTATGAAGAATCAGGCGTATATACATACGAATATTCTTTGCCGGGTGGTTGTCCCGCCATCGACACGTTGCACCTCACCATCAACCACGGCACCCACAACACCGCGACCGAAACCGCCTGCGAAAGCTTCACCTG
>CAMKLG010000108.1 GCA_946413585.1 uncultured Bacteroidales bacterium
CGGCGAACCATCCAATCCCTTCGCCTGCACCTTTTTCCCGCGCCGCGAACCCCGCGTCCGGACCTTCTCTCGAAAAAATTGGGAACATCGCCCGCATCTGGCTACAGACATGCAACCGCTGACGCGGTTGGTCGCGGTTCCGACTCATCATGCCTTTGTGGATGCGCTACGGCTCGAACGTGGAGAAACATCACCGCCGCAGCTGCATCCTCGGCAACATCACCGCCGATTCCACGGTGTCGTTCTCGCTGCGCCAGGCCGCCACGAAGAAAAAAATAGTGCCCGCAGGATTGAACTGCAGGCACGTGATTACAAGAAGCAAAAGAGTCTAAAGCATATTCGCCATGTTTTTCCACCCAGTTAAATCGCCTTTCTGGTAGTGGTAAACTTGGGCGTCATTACAATACCATTGACCGTTTTCGAAGATGACAATGCCCCCGAAGAATTTGTCCTCTCCCAAAGCAGTATTCATATCGGCGATACGCTTGGCCAACGCCTCCGCCTTGTCTTTCACCGCTGAATCGGTGGCCGTGATACCTCCTTTCGTGTCGAAGATACCGATGCGTCCGTCTTTCATCTGAATCAGCCAATCGGGGTAAAAAAGCGCGTATTTGTTTTCTGTTGAGTTGAAATACCTGAAAGCCAGATATTCTTGACCATAATCCCCATTTTTAAACCACCATTTGATGTTTTGGTTCGGGTCTATGAACATGATGAAATTTTCCTCGTTCTGCCGACCATTGAAATTCTTTTGGATGTAAAATGGAGTGAGGACACAAGCGTCGCTGGGCAAAGCCAGTTCTTCGTAGTCGTCGGTGAAACTGTATGAATCTTGAAGGTTGAAAGGGTTGGAAGTGCCGCTTTTTTTAGCGCGGGTAGCTAAAATGCGATTCAAGATAGGACGATAGTCGATTAACGACTGCGTGATGGCTTTCTGGAACACGCTGTTTGCACCTTTCTGAATGTCGGCGATGAACACCTTGTAGCACACGATGGTATTCGGATTCACGGCACTACGCATCCATACGCGCAACGCTGATTTCAACGGGCTCCAGGAACGGGCTATGTTGGAAATCTTCGCATCATTGGAAGTTTGCTCAGCCAACACTTTCATGCAATACATGGTGAAAATCTTTTCCAAATCATTTTCAGAGGTTTCATTTTCCAAGTCATTTCCATCGGATATATGATCACCGATGACATCAATATCGCGGATTTCCACATCTGTCATGATGGAATTGCTAACAACGGGGTTCATATTAATACCCTTTGCCGCTACTTTTTTCTGACATTCGTGGTACATGTCGGCATCCATGTCTATTCCAAAGAAGTTGTTAAAGGTTTGGATCATTGACTTTTGAAACTCGTTTGAGTCGGCCAGGTCGCCATAATCTACACGCGACTCGAAGTCGGTTTGCAGGCAATCGGGGAAAGTTATATTCTTGTATTTCAGGTTGGAGATGAATATAAACGGCTTATTTGTGGTGGATTGGTCCGGAATGCCGATTTGGTTGCGGGAATAGTTCGTATAGACAAATCCCGTTTTGAGTAACGGAGAATGAATGGGATGTATGCGTTTCGGTTCGGGAATGCGCAGAATCCTGCCCAAGGTCTGTGTGTAGAAGGTGTTGCTGCCGATTTCCCGGAACATCACCAACACGTGGGCACGCGGACAGTCCCAGCCTGTACCTGCCGCCTGCTTGAAAAGCATAAAGTCTATTTCACGATCATTTTGTGCAATATAAGGGTCTGGCTCTTTACCGTCAAACCAGCTTGAAATACGGCTGTCGGGCACTCCTTTTTTCTTGAGAAAAACAGTAACGATCTCTTCTTTTGTCGGAAATCCTTGCTCTAACAATTTATGGTCGTCATTGGGTAACTGTATTAGAACCAACGGATTGATGTTCAGATTGTATTTCTTGTATTCATCTACGAGTTCATTACGTTTTTCGATGGCCATTTCCAGCAACATTTCATCTTGGTCGCGGCCTTTATATCGTCGTACATCTTCCTCTGTCTGAAAAAGGATTTTTTCCTTGATCAGCCCTTCGGTAACTACGTCGTCATGTTTCACGACTACAATGTCAGCTTTTCCAGCGTCTCTTTCGATTTCAAATTGTCCGCGTTCGGAAACATCCTTAAACGGGGTGGCTGAAACCTTGATGATCATCTTGGGGTTCAGAGGCTTGATGACTTTTTCCTTTGCCAAATCACTCACGTGAGTGTGACTTTCATCAATGATGAGTACGATTTGGCGACCAGCGGCTGCGGTATTATCCACTAAATCCTCGAAATAATAGCCGCTCTCTCGATAAAGTTGTGGATCGTCAGGACGGCGAAGCACACGGTCTTTCGCATTATGTGCAACCAACTTCTGCCAGTTCATAAACAGAATGTCATTCTTTTGCAGGACGCCTTCGTTGAAATCCGCCACGGTGAGCATCCGGCAGTAGTTGTTCGGGAAAAAGAAGTTGCGGAATTTATCGCGGCTTTGCATGGCCAATTTATCGTTGAACGTAATCCATACGAAAGCCACATCGTGTTGCCAATCGGGTTGGTTGACGAGTTGACTGATGAAATTCGCCATCATGAAGGTTTTGCCGCTACCCGTGGGCGATTTGAGCACCAACTGTGCGGGATGGTGCACCGATGCCCAAAGTTGTTTGAATTTGCGAAGAAGCTCTTCTATTGCGTTTGCTTGAAAGGTATATGGATTCATTTCTTGACAGTTTTAGGGTTATTTTTGGCTTTCGATTTGTTGCATGGCACTTTTGTAAGCATCCAAAATGGCGTTGGGATAGGACTTGACCTCCACGTTGGGCAGATGCATGAACGCATTTGCGGCGTCGGGATTGTTGCCCCAACTGAAAATATACACGGTCACGTTTCCGCCTAATTTCTCAATTCCCTGCTTGAAATCTTCAAATTGCTTGAGATCTTCCTGCAAATAAACAGCTGCAAACCTGCCATGGTTGTTGGTGAAAATCTGATAGCAATCGTTTTTAACGATCTCATACAAAGTGTTTTCCGCCAAAGAGACCAGCACACCGGCATTTTGTGCGAGAGAAATACGGTCCTCATCGGACGGAAGCATGATGGGATCGCGATGAGGGTTGCCAGTACCCGTGAAGGCCGTTTTGTAGTATTTCAGAGATCCGCCTAAACCGTCGATTTTTTTGCCTTTAGAGTTGGTGTAGCCTTGCATCACATTTTTGCAACGTTGATATGTAACATCTACAATTCTTTCATAACCAGCAACAAAAACATCTATTGCGCCTTTTTTGGGCACCTTTTTGCCATTTTTAATCTCATAAGTTAATTCTGGTGTTTGTACCAGAATAAAACGTCGATTCCCTCCAGATGAGTTCATGTCGAGAATACAATGCCCTGTCGAACCGCTTCCTGCAAAGAAATCCAATACTGTAAAACTTGATCTATTGGTATATATTTTTAACAATTGTTCGATAAAGGCTATTGGTTTTTTTCCTCCTCCAAAAGGTACACCTCCTTCTTGACCTACAGTGTTGAATTCAGGCTCGAAATCATAAAAATTAGGATAAGGGATTTCTTTCAAATCTTGTCTTGACAATGGCGAACCTTGAAAATAAGAACCGTTAGCTTGTCGGCTGTCTTTTCTGGAAAGAAAATAGCGATAGCCAAGACCCTCTTCACCTATATCAGGAACTTTATACAAAACATCAAAATCATTCCTTCTATCTTCGAGATATGCCATGTGGAATCTTCCCGAACTATTACCAGCCTTGATAGAACCTCGAATATTTATTTTCTTAAGATTATCAAAACTTTCTTCACACTCTTCGATTTTATATTCTCTTGGGTAAAAGACAGATACGTTTTTACCTCCCAATTCTATGATTTTGGGATTATTGGTTAATTCAGTGATTCTATATTTGTAACCTGTTGGTTTTGAATTGTCTTTTGTCCGTTTCTGAATTCGAAAGGATGAGCTTTTTTGATACATCAGAAGAAGTTCTGTTGTTTCATGGATAGGTTTATCGCCTTTAAGAATTCTATCCTCGTGCCGTACCTTTATCGTGATAGTTGTTATATAATTGTTTTCTTTGAAAATCGAATCACACAACAACTTTAATTGCGCATATTCTTCTTCATTTATGGAAATAAAAATCACTCCGTCGTCGCTCAACAAGTTCTTGGCTAATTCAAGACGTTTGTGCATAAATGAGAGCCAGTAGCTGTGGCGTAATGGATGCTCTTTGGGGACGGGCGTGCCGTCGGGATATTCCGTGAGGATGCGCTTATCCTTGTAGGTGAATCCATCGCTGCCTGTATTGTAAGGTGGATCGATGTAGATGACGTCGATTTTCTCCTTGTGTGTGTATTGCAGGCAGGTGAGTGCGTGGTAGTTGTCGCCTTCAATCAAGATGTGTGTCGGCTTCTCACTACCATCGGTGAACGATTTCTCTTTCACCTCCTCCAAGACGGGGATTTTGTTTTCGGAGGCTTTTTCAAATGCTTCGG
>CAMKLG010000109.1 GCA_946413585.1 uncultured Bacteroidales bacterium
TTCAAGAAATGTTGAAGGAAAACGACAACGAGGAGGCAGAGTTTGATGTTAGCAAATTGACGGTCTTTGTCGTGAATGTTTTTTCAACAGTTGATGATTCCGGAGATGTCGCCCAAGATGTCACCCAAGGTGTCACCCAAGATGTCACCCAAGATGTCACCCAAGGTGTCACTCAAGTTGATGCTCAAAGTGATACTCAAGATGTCACCCAAGAAATATCACTTGATAAATGGATAGAAGAGCAGATAAAAAAGAATCCTAAAATCACGACAGATGAATTAGCCAGAATAAGCGGTTTCACCTCCAGAACAATAAAAAGACACATCATCAAACTACCCCATATACAATATGTCGGTAGCGGCTATAGCGGACATTGGGAAATAATAGAAAATAAAGAATCTCATGAATAGAATCTCCTTCAAAGAAAACGACATCAGCCAAAAACCGGCACTGGAACTACTGCAAAAGCTGGGCTACCAGTACCTTTCACCCGAAGAGGTGCTGGAGCTGCGCGGCGGGAAGACCTCCAACGTGCTGCTGGAAGACATTTTGCGGCAACAGCTGCGCAATCTGAACTCCATCCGCATCGGCAGTCACAGCGAGGCGCGCTTCTCGGAACAGAATATCGAGAACGGTGTCGCCGCCATGCGCAACGTGCCGATGGAAGGCGGCTACCTCAACGCCAACGAGGCCGTCTATAATATGTTAACCCTCGGCAAGGCCTTCGAGCAGAGCATCGACGGCGACAAAAAGAGCTACACGATGCGCTACATCGACTGGCAACATCCAGAGAACAACGTGTTTCACGTCACTGAGGAGTTTGCCGTCACCCGTGCGGGCTCCAACGACACCTACCGTCCCGACATCGTGCTGTTCGTCAACGGCATCCCGTTGGTGGTCATTGAGTGCAAACGCCCCGATGTCAAAGGGGCGGAAGAGCAGGCCATTTCGCAGCACCTCCGCAACCAGAAGGAGGACGGCATCCGCAGTCTGTATGTCTATAGCGCCCTGCTGTTAGCCATCGGCAACAGTTTCGGCAGCTATGCCACCACCGGTTCGGCGGCGCAGTTCTGGTGCAAATGGCACGAACGGTTTCCCAACAAGACGGCGGAACAGGACTATCTCCAGCGACTTAACGAGATGGTGGGCGACAGGGAAGTCACCCTGCAGGACGAGTATCTCTACAACCTCTGCCGTCCGAAGCGTCTGTTAGAGCTGATGTACCATTTCACGATTTACGATGCCGGTATCAAGAAACTGGCCCGATACCAGCAGTATTTCACCGTGAACGAGACGGTGAATCGGGTGAAAACCATTGAGGCGGGACATCGCAACGGCGGGGTGGTGTGGCATACACAGGGTAGTGGCAAATCACTGACGATGGTGTTGTTAGCCCAAAAGATTGCGCAGGAGCCGAGTATTTCCAACCCCCGCATCGTGTTGGTCACCGACCGCACCGACCTCGACAGTCAAATCACCAAGACTTTCCGAAAGTGCGGCAAGGAGGTGGAGAACGCCACTACGGGCAGCCGGTTAGTGGAACTGTTGGAAAGCGACACCGATGCCGTCATCACCACCGTTATCAACAAGTTTGCCACGGCCATCAAGAAAATCAAACGCCCGCTCGACAATCCCAACATCTTCATCCTGATTGACGAAGCGCACCGCAGCCAATACAAAGAGTTGGCCATCCAGATGAACCGGGTGCTGCCCAACGCCTGCAAGATTGCTTTCACGGGAACGCCGCTGATGAAGAAAGACAAGAACACCGCCCGCACTTTTGGCGGCATCATCAAACCCGTCTATACCGTGAAGCAAGCCGTTGAGGACAAAGCCGTTGTGCCGCTGCTCTACGAAGGGCGTCTCTCACCACAAAGAGTCAACGAAGAACCTATCGACAATTTCTTCAACTTGCTTTGCGAAGACCTTACCCCGTACCAAGCCACCGATTTGAAAAAGAAATTCTCCCGCACCGACAGTCTCAACCAGACCGAGCAGCGCATCTTTTCCATTTCCCTTGACATTTCCAAGCATTTCACGGACAATTGGCAGGGAACAGGTTTCAAAGCCATGCTGGTTACCCCTAAAAAGAAGGTCGCCACTCTTTACAAAAAGTATCTTGATGAGATCGGAAAGCTCGCCTCCGAAGTGCTGATTACCGCGCCTGATGATCGCGAAGGGGAGGAAACCGCATACGGCGGGACGGCGCAAGAGGTTAAGGATTTTTGGAAACGGATGATGGACGAGCATGGAACGCCGCAGAAGTATCAGGAGAATTTGATTTCGCGGTTTAAGAACCAGGAATCGCCAGAATTGATGATTGTGGTGGACAAGTTGCTGACTGGTTTTGATGAACCGAAAGTGGCAGTGATGTATCTAGACCGTAACCTAAACGGTCACACCTTGTTGCAGGCGGTTGCTCGGGTGAACCGAACATGCGAAGGAAAAGATTTCGGTTACATCATTGACTACTACGGAGTTTTAAGAGAGTTGGACGATGCATTAAGCGTCTATTCAGAATATGATGAAGATGACCGCGACGTGTTCCGTGAGACGTTGGTGCCTGTGAGTGATAAGATTGCTGAACTTCCGCAACGTCATTCCGACCTTTGGGAACTGTTCAAGATGATTCCCAACAAGCGTGATTTGGAGGCATACGCACAGTCGTTGCGTATGGAGGACCGTCGCCACGAGTTCTACGACCGCCTGACGGCCTTTTCATCGGTGCTGCAACTCGCCCTATCTACCAAGGAATTCTTTGAAACTACTGATGAAAAGACCATTCGTCGTTACAAAGACGATCTGAACATGTTTGCCAAGCTGCGCACCGCTGTCCAACTGCGCTATTCCGACACTGTCGATTACAAGAAGTACGAAGCCCGCATTGAGAAACTCATCAATCACCATGTGGAAAGCGATGCCGTGAAGGTCATCACCAATTTGGTCAACATCTTCGACAAAGATAATTTCCAGAAAGAGGTGGACAGTGTCGTAGGTACCGCCGCCAAGGCCGATACCATCGCCACCCGAACGGCTAAATACATCAACGAGAACATGGATTCCGACCCCGCTTTCTTCAAAAAATTCTCGCAGCTAATCAAAGAGACCATCGAACTTTACGAGCAGGGGCGCTTAACGGACAATGAGTATTTGGAAAAGATGATGCAGTACAAAGAGGATGTGCTGAACCACACTGACAGCGAATTGCCGCCCGAGTTGGAACACAACAACGCGGCGAAGGCCTATTTCGGTATCGCTTTGGAAAACTACAAGCGGCTCTTTCCCGACATGCCCCTCCGCGAAATGGCCTTGGCCACGGCCAACGCTTTCGATGACATCATTCGCCAAACAGTGATTGTGGAGGATTCCGTGCTGGTGGACTGGCAGTCGAAAAACGACATCATCGGCAAAATGAAAATCCGTCTCGAAGATGAGCTAATCGACAATGTCAAGCGCAAATACGGAGTGAATTTTCCGTTTGATGATATGGATATCATCATCGACGGATGTGTGGATGTGGCCAAAATCTGGATCCGATGACAACAGACAGCATTCTCTACGGCTCGACCCACATCGAGTACAGCATTGATTATGTGCCGCGAAAAACGCTCGGCATTCGCGTGGAACCCGACGGCTCGGTTTTCATAAAGGCACCGGAAGACGCCACTTTGGAAGACATTCGTGAGAAAGTGCATCGCAAAGTCCCTTGGATTTTGCGGCAACGGCGTTATTTTGAGTCTTTTGGGATTCCCACAATAGAGCGGCAGTATATCAGCGGCGAGTCGCATCTCTATTTGGGGCGGCAGTATATGCTTCGAATCAGGGAATCAGATTGCAATGCCGTTCATTATCAAAACAACATTCTTGAAATTGAATGCCGAAACAAGAACGAGGCCAAGAAGGTGTTGCAGCAATGGTATGGAGAGCGGGCGAAAATCAAATTCTCAGAATATGCGAAACCAATTGTCGAACATTTTTCTGTTTATGGCGTAAGACCCGAATCTATCTCTGTCAGAAAGATGGAAAAACGATGGGGCTACTGCACAAACGATGGCCATATATACTTGAATCCCAGGCTGATTTGTGCGCCACGGGGTTGCATCGAATATGTCATCACCCACGAACTGTGCCATTTGGTGCACCGCAACCACACGAAGGATTTCTATTCGTTGTTGGGCAAGGAGATGCCCCAGTGGGAAAAGTGGAAAACGAAGTTGGAAAGAATGATGCGATGATAAAAAATCCCGCAGAACTCGCAGCCTATCGCAGAAAACAACGGCGGGGAGAAACTGATGTCCTCCCCGCCGTTTAATATCCAATAGTCGTATTTTCTTACTCGCTCAGCACACAAACGAGATTTCTGTCGCCGTAGGCGTCGTCGATCTTGCCGACGGTCGGCCAGTACTTCTCGGTGTGCGGCAGCGGGA
>CAMKLG010000110.1 GCA_946413585.1 uncultured Bacteroidales bacterium
GTCTCGCCGTGGAGAACAAGTTCGGATTCAAGTTCGAAGGCACGCCAAAGTTTGAGACCGTGGGAGAGGTGATTGACTATGTGAGCGAACATGCCTCTATTTAATGGTTATTGGTTATGGGTTATTGGTTATTGAATTAGGTTATTGGGCTTTGGTTATTGATTTTGGTTATTGATTTTAGTATATGAATATTGATATTGTTAAGGTGGAAAGTCGCAGGCAGCTGAAGCTGTTTGTGACTTTTCCGCTTCATTTGTATAAGGGCTGTGCGAATTGGGTGCCCGCGTTGGAGGGTGACGAATACGACACTTTCAATCCCGAGAAGAACGGGGCTTACGATTTCTGCGAAGCGGACTGCTTCCTGGCTTATCGCGGCAGTGAGATTGTGGGCCGCGTGGCCGCCATCATCAACCACAAGGCCGATGACGAGCAGAAACTCGTCCGCTTCGGCTGGCTGGACTTCATCAAAGACGAGGCGGTTCTGAAAGCGCTGATCGACACCGTGGCCGAATGGGGCAGACAACGGGGACGCACCGACATACGCGGTCCCTGGGGATTCACCGATATGGACAAGGAAGGCCTTTTGGTGGAGGGTTTCGAGCATCTGAGCCCGTTCACCTGCCTCTACAACTATGCCTATTACGGCCCCATGTTGGAAAAGCTCGGCTTCACCAAGGAGGTCGATTGGACCCAACGGACGCTGGATGTGAGTCCTACCCTCCCGTCCATGTTCCAGTTCGCCCACCTGATCGAAGAAAGATCCAATGTACACGTGGTGCAGCCCAAGAGCATGAAAGACATGGGCAAACGCTACGGCATGGAGATTTTCCACATGTACAACGAGGCATTCGCACCCTTGCATGGCTTCTCTCCGCTGACTGACAAACAGATAGCCGCTTACCTGAACACTTACGTGCCTATTTTGGACAAGGACTTCGTAGCGGTGGCAGTCAACGACCAAGACAAGCCCATAGGATTCCTCTTCTGCGTGCCCTCGCTCTCCAAGGCGGTGAAAAAGTCCAACGGACGCCTCTTCCCCTTCGGCTTTATCAACATTCTGAAGGCGCTGAAGAAGAACGACACCTTGGAAGCGCTCATCATGGGCGTGATGCCTGAGTATCAGCAATGTGGAATACCCGTGCTGCTGTTCAAATACCTACACGAAAACTGCATCAAACGGGGCATCGACACCATCATTATGAACCCCCAATTGGAGGAAAACTACAAGGTACAGTCGTTGTTCGGGGAATACACCACCCACCCGTTCATGCGCAGAAGGGCGTACAAACGTCACATGTAAAGACGTAGTAAGCTGCGTTTCTACAATTTGTAATAACTTCCGAGGATTTTCGCGAACCAGCGCGACGGCAGGATGCGTTTGAGAATCACCGAAAGGCGTTGCTCAAGCGAGGCCACCACATAGCCGTGACGCGGGGTCTTTTTACGGATAATTTGGCTGATTTTAGACGCTAACACCTGCGGTTTCAGACCACCGGTTTCGTCGTGCTCCACCTTTCCCATCGATTCAGCGTAGGTACGATAGACCTGCATCGTCTCGGTGTCGGCGGTCTTTTTCCGACTGGCCGTGAAGCCCGTTGAGAAATCGCCCGGGCGCACCACCACAACTTGAACACCAAACTGTTGTGTTTCAAGCCGCAACGCTTCGCAATAGCCCTCAATGGCAAACTTGCTGGCGGAGTAGAAACCTTGGAACGGCAGTCCCATCACACCGCCGATGGAACTCAGCGCAATGATTTTGCCTTTTCCTTGCTTACGCATAATGGGCAGCACGGCGGTCACGAAATGCACCAGCCCCATGAAGTTGGCGTCCATCTGCTCCCGAATCTCCTCCTCGGTGGCAAACTCCACAGGCCCGCCGATACCCATGCCGGCATTGTTGACCAGCACATCAACACAACCTTCTTGTTCAACAATCTGTTGCACGACATTTTCCACAGCTTCGCGGTCGCGGACATCCACTCTCAGATAATGCACTCCAGGCAACGGCTCCACGTCGCGACGAACGGTACCATAAACAGTGTGTCCCTCTTGCGAAAGCAGCCGGGCAGTCTCCAAACCGAAACCCGATGAAACCCCTGTAATCAGAACAACCATGGCTTATAGGATTTCCGCGTCCTTGAACGCTTTGGTGATCTTGTCGATAGCTTCGTCAACTTGCTCGAAGGTGTGCGTGGCCATCAGGGCGAAACGGATCAGCACATCATTTTCGGGCACCGCAGGCGCGATGACCGGCGTGACGAAAACGCCATCCTCCAGCAAGCGCGAGCAAAGCCAGAAGGCCTTCTCGGAATTCCGTACAAACAGCGGGATGATGGGTGTCTCGCTGCGGCCTGTATCGAAACCGCGCTCTTTGAACTGGTTGCGGGCGTAGTTGCTCACGTCCCACAAATGCTGGATGCGCTCCGGCTCGTCCAACATGATATCGATGGCCTTGCTGACCGCAGCCACGTTGGACGGAGGCATACTGGCACTGAAAATCAGCGAGCGTGTATTGTGTTTCAGATAGTTGATGGTGTCCGCATCGGAAGCGATGAAACCGCCCAACGAGCCGAACGACTTCGAGAAGGTGCCCATGATGAGGTCCACCTTGTCGGTCAGCCCGAAATGGTCGGCAGTGCCCCTGCCCTGATGTCCCAAAACACCCAAGGAATGGGCATCGTCGAGCATGATTTCCGCATCGTATTTGTCCGCCAAGGCCACCATTTCAGGCAACGGGACGATGTCGCCCTCCATTGAGAAGACACCGTCGGCAACGATCAGCTTGACGGATTCGGGTTCGCATTGTTGCAGGCACTTCTCCAGACTCTCCATGTCGTTGTGGGCGTACTTCAACGATTTGCCGAACGCCAAACGGCTGCCCTCAATGATGGAAGCGTGATTGAGGCGGTCGAGAAGCAGATAATCGTTGCGACCGCACAACGCAGAAACCACTCCCAAGTTAACTTGGAAGCCCGTGCTGAAGCACAACGCACCGTCCTTGCCTACCAATTGGGCCAACTTATTCTCCAATTCCACGTGGATATCGAGTGTTCCGTTGAGAAAACGAGAGCCGGAGCAACTCGTACCGTATTTGTCGATTGCGGCTTTGGCCGCCTCCTTCAGACGCGGATCATTGGAAAGACCCAGATAGCTGTTCGAGCTGAACATCAGCACATCCTTGCCCTTAATCTTCACCACCGTGCTCTGTTCAGACTCTATTTCTTTATAATATGGATAGATTCCCTTTGCTTTTGCGATTTGAGGCGCTCTGTATTGCGCACATTTGTTTTGTAGAAGATGATTTCTCATAGGTGACACTATTATTCTGCAAACTTAACTGACAAATTATGAATAATCAAAAACAACAAACATGAATAATGATTTTTCACATCTCTCTGATTTTAAGTTTCTTTAACATTTGTAAAATGCGTCAAATCAATTGTTTTTGACGAGCGGCAAAAATACATAAATTTTTGTACTTTTGCCGCCGCTTAAAAAACGGGCTTTTTTTATAAAAAAAATTGTAAATTCAATATGGTTTTCGTAAAGATCTACCGATTTTTCACACAGCATAAATTCCTTTTATATGCACTTTTGGTTTTAAGCAGTGTTGTTTTTGCATTTTTCGCCACAAAATCTCAATTTGAAGAAGATCTGATGAAACTTTTGCCGAAGTCTGAAAAGTCAGAATGTGACTTGGTATTCGGCAATGTGAAAGTCAAGGACAAGCTCTTCATGCAGATGACGGGTGCGGAGCCGGAAGTGATGGTCGGCTACGTCGATGAGTTGATGGACTCCATCCTCACCAACGACGAGGGCATCGCCAACACGCTTTACCGTCTGGAACCCGACATGGCACTCAACGCGCTCGATTACGCCATGATGCACGTGCCGTCGTTCGTGGACACGACCCTGTACGCCCGATTCGATTCCGCCATCGCCCACGCCGACGAGACCATGGCCCGCAATCACGAGTTGATCATGAACGACGAAACCGGCATGGTCTCGGAGCTGGTCTCCACCGACCCGTTAGGACTGCGCGAGTGCCTGATGCCCGACATCTCCAGCGGCATGGGCTTCGCCCTCATCGACGGACATCTGTTCTGCCCCGACAGTTCTGTGGCACTGATCTTTATCGCCCCCGATTTCCAAACTTTCAACTCCCAGGAAGGCGGGAAACTGATCAATCATCTCCGCGACTGTATCCAGCAATTCAACAAAACGCATCCAGATGTGGAGGTGCTGATGCATGGCGCTGTGGTGGAGTCTGCCAACAACGCCAGCACCATGAAACGGGATATTGCCCTCACCATCGGCATCTCTTTGGTGCTGATTCTCCTCTATTTGTGCCTCAGTTTCAAAAGTTACAATATCATCTGGCAGAATGTGCTGCCCATCCTTTATGGAACCGTCTTTG
>CAMKLG010000111.1 GCA_946413585.1 uncultured Bacteroidales bacterium
CATTCGCGGTTGATGGTGATGATAGTGTTGTCATTCATAGTGTGAAACAATTTAGCGATGTTTGTTGTACGACATGGATGGGGGCAGCCGCGTCCGAAACCACGCAGGGCACGTTCGATTCAATAGCCAATCAATCTGTCAACCTGCCGCAGGAGAGGCCTTCCGGTACAGTAATTCTCAAAATCCTCCAGGAAGAGATCTACAATTCTGTTGACAGTGTGTGGGAGGGTAGTGTCTCCGGCAACGTGGGGAGTAATGACGGCTCTTGGACTGTCCCAGAGCACGCTTTCTGCGGGGAGAGGCTCTTTTTCAAATACATCCAGTCCCGCATAGAGGCGTCCGTTTTGCAGTTCTTCTTCCAACGCTTCCTGATCAACCACGGTTCCCCTGCCCACATTGATGATAACGGCGTGATCGGGCAGGCGGCTGAGCTGCGGGGTTGAAATCAGATGAAAGGTCTCTTTTGTTCCGGGAAGGGAAATAATCAGGATGTCCGTATCCGTAAGCAAAGAAGCAAGCTTTTCGGGAGTCTGCACCTGGTCAAAGAGGTTGCCCGGGTTGTTTCCATGAAGATTGACCCCCTTTATGAAGCTCGGCGCAAAGGCTCGGAGTCGCCTGCATACCTCCTGCCCGATGTCGCCTGTTCCCAGCATCAGGATGCGGCTTCCGTAAATGGAACGGATGGGAAGGCGGCGAACCCACTCGCGCTCTTGAATATGTTTCTGGTACTCCGGCTTCCGCCGAAGGATTTCCAGCAAAAGCATGACGATATGCTCTGAAATGGTAACTCCGTATGCGCCGGAGGAATTGGAAAGAATCGCTTTCGGGCTGGCGAAGACGCCCTCCTTCAGAAAAGTGTCGACTCCTGCAAAGTGTGAACACATCCATTTCAGCTTGGGTGCACGGCCTGCAAGAGATACATCCGAACCCAGGATTACCTCGGCATCGGGCAGGAACCTTTGGCTTTGCGCGAAATCCATGCAAATATGACATTCAAACCCGTGTCTGGCGGCGGCCTCGCGCAGCCTTGCGGAGTGTTCTGCACTCAATTCCGGAACAACTACTACAAGCGAATGACTCATGACTGTTTAACTGTTTATTTGTTGGTTTGATAACGATTCAACAATTGTTTGATGACCTCGCCGACGACGCGCATACCGCTGTCAATCTGTTCGTCCGAACCATTTGAGAAGTTGAGCCGGATGTGCGGAACGTTCCGTTCGTATTCGTAGAACGGGTCGCCCGCGCAGACGGCAAAACCCTGGTTGATGGACTCGCGCTGCACGTCGATGCCCCGAACCCCGTCGGGCAGAGTGACCCAGAGGAACATGCCGCCATCCGGATGTGTGCAGCGGCAGCCTGCGGGGAAATATTTCTCGATACAGGCAATCATATATTCCGACTTTTGTTTGTAGAGTCGTCTTATCTCCGCAAGGTGAACGTCCAGGTCGTTGTCTGTCAGATAGCGATGCAACACCATTTGGCCAAAGATGTTGGTGTGCAAATCCACTGTGGCCTTGTAGACGAGCATTTTCTCAAGGAGATTCTTTTGCTTGCAGACGATCCAGCCAATCCGAAGGCCCGGTGACACGATTTTGGAGAAGGTACCCAGCATACAGCATTGCTCGCCGAGGTACCAGCCGAAGCTGTGCGCAGGCTCGCCCCGAAAGCGCAGGTCGCCGTAGGGATTATCCTCCAATACAAGGATATCGCGCCCACGGAAGATATCCGATACCTCGGAACGAAGTCTTTCAGAATAGCTCAGGCCGGTGGGGTTCTGGAAGTTCGGAATCAAATAGGCGAATTTCGGGCGCTTTTCGTCGACAGCCCTCCGCAAGGCGTGGGGGTCGATGCCGTCTTCGCGGAGCGGAACAGGTACGATCTCCGGCTCATACAGATGAAATGTCTGCAGAGCGGCAAGATAGGTCGGATTCTCAACCAGGACGCGGTCGCCCGGGTCGATCATCATGGCGGAGAAGATGTCCAGTGCCTGCTGGGAGCCGTTTGTGACGATGACCTCGGCGGGCTCGACATTGAGTCCTGAAGTGCGGTATCGGTCAGCAATGTACTGCCGAAGCGGGAGATACCCTTGTGTGCCGCTGTATTGCAATGCCGCGAATCCGTTTTCCTGAAGGACGCCATCGGCTGCGACATTCATCTCCGACACCGGAAAGGACGCGGAATTCGGGTTGCCGCCGGCAAAGGTGACCAGATTCGGATTGGTGTTCGCCTTGAGAATGGTGGCGAGAAACTGGGACTGGAAATCAGGCTTGCTGCGTCGGGACAGGCTTGGTGTCGCCGTTGGCTCTATTGTGATACTCATAATTCAACTTTTAACTTTCAACTTTCACGGTTAAGTAACCGTTCAAAATTATACTGCATTATTTTGACTTCGGGTCACGGGACTTCGAGTCAAGCCAATGACCCGTAGTCCCGCGTCTCGCAGTCTCGCGTCCAATATGTAAACTACTTATGCTCATCTACTTATTACAGCGGTGTTAATGGATATATGATGATGACCATGAGGATGCTGACTATGAGAAACGCGAGTTTTACCGGCAGACCGATGCGGATGAAGTCGCCAAAACGATAACCGCCGGGACCATATACCAGCATGTTCACGGCCGAGCCGACAGGGGTGACAAAAGAGCTGTTGGCCGCCATAATCAAGGCGATAAGGAACGGTAACGGCTCATACCCCAGCTGTATGGCGGCTGAATACATGATGGGGGCGATGATGGCGGCCACCGTCGTGATGGACAGGAACTCCGTAATGATGGCGGCCACCAGACTGATGGCAATCAACACAGACAAAGGATTGCTGCCGCTGATGCTTAGGATGCCTTGCGAAATCCAATCCGCAATGCCTGTTTTTTGTATGGCCAGTCCGAGTACGATGCTGCCGGCAATGATTGCCAAAAGGCTCCAATCGATGGCTTCCATGGCCTGCTTCGGAGAGCAACAACGGCAGATGAGCATGACCCCTGCGGCAATAAAGGCGCTTTGCAACAAGGACATGACACCGAAGACAGTGAGTGCCACCATGACAGTCACAATGGCGGTGGACAAGAGGGTGTGCCGTCCGATGTTGGGCACGTCGGTAGAGTCGAAGAACTGTAGCTGCTGACCGAGCGCGGTGGTGTCGATTTTCATGTGTGGCGGACATTCCAAGAGCAGCGTGTCGCCGGCTTGAAGCACCACATCCCTTGGCGCCTGCTCGATACGTTTGCCCTTGCGGGCTACGGCGACGAGGGTTAGGTTATTGTCGCGTTCAAAGGTGCCGTCGCCTATCTTGGTGTTGATCAGACTGCTTCCGAAAGTGATGTATGCCGTGCGCAGCTGTCGGGCGGTACTCACCTCGCTGTAGTGGAACACATGATGGTCGGCACTCACCAGGCCGTATTTCTTCTTCAAATCCAGCAGATCCTCAATTTGTCCGGCATACACCAAACGGTCGCCCCCCATCAGAGGTTCCCCCTCGGGCACGGGCGACATTATCCTGTAGTCGTCGAAATGGCGCAACTCAATGAGACTCCCTCCAACAACATTGTTCAGACCCAGTTCGCCCACGCTTCTTGCAATATGCGGATTGTCGGAAGGCACAAGCAGCTCCACCGTGTAAGCACCAGCCGATTCAAAAGCCGTCTCAGGCGCCTTCCTCTCTGGCAACAGACGGCGTAATGCGATGGTTGTCAGCATACCTGCCATAAGGCCGAACAGACCGGGAATGGCTGGGGCAAACAACCCCATAGCATGTCCGGTATTGCTCTCGTAAAAGCCACTGACCACCAGATTTTGCGGAATCACAAGGATGAGACAAACGCCCCCCATGTTGCTCGCAAAGGCAATAGGGATAAGGAGACGGGAAGGCATCATCTTCAGCTTTTTTGCCCACATCTTGACAACGCCGACAAACACGGAAACTACCGTGACGGTGTTCAGCAGCGGCGACAGCACAGCCACGGGTGCCATCAGCCGTAGCAAGGCTCGCTTGTAATCCTTTGGACGCCCCAACACATGTTTGATTATCCAATGCAATACTCCCGTGTGTGTCAGACCGGCCACCACGACAGACATCACACCCACCACAACCACCGTCGTGGAACTAAAGCCGGAGAAGGCTTCCTTGGCATCGAGCACTCCCGTGACGAACAACAGACCTATGGCACCAAGAAACACCAAATCGGTGCGCAACTTGGTGGCCATCAGTATAGCGAACACACCCAGCACCGTCACGATGGTAATCCATGCATCAATGCCAAAACCCAAAAACTGAAATGTTTCCATTGTCCCTTTCTTAATTGTTAAAATGCCAATCCTGCGGTGTTTTTCAACTAACAAACTCGCAATCAATCTATCACGAATGATCTTCAACGACTCTTTGAGTTTTTCGGGTGCAAAAATACGAAAATTT
>CAMKLG010000112.1 GCA_946413585.1 uncultured Bacteroidales bacterium
TCCTGCGCCACCGCCCAGTCGTTGACATAGCGGTAGCAGATCCCGACAATCCTGCCGTGACCCCTCCGGTACTGCTTCTCCCAAAATTTCGCCTTGTCCATTCGATACTGTTGCCGACTGCCTGCCCACCACTCACTAATCACTGTTCACTGCTCACTAATATCATAACGTGAAAAAGTGAAAAGGTGACAGTCGGTGGAGCAAAAATACAATCTTATTTAATCATACAGAATCTGACGGCGAAATTCAGCGAAATGTCATATCCGTGATAAGGATATTCCGTCGGCATACCCGTATAGCAAATCAACCATAACGGATTGTTGTCCAAACTGGTACGTGGCGGTTTGGCATTTGCCGATTTCAGAAGGGAACAATAACCTGCCCTGAGGTCTATTTGAAAAGAGAGTTTAGGTCTTTTCAAGACAAACTCCACCCCAAACAAAGGATATACCCCAAGTTTCCAAAGCGTTGGTCGGAGTATTGAAACGCCTCCCGACAAGCCAGCTCCGACCATATAGTAGTAAAGCACTCCGTTTTTCTCAGCAATTTGACGTTGATATAAAAAGTTTTGAGAAAGTTCATATACGTACAGTATAAAACTATTCTCCGGAGAATAGTTGTTAATGAAAAATCTGCCTGAAAAATCGGTTTGGAAAACACAATTCTTGGAAATGCCGTATTTGATGGAAGGCCCGCCTCCGAGCACGTTAACATTCAAACCTGCACTAAACTTGTAAAATCCAGTACTATCCGTCTGCATCGGGACCAACGTGTCGTGCACTCGGAGCGTGTCGTGCACGAAGAGGGTGTCATAGACCGGCTCTTCCTCCACCACGTACAGGGTGTCGCGGTGCTGGGCGGAGAGGGGAGAGGCGAGGAGGACGAGGACGAGGAGGGCCAGACACGCACGTATTGCGCTGCGGGCACCCGTATCGCTGTCTCCGCAGTCCGAACTTGTCTCTGGTGCCAAGTCCCACACTGCGCTGCGCTTGTATGGGGTTATTAGCGCTTCGCGCGTTTTGCCTCTTCGAGGCTGCTTAAGGAAGTGGTTTCTAATATACATAGCCATATCGGATTATCACTGTTCACTAATATCATAACGTGAAAAAGTGAAAAGGTGACAGCCGGGGGCAAAAATAATAAGAAGCTCTTGCACAATCTGGTATGATACCACAAACAGACTGACATTCAGAAATTCTATAATATATTCACCATTCAGATTCCAACCATCTCGCTATATCTCCATAGAGGTCAGCATTGAAAGGCAGACACGACACATTCTTTGTACATTCCAAAGACAATATCATCATCCATAAATTTCTCCAAAACTGAACATTAATGGTTCCCGTTTTTTTCAATAAAT
The DNA here is from genome assembly GCA_946413585.1 of uncultured Bacteroidales bacterium. Taxonomy (GTDB): domain Bacteria; phylum Bacteroidota; class Bacteroidia; order Bacteroidales; family WCHB1-69; genus F23-D06. Next base: position 1,364 of record CAMKLG010000112.1, read on the forward strand.
GAAAAAAATGTAGAGAATGTTCACGGAAGCCGGATCAGTGTAGAGCCAGTAGTGCTTCGCATGTCAGTGAGCAACTGCACGGCATAGACACCATCCTTCAGCATGGAGAGGTCGATGTCGGGGCGACCGCTCTGGGTCCGCACCAAACTTCCGTTAAGCGTATAGACGTTGAACATGATCTGTTTGGGGATTTCGTCCCCGAAATCGGCATACAGGTGGCGGTTCTCCACTCGGAACTTCACCCCCTGCGGTTGGTGCTGGCTCAGATCGGGGATGCTGGAGGGCAGATCCAGCACGTAGAGCAGTCCCCGGTAGGCATCAATCTGACCGTATCCGTAGGTGTTGTTAGGGTACACCAAGGTATTGTCGGGGTGTGTGGAGGTTTCGCGGATTACTTCCATGGCTTCGGCGGGAGTGAGATCGGGTTTGGCCTGCAGCCACAGCGCGACAACCCCGGCTACTACGGGTGAGGCCATGGAGGTGCCGCTCTCCGCCAGGTAGTAATAGTCCTTGCCGTTATATTGGAACTGGTGCGTGATGTTCTTCTTGATGCCGGCAAAGTCGCCGTAAAAACTGTTGTAAGCGGCGTTGATGTTCAAGCCAGGCGCCACCACATCGGGTTTTATCCGCCCGTCGAAAGTGGGGCCGCAGGAGGAAAACTTGGTGATATGCCCGATCTGGTCAGGGGCAAACTGGACCATGTCGTAGTACTCATCGCCATCGATGTTGGTCACCGTGGACTTGTAACCGGTGGCACCTGCCGCGATGATATCAGGCAATATCGCCGGCCAAGAAACGGAGTAACCCGGCTGCGCAAAACTGTACTGCGGCACGCTCTCAACATTGGTAAAGGGGCTGAAACTGATGTCGCTATACAGCCATGCGGGGTTTTCACTGGTGAGTAGCACTAACGCGCCACATAAGAACAAGTAGCCAGAGTTCGGCATGATGCCCTGAATGTGATAGACGGAACCACGCGGATCCTGATAAGGAGTCAACGTGACATCCAGCTGCACCTCGCCCATGCTGACGGTAGTGGTGAAATGGCTGCCGTTCACAGCGTCAATGCTGTCGGTGTGGAAGGAGATGGTTCCTTCTATGCCCCCGCCAGTGAGGCCCATGCCCAGAAAATCAAAACGGACGAACTGGTTGCCTGGGGTCACCAAGTCGATGTCAATGTACTGGCCGCTGTAGATCCCGTTCTCGATGCCAGTGCCCGCCTGAAGGTCCGAGGCCCCTTTGGCCAAGAAGCAAGAACGGTTACCGTCGTTGCCTGCGCCCGCCACAATGATGCGCCCCGGTCCGACGAGCTGCTGCAAGGCCTCGCCTTCCAATATGCGCTGGCGGGTCAAGGTGATGCTCTCACAGCTGCTGAAGTTGATGACACAGGGCTTGCCATCGGCCTGCGCACGGTCGAAGATCTTCTTGAACCCTAACACTGCAATGGCCGAGGTATTCTCATCAGGGTTCTCGAACTGCTCGCGCTCTGAGTTGAAGTCGGCGAGGTATATGCCGGCTTCCGGAGCCATGCCCTGGTACTGTCCATTCACGGCGGAGCCAGCCATGATGCCAGTCACGTGAGTGCCGTGGATGCCGTTTAGAGTGTATTGCGAGTGTTCGAGAGCGGCAATCTCCGCTGCAGTTTCCAACGCATGACCCAACGTGCTGTCGGCATTCGGCCAGTGGAAATCGTAGTAGTATTGGATGCGCAAATCACCATTGGCATCCAGAAACGCGGGATGGGTGAAGTCGTAATAACTGTCGAAGACCCCCGCCGCCACTCCGGCTCCGGTGTAGGCCTGCGGCAGGTCCTGGCCAGTATAGACGGCAGAGGCGTTCACTTGCTGCGGAGTCACGTCCATCGCGGGGCGAGGCATCCGCTCAGCCTCGATGCGCTCGATGGTGTCGTTGTTGGAAAGAGCCGCCACCTCCCCCAGCGGGATGCGTGCGATGTAGATGCGGCCCACATGGTCGATGAGACGGCAGTGGTGCGTACTGAGGAATGTGCCGGCATCACAAGGGATGGAAAACGAAACCAGGGCGGTTACTCCTTCGGCGGACACCACCCCTTCTTGCGTGTTCTTTAGTTTGGAGCATTGATGGACTAATTCCTTTAGATGTGAAGATACTTTGTTGGTGTTCAAATCGTTTTGTGCAAAATTGGTCCAACATACAAGCATCAAACAAAGGATACTGATAATTTTTTTCATATAAAGATTGTTTTTTATATAAGGAACGTAAATACAAAAAAACAGCTGAATTTACTTTATAAATGCATTTTTAATAAGAATCAAGTTTATAGGTGCAAAATTAGGAAAAAACATTCACGCGGGTTGTGGAATCCTATTTTTTCTCACTCTATAATTTAATTTATCTGTATCAGTAAAATTTCATCATTTGGAAGATTTTCAAAAGAGGTTTCTCTTGGCAAATACTGCCTGATAAGTCCGTTCATGTTCTCATTGGCACCACGCTCCCAGGAAGGATAGGGATGTACGAAGTAGTAGTCCACGCCGAAGCCCTCGGTAATGGCCTTGTCACGAGTCTCTTGCGCGTGCGGATATGGTCATCCCAATTCAGGGTTATAATAGCATCGTCTTTGTATTCTGACATAAATGGTTATCTTACAAATGGTCTAATCCTGTTTTTCCGGTTTGTAGAGAGGCGACGAGCCGCTTTTCCACAAGGGTAACATAATGGTTTTATCGCATTCTTTTCCAAATGCGGCGCAAAAGTACAAAAAATTCGGTTGCTCGCGGCGTGACAATCACTACTCACAGATAACCTGATACACCGTGTCCGACACGATGGTGGTGTCGCGGATCACGACGGTC
>CAMKLG010000113.1 GCA_946413585.1 uncultured Bacteroidales bacterium
CTGCTTTTCAAGGTGGCTTGGGCGCGCATCTGTGCCGTATGCAACGCTTCCTTATTCCAAAAGGCTGGGCACGTGCCACCCGTTGGGGCAGATGCCCTGAACGCCGGAGGGGATTTCCCGGCTGGAGGAGTCGCCGTGCATCACCGCCGGATAATTGTACAGGTAGCCTCGCTCAACGAGCGTCAAACTGCCGGCCGGATGGTTGAAATAAAGCGGGTCGGTGAAGCTGGCTAACTCATCCCCGAGTGGTATTTCCGTCCCGTCAGCGTAGTGGGTGGTCCGAAGGTTCTCTCTCATCCAGCACTGGGTGCCGATTTTCACCGTGCTGTAAACATTTCCGTCGAAATCGGTCACCGTGGTCGCGCCGTCAAACGGGTTGGGCGACACCTCGAGGCCGAACTGTTCCGAATGGTCGGGAACGTCCGTCCATGCGGCTGACAGCAAAATCGTTACGAACAAGAACGTTTTTTTCTCCATGAGAGCACGCAGGTTTGAATTTATTGTTTCGGCATCAAAATTGCAACGTGCAAAAATAGTAAAAAATAGTATTTTTGCGCAAAGAAAAAAATGTGATGAATACTACCTCAAACACCCCTCCGCATTTGTCGCCTAAAATGAAGATGGCGGATGCTATCAATCAGTATCACAGTCTTTTAACGGTATTGCCGCGACTCGGAATCCCGCTCGGTTTCGGGGAGAAGAGCATCGGGCAGCTCTGCGCGGAACACCATGTCTCCGAGGCTCTTTTCATGCTCATCAGCCGGGTCTATTGTCAGGACGATTATTTCCCGACGGCCACCGAGCTGCAGCAGTGCCGGATGTCCGACATTCTGCAATACCTTACCTGTTCCCACAAAGACTATTTGGAGAACAAGTTACCGCACATCGAACACCATCTCAATACGTTGTTAGAGCCGATGGACAAAAAGTACAGCACGCTGATCACCAACTTTTACGCCGAGTTCCGCAAGGAGATGGAGAAGCATTTCCGTTACGAGGAGGAGGTGCTGTTCCCCTATCTGCGGCAGATCCTCTCCGAACAGGAAGCCGCCGAATCCGCGACCTACCAGAAAAGCACCTTCCATCAGCAGCACGACGACATTGAGGACACGCTCAACGACCTCTCCAACCTGTTGCTGAAGTATATCCCCGCCGAAATCTCCCCCGTGGAGCGCGTCGATATGCTTCTCGATGTGTATGCCTTGTCCAACGACATCGCGAAGCATTCGATGATGGAGGATCGTATCTTGCTGCCATACATCCAACTGTTAGAATCCAAGCGCCATGAATAAGATTGTCATTGCCGAACCTTCCACCATGTTGCGTATCGGGCTGGAGCGCCTTTTGGAGGAGCTACCGGACGCGGAGGTTGTCTTTTCAACGGATAATTTGAGCTCCCTGTATGCCAGAATCAATGCCTTGCGTCCGGATATCCTGATAATCAATCCGTTGCTGTTCGATTACGCCAAACGTGCCACGCTTCGCGCCGAGTTCGACCAGTTGCCGAACCTGCGTGTCGTCGGGCTCGTCACCGCCTACCTCGAATCCCAGCACCAGCGCCAGTTCGCCGGTGTCATCGAGCTCAACGACGACATCCAGCGCATAAAATCGACCCTTAACCAGGTGGCTCGCTCGGTCCAGTCCGACGACGACGAGTCCGACACCGCCCCGCTCTCCGACCGCGAGAAGGATGTGCTCGTCTGTCTCTCTAAAGGATTGAAAAACAATGAAATAGCCGATCAGCTCAACATCTCCGTCCACACCGTCATCACCCACCGCAAGAACATCGTCCGCAAAACCGGCATCAAGTCCGTCGCGGCGTTGACGGTGTATGCGATACTGAACAACCTCATTGAGGAGAAAGACATTATTTAGTTCAGAATTTAAGAATGCAGAATTAAGAATTGGGGTTTTATTTGCTGGGTAAGATCGATAAAAATGTAACGCCGCATAATTCCGTGACAGCGATAAGAATGGTTACGGGTGCCTGCCGCGAAGGTCGAATGGATAGCGTGCCTGGTCGCCCAAAAAGAGAAAGAAAAAGCATAAAAAAAGAGGACCCGAAAGCCCTCCTTTCATTTCTCATGGCGTATTGCATTCATTTCATCGTCTCACCACCTTCCTCACCACGCTCACCCCTCGCTCGAAGTTGATTTTCACGAGGTATGTGCCGGAGGGATAGGGCGAGAGGTCGATTTCGGGCAGGGACGTGCCGTGGGGCGAATCTAAGAGGGTGGCCAGTTTGCGGCCCTGGAGGTCGAGCAGCTCGATGCTGCGGTAGCCGTACATGTAGCCGCACACGGTGGTCTGTCCGTCCGTGGGGTTGGGGTAGAGGTAGATCTCGCGCTCGCGGTTCTGGTAGTACTCGTCGATGCCCACGGAGTCGTCTGGGACGAAGGGCTGGGTGAACTCGGGATTGTGGTATAGGGCAAAAACGGCACCACTTCCAACCGAAACGCCATTGCCAAATGAAACTGATGCGTTTGCCGTCATGGATGCTAAACAGTAACCATTATTATTAAGAGCAACACTTGTGTTTTCCAACGTAGCAGATGTGCCAACTGCATACGATTGGATAAAAAGACCGTCGTCTCTCCATTGGCAGATAGCTCTGTTCGTATTATTTATAGTGGAAAAAGCCATTACTCTATTAAAAATTGCAGAAGGTTTTTTCCCGCACATGGCAGTTTGCGCCGGAACTATGCCGTGACTCTCGTAGCAACCCGTGGCGGCATTAAATTTTGCAAAAAAACAAATTGTAGATCTTTCGGGTTGGAATCTTTTTAAACTGTCACTTTCATTGTCGAAATAAATCAAGGCCTCTTCGTGTGTCCCGTATTCACCCCAACCTAGAACATACACGGCATTTTCATTATAGGAATTCGAGAACCAAGCTGAACGAGCGTATTTGTCAGGATCCCCGCTTATATCTTCTCCCCGAGTGTGAATTTGGTTGCTCCAGACAACTTCACCGTACGTGTTGTATTTAATGACAAAATTACAATATTCAGCAGAGGTAATGTCGTGAATGGCCGCAAAATGAGTGCTGTCCCAATATACGTATGCGGGATATTGATGTAACTCCCCTCCCATTCCGTTCATATACATCGTTAATTCAACATAACCCGTCAAATACATATTGTCGGATTCATCATACGACAATCCGTGCAAGTACGGGTAAAACCGAGGTGTTACACTATCCCCGGTATGTTCTTGGGATGCAACCACGCCAACAGTGTGATCTACCAGTTTTTTTACAAATAAAAGTTCCCATGTTGGGGAAAATTTATAAATCATGCCATTGGATAAACTCGCAACACCAGAGTAGCTATCGGCATTCCCTTCTAAAAAGATGTCGTATTTTCTATTTGTATCTCCATCGACTATAATTGTATATGGATTTGTCTCTTCTCCAAAATATATAAGTTGGGTGTAAACGTATGTGTTTCCTTCAAGATCTACATGTATCGGGGATTCTGCCAAGCCGCCACACAAGTACTCCCAAGCCTGATTGCCGTCGGAATATATTTGTCTTGAAAAAGCCTCCACAAAATGATTTTCCAGTAAATTTCCATCTAAATCCAACGTTATAAAATAGGTATATCTTCCAGTTCTGAATGGGAGTGTCCTGTCTGCAGTCGGTATCGATTGTATTTGGGTGCCTGTTACTAATGTATCCAGATAGTATAGGGACTATCGTAAATTGCCAAAACAAGTATAGCAAACTGATGCCCAGTGTGTTATGATTTTTTGTATCTTTGCATCGTAAAAGAAATTCCCCCAATTGCCCTGAGAAAGCAAAAATCGGGGGAATCCAATAATAAAAGAGATGGCAAAGGTACAAAAACTTTCGGAACTAAGTCAAAGTTTTTCATTCACGGAATACGATTTTTTTGATTTCTATCACCGTTCATTCGAGCGTTCGGAACTGGGACGGATAAAAAAGCACCTCCTGCTGCGTGAGATGGCGG
>CAMKLG010000114.1 GCA_946413585.1 uncultured Bacteroidales bacterium
GTTTCATGGTCTCGATTTCGACAGGCAGAAAGTCATCGGGAACTACATTGTGGATAATTATGAGCATGAGGATTATGAAAAAAAGGAATAAGGATGCCTATATTACTACCCCGCCCTTCGGGCACCCCTTCTAAAATAGAAGGGGAATTCGCCCGCCCGGCACAGTGTGCCGTGGCCGGAAATAGTGTGCGAACGAGAGTGTTGACATCGCCAACAATACGATAGTGGCAGCAAAAAGCTTTTTTCTGAGATACTTATGATTGGAAAACAAACATGCGAAACTTAAATATACAAACCATAGACATTGAACTATGGAAAAGAAGAACCCCATTGAGGAAGCCCGGAGATACGTGACCAATGCGGAGGAGGTCATCAAGAAGGCCGGTTACGACCCCGAACTGAAACGATACACAGACAGCAAGTATGTGAAGATGGCCGGGAACACGCTGTGGAACGGGTGCTTGGTTGCCCTCGATGCTTTGTTCGGTATATGCAAGCGAAAAGGCTGTCCTGACATCGACAAGTACAAAGAAGCTGCCGGCAAACGCGATAAAAAATTGCTGGCTTTTATCGTGGATGGGTATAACACACTGCACCTGTCCATGGGCTACGACGGCAGCAAGCAGAAAAAAGTTTGCGAAGCAGGTTTCGAAGTGGCCAACGCCATCATAAACCAGTGCGAGTTACTGTATCCGGTGTCGGTCACCGCATGATTGTCAATTGATTCTCAAGACATTATCTATCCTCAGGTTCCAGACGGAACTTGTACAAGGCGTCACAAAAAATCATTCAGAAAAACTTCGTTCTGGATGTCACCCGAAAATTTCACCCCTCTTTTTCCGACAGTTCCATCCAGCGCTCGGTTTTCTCATCTAACAGCTGGTTGAGTTCGTTGTAGCGTTTGCCCCACCCGGCGAAGTCTTCAGGCGTGCCTTTGCCCATCGCCATCTTCTCTTCGAGGATCTTCTTCTCGATTTCCATATTGGCGATGTCAGTCTCCAAGGATTCTAACTCGCGTTTCTCTTTGTAAGTCAGTTTGTTGGGTTGCGGTGTGCGTTGCGGTTTCACCGGCTCGGGACGGGCGGCCTTTTCAATCCGTTTTTGGATGCGCCGTTCCTTCTCACGCTGCTGCCGGTAATCTTCGTAATTACCCCAACAGTCGCGGATGATGCCGTCGCCCTCGAACACGAAGAGGTGATCGACTAACTTGTTCATCAGCCAGCGGTCGTGGGAGACGATGAGCAGACAGCCCTCGAAGTTGCCGAGGAAGTCCTCCAACAGGTTCAGCGTGTCGATGTCGAAGTCGTTGGTGGGCTCGTCGAGGATGAGGAAGTTGGGGTTTTTGAGCAGCGTGATGAGCAGGTGGAGCTTCCGTTTCTCGCCGCCGCTGAGGTCGTCGTAGTAGGTGTACTGCAGACTGTACGGGAATCCGAAATGGTTTAGGAAATTACTGGCACTCATGTAGTTGCCGTTGTCCATCCGGATGACTTCGGCGTGCTCTTTCACCAACTCCAGCACGATTTTGTTGCCGGCGTATTCCATCCCGTTTTGCGAGAAGTAGCCGAATTTGATGGTCTGTCCGGGGGTGATTTTGCCGCCGTCGGGAATCACCTCGCCCATGATCATCTTCAGGAAGGTGCTCTTGCCGGAGCCGTTCTTGCCCACGATGCCGCACTTTTCCCCTTTCTTGAAGATGTAGGAGAAGTCCTTGACGATGGTCTGGTCGGGGTAGGCGAAATCCAGATGGCTGATTTCCAATATTTTGTGTCCAATTCGCTCGGCCTGCACTTTGAAGCCTTCGGGGGCGGCCTCACTGCGCACGCTCACCGCTTCCTGCAGTTTCTCGAAGTTGTTGATGCGGGCACGGGCTTTGGAGGTGCGGGCCTGCGGGGAAGTATGTACCCACGCGAGCTCTTTTCGGTAAAGCTGCCGCAGCTTCTCCTGCTCGGCGGCGGCGTTGGCCAACCGCTCGGCCTTCTTCTCCAAGAAATAGTCGTACTTACCCCGGTAATGGTACAAGTTGCCGTTGGAAAGTTCGAAAATGTCGTTGCAGACGCGGTCGAGGAAGGAGCGGTCGTGGGTGACCATCAGCAGGGTGATGTTGGCGGTGGAGAGGTAGTTCTCCAACCATTCGGTCATCTCGATGTCGAGGTGGTTGGTGGGCTCGTCGAGGATGAGCAGGTCGGTGTCGGCGATGAGCGTTTTGGCCAGCGCGGCCTTTTTCCGCTGACCGCCGGAGAGCTCGCCCACGTTCTTCAGCACGTCGTTAATGCCGAACTTTGACAGAATCTCCTTCACCTTCGATTCGTAGTCCCACGCCTGCAGCCGGTCGAGGTCGGAGATGGCCTTCTCCATACGTTCCTGTGGCACGGTTTGCCCGTTCTCCATCAGCGTCACGCAGGTTTCGTACTCTTTAATCGCTTCGAATACAGGTGTTTGCGTGTCGAAGAGTGTGTCTAACACCGAACTTTCGTCACGGAAGTCGTCGCGTTGGGGCAGATACGACACCACAATGTCATTGCGGATGATCACCTGTCCCTCGTCGGGGGTGTCGAATCCGGCAATGATATTGAGGAGCGTGCTTTTCCCTGTGCCGTTGCGGGCGATGAGGGCGCTCTTCTGTCCTTTCTCCAGACCGAACGTGATCTGGTGGAAGAGTTCCTTCTCGCCCACGGACTTGGAGACTTTATCGACGGTAAGGTAGTTCATTGACTTTGGACTTTGGACTTTAGACTTTAGACTTTAGACTTTAGACGTATGACGTATGAGGCGGCAAAAATACGATTTTTTAGGGTTGGCAGAAATAGTGTATCTTTGCAGCGTTATATTGCTTACGAATATGAAGAAGAAACTTCTGAAAATCTATTGGTGGTATAGCTATTTTTGCACAAATGGGCCTGACACTTATTGGGATGCCTTTTTTGGGATGGGATTTACATTATTCTCCATAGTCATCCTATTTTGCTATCCATGTGTTTATATTTTGGAACCCAGTAGGGAAGTCTTTTATAATCTGTATCTCGAAAGAGTTCTTTTAATTGCATTTATATTGTTGGTGGGGATATTCCCGATACTGTCAAGTATAGTTATGAGGATTCATTTACCGTATGATAAATTTATTAGAACAGAAGAATTTAGGATAATTGAAAAACAAATGCTGAACATTTGGAATAAAAGATCCTTTTTTTGGTTTCTGCTAATAAGATTAATGACATATATATTGCCAGGGTTGCTGTTTATTTTCTTGATAGCATTCTTTGAGTTGGTGGTAAACGTATAGTTGTGTAATACTACTGATTCGATAATATTTTCAAGAAAGTGGAGCATGAACTTTTCGTGCCAGAGGCACGATATCTTAATAACCCCACATAAGCATAACGAAGTGGAGCGCAATGTGGGGTGAGGGCGGATACGGCATCCTGATAGCGTGTTGAAAACACGCTACTATTAGTAAGTCGAGTAGTAGCGTGCCTCTGGCACGCAGATTTCCGCCGCGCATCTCCACCCCACACTGCGCAACTACGTTGCTTAGTATGGGGTTATTAAGATTGCGTGTTTTCAACACGCACCGCAATGCCGGCGTGACCTGGAAATTCTTCCAACAAAAAACGTGTGGCTTTGAGTAATCCCCCAACGTCACACGTCTTCTTACGTCTTACGTCGCACGTCATACGTCTTATTTCGCGGCGATGACCTCAATTTCGACCATCACGCCCTTGGGGAGGTCGCGCACGGCGAAGGCGGCGCGGGCGGGCGGGTTGGAGGGGAAGC
>CAMKLG010000115.1 GCA_946413585.1 uncultured Bacteroidales bacterium
TCTACGACGGAGGCGAGGGTAACTACATCCCGTGGGACACGCTGGCGGAGTTTTTCGGGAAGAATCTGTAGGCGTTTATGATAAGTAACAGATAAACCGACAAATTGGAAGTTATGATTATTGACTTTCACAAGATAGAAGAAGCAACGTTCCCCGGAATGAACGGGGGAACTGGGCTGATGACTGTTCGGATGTACAACGATGAAAAATACCGTATCATTCCCACAACAATCCATCCGGGCGGAAGCATCGGAATGCACAGGCAGACATCAGGCGATGACATGAACTATATCTTGTCTGGTGTTGGCAAAGCCATTTGCGATGGTATAGAGGAAGAGCTGAAACCCGGCAACATGCACATCTGTCCAAAAGGGTCGGAACACAGCATAGTCAATACAGGCAATGAAGATCTGGTGATGTTCACTGTCGTTGTTGTCCGATAAATTCCAATTTTGCAAACAACAAACAAATACCAATATAAAGAAAGTCATCGTAATCTCAACCAGTCTCCGCCCCCACTCGAACAGCCACGCGATGGCAGAGCAGTTTGCCGAAGGCGCAATAGCCGCTTCACAAAAGAATGAGTGCCGCTGTTCGGAGTCATTGTTATTGAATCCAAGCTCTCCGTTTGTCGAGAATGAGACGTCAAAATCGTATTCCGTCACATATTAATAGAATTGCACTTTTCTATTTCAAAATAATGCTATCTTTGCAAAATGAAACCTGAAAAACAACTGTCAGCGGCAGCGGCCGCTTTTGCCGAAAGATGGCAAGGAAAAGGATATGAGAGAGGCGAGTCCCAGCTGTTTTGGGCCGACTTGCTGACCAACGTGTATGGCGTGGAGAACCTGCCCTCTTTCATCCGCTACGAGGAGCGGGTGAGCAGCATGGTGGATTCCACCAACTTCATCGATGGGCACATTCCCTCGACAAGAGTGCTCATCGAACAGAAATCCTTGGGCAAAGACCTGCGGGCTCCCGTCACGCAGAGCGACGGCGGCAAGCTCACCCCTTTCCAGCAGGCGAAAAAGTACGTGGCCAACATGCCCCTTTCGCAGCACCCCAAGTGGATCGTGACCTGCAACTTCGAGGAGTTCCTCGTCTATGACATGGAACGGCCGAACGGGGAGCCCGAACAGATTCTGCTGAAAAATTTGGGCAAAGAGTTCTACCGTCTCCGGTTTTTAGTCGATAGCAGAAGCGAGCATCTCGCGAAAGAACTGCAGGTCTCGATGAAGGCCGGCGAGATTGTGGGCAAAATGTACGATGCCCTGTTAGAGCGATACGACGACAATTCGCCCGAGGCCCTGCGCTGGCTCAACATCCTGTGTGTGCGCCTCGTTTTCTGCATGTACGCCGAGGATGCCGGCGTGTTCCGGCATGACCAGTTCCACGACTTCCTGAATGGATGCAGTGCCGAAGCCCTGAACGAGGCCCTGCAGAAGCTCTTCAGTGTGCTCAACACGCCGTTGGAGAAACGCAGCAAATACCTGAAAGACGACCTGAAGGCGTTTCCTTACACCAACGGCGGCTTGTTCGAGGAGGAGATTGAGATTCCGATTTTCACGGAGGAGCTGAAGCAGACGCTGCTGCAGAACGCGAGCCTCGACTTCGACTGGAGCGAGATTTCGCCCACCATCTTCGGGGCCGTTTTCGAAAGCACGCTGAATCCCGTGACCCGGCGCAGCGGAGGCATGCACTACACCTCGATAGAGAATATCCACAAGGTGATAGACCCTCTTTTTTTGAATGATCTGCGCGATGAACTTGACGAAATCCTGACCGAGAAGACTGAAAAACAACGTGTTAAAAAACTGGAAGCGTATCAGGAAAAGCTGGCGTCGCTGACATTTCTCGACCCTGCCTGCGGCTCTGGCAATTTTCTCACGGAGACCTACCTTTCGCTAAGAAGGTTGGAGAACGAGGCCCTGCGCGAGCGTTATCACGGGCAAATGATGATGGGGGCATTTATGAACCCCGTCAAGGTGAGCATCCACCAGTTCTACGGAATCGAGATCAACGATTTCGCCGTCACGGTGGCCACCACCGCGCTTTGGATTTCCGAGGCGCAGATGCTGGCGGAGACGGAGCGCATCATCCAGCACGACATCGACTTTCTGCCGCTGAAGAGCTATGCCAACATCAAGGAGGGAAATGCATTGCGGATTCCGTGGGACGAGTGGAAAATCGATGACAAGATCCCGTCCGTAGTGGCGAAGCAGGCTTTTGTGTATCCATTGCGGGAAGATTCGGTGAGACAGGTCTGCGAGCCGAGGGTGGTCTATGAAACCGTCAACGTCTTTGCCGGCGAGGCCACCACGTTCAACAAGCCCAAAGAAAGAGCCACTCGACACGTGGATTTCGATTACATTATGGGAAATCCGCCGTTTGTGGGAGCGCGTTGGATGAACAAGGAGCAGAAACAGGAAGTGACAGATGTGTTCGGTGTCAAATGGCAGGGGGTTGGCGACCTCGACTATGTATGCTGCTGGTATAGGAAAGCTGTTGATGTAATGTCTCAAAATCCAGCAACTCGTGCTGCCCTTGTTTCGACAAATTCCATTTGTCAAGGTGGATCAGTGACAAATCTTTGGAAGCCTTTGTTTACCCAATTCAATGTACACATTGATTTTGCATACCAAACATTCCGCTGGGACAGCGAGGCGGATATCAAGGCGCATGTTCATTGTGTTGTTGTAGGTTTTTCAATTGGAAATAATGAGACATCTAAGATTATTTTTCTCTCAGACAGCCAATCTGTTCTGGTAAACAATATCAATGGATATTTGTTGGATGCACCAGATGTTTTTATAGAAAAAAGGAACAGGCCTCTTTGCGATGTACCCTCCATTTGTTTGGGCGGCCAGCCTATTGATGATGGGAATTTGACGCTGACTAATGAGGAAAAAGAGAATTTGTTGGCACGCGAACCGCAGGCCGCACCTTTTATACGTCCTTTTATGATGGGGAAAGACTTCATTGACCGCAAACCGCGTTACTGTTTATGGCTGAAAGATGCAAATCCATCGTTGTTGCGTCAATGTCATCAAGTGATGGAACGAGTACGCAAAGTCCGTGAGTTCCGTTTGAAAAGCCGTCGAGAAAGCACGCTGAGGTCGGCTGAAACACCCACATTGTTCGGTGCCCCTTTTGAATGCAAGGACAGCTATATCGCACTGCCGAAAGTCTCTTCGGAGAACCGACGTTATATTCCGATGGACTATCTATCACCGGATATAATCCCTGGTGACAAACTGTTCTGTATGCAAGGTGCCACGCTCTATCATTTTGGGGTATTAATGTCCAACGTCCACATGGCCTGGATGCGAGCTGTTTGTGGGAGATTAAAGAGTGATTATAGCTATAGCAACACCATCGTCTATAACAACTTCCCGTGGCCGAATCCTACCGAAAAGCAAAAGGCAAAGATTGAGCAGACGGCCCAGGCCATACTAGATGTCCGGGCCAAATATCCGGACTGCTCGTTGGCCGACCTCTACGACGAGGCCGCCATGCCGCCCGAGTTGCGCAAAGCCCATCAGGAGAACGACAAAGCCTTGATGGTGGCCTACGGGTTCGATATCAAGATGAGTGAAAGCGAGTGTGTGGCCGAACTGTTCCGAGTGTACACGCAGTTTACGGCTGAATCATGAGAAGCAACCTTTTTAACCCTGTTAATTCATAATACTTGATAAAAATATGGCAATGAATATACAAGAAATCGAAGTAAAATCGGTTATAACCAAGACCAACCTGCCGG
>CAMKLG010000116.1 GCA_946413585.1 uncultured Bacteroidales bacterium
GCAGAACGGGTGTATTCCTGCAACTGGCGATTTCTCCTTCCTGCAAGGCGAGGCGCTGGGACGCCCCTCGGTGGTCGCCACGTGCGTCACCCCCGACGGCACCATCTATGTCGGCGGCACCGCGACGGTGGTGGCGGAAGGGGAATTGTTGACGGAATAACAAAAACGGTAATTAATCAAAAAATATAAGCAAATGGAAATCAAAGCAGTAAAATTCAGAAAAGAGGGTTTCTACACCCAGCCTTTTGTCATGGGCGGCGAAGAAGGCCCTGACAAATTCGACCGCAACATCCGCTATCGCGGCAGCTTGCAAAACTACCTCATCGACACCGGCAGCGAGGTGATTCTGGTGGATACAGGTCTTCCCGCCGGCACGCCCGAGGAGGCTCCCGATGAAAACTCATTGGCCTTCACCGGCAAGGACATCTGCAGCTACATGGAGGCCTTCGCGGCCCTCGGCTACCAACCCGAGCAGGTGACCAAGATCCTGCTCACCCACAAACACGCCGACCACAGCGGCGAGCTGAAAAGTTTCCCCAACGCCAAGGTCTATGTCAATGCCGACGAGATGGACGCTGCCGAGCTCCAGGGGCTTGGGAATCTCGTCCCCGTCAGCTTCACCGACGGCCCGTATTACAACTTCCCCGACAGTCAGAAAATCCACGACGGCATCTACCTCATCAAGGCCAAGGGTCACACCAAGGGCAACAGCATCATCGTGGTGGAAAACGACGGATTGTTCTACATGCTTCACGGCGACATTACTTACGTTGACGAAGCGTTGTATGGGGACAAACTCTCCGTGGTTTTCGACGACCTGTCCGCCGCCCGCGAGACGCAGGACCGCATCCGCGAGTTCATCCGCAACCATCCCACCGTCTATTGCGGCACCCACACCCCGCAGGGCTACGAGAACTTGGAGGCCAAGCGTGTGATGGACTTGGACAACCCCGTGCCGACCACATTGGCTGAAGTCGATTTCTCCAAGCAGCAGGCCTCCGGCAAGTATGTCTGCTCCATCTGCGGCTATGTGTATGACCCCGCCGAGCACGACGGCGTGGCCTTCGAAGACCTGCCGGAGGACTGGAAGTGCCCGAGATGCAGGCAGGGAAAGGAGAAGTTTAACAAAGCTTGAGGTATGAATAAACTGTTTTTACTTGGCACGATAGTGTGTGCCCTTGGAATGATGGTCTCGTGCGGAATTCCATTTGACGGAGAGATTGTTATTCATCCAAGCAGCGAAGAACAATTCGATACATTAATGTCCGCCGACACGACAGACCATATTAGTACTGCTTTTATATCGTTGAAAGGATATACTCGGGACACGCTTTACCTATCGTTATCGGAAGGCTGTTTCTGGAAAGTGAAACTCGTAGGAGACATCGATACTACCTACAGAAACGATTGGTACGACAGGACATTGCCGGTATCATATCATACACGGACCACAACCGACGGCGACAGTGTAGTTATAAAGTATAGGATTAATTGACGTCATTCCCCACATCAAAATGACATGGATAAAAACGAATTACTATGGATTATAGAGAAGAAGCGATAGAGCATTTTATTTATTCTCTCGCAGCTTGAACCGGAAAGCCAATTTGATGTCCGGATTGAGAATACGATTCTTAGGGGAAGCGACCGTTGCACCTTCAGAATAACGAGAAATTCCAATTTGTCAGTGAGTATGGTGTTATAAACAAATTTCGTCAGTGCATTGACTGAATTTACGTAAAAATCGTCAGTATATTGACTTTTTTTTGTATTTTTGCGCATTATAAAATATGCTGTTATGTTAGTGCGAACAATACAACAAAAGATTGAAAAACAGCTTGTTCCAAACAAAGCCGTGTTGATTTTTGGAGCGCGGCGTGTGGGAAAGACTGTGCTGGTGCGTCAAATTCTGGAACAGTTTTCGGGCAGAACAATGCTTCTGAACGGTGAAGACTATGATGCCCAAGCACTGCTTGAAGAGAAGAGCATCGCCAATTACAGACGGCTGCTCACCGATGTGGACCTGCTTGCCATCGACGAGGCGCAGGCTATTCCTCGTATCGGCGAGAAACTCAAATTGATGGTGGACGAGGTGCCGGGCATCCGCATTCTTGCCACCGGATCTTCCGCTTTCGACATACGCAACCAGGTGGGGGAGCCGTTGGTGGGCAGAGGGTCGTCTTTTATTCTTCAGCCTTTTTCACAGCAGGAAATCTCGCAACAGGAGAACCTGCTTCAAACCCGCCGCAATCTCGAAACACGGCTTGTCTTCGGGAGCTATCCCGATGTGGTATTGGAAGATGATAGGGAGGCTAATGTGGAATACTTGAAAAGTATTGTTTCGGCATATCTGCTGAAGGATATCCTCTCGTTGGACGGAATCAAGAATTCGGGCAAAATGATGGAACTGTTGCAATTGGTGGCTTTTCAGGTCGGAAGCGAACTGTCGTATGACGAATTGTCCAACAAACTGGGGATCAGCAAAAATACAGTGCAAAAGTACATGGACCTGCTTTCAAAGGTGTATGTAATCTTCCGTTTGGGCGGCTATGCGAGAAACTTGAGAAAAGAGGTGTCCAAAATAGGGAAATGGTACTTTTACGACAATGGCATACGCAACGCTGTCATCGGCAGATTCCAACCAATGGCCTTGCGCGACGATGTAGGGGCATTATGGGAGAACTATTTTATCAGCGAAAGGATGAAACAGAACCTTCACGGACAATTCAACAGGAATCTTTATTTTTGGAAAACCTACGACCGTCAGGAAATAGACCTGATAGAAGAGGCGTCAGACGGTCTGAGTGCCTTTGAGATAAAATGGAGCGAGGAAAAGGTGAAAGTTCCGGTTGCATTTGCAAAGACTTACCCTGAAGCCGCCTTCCATGTGGTCAACCGCAATAATTATCTGGATTTCATTTAAGGTGTGGGGCGGTACGGCAGTTCAAGTTAAGGAGAACGGAACAAATTAACGCGAGGGAGAAATAAGTTAAAGATAATAATACGGTGGAATAGAATTTATAAACCCATATACTAATTATGACCCCAACCGACATAAAGAAACTCTTACAAAAAGGCGAACGTCTGACTTTGGAGGCGAAACTGGCCAAAACCGATGTACCCAAATCGCTTTGGGAGAGCTATTCGGCTTTCGCCAATACGATGGGCGGGACGATCCTGTTAGGCGTATTTGAAAATGTGAAGGAAAAACAGCCTGCGAAAATTCAGAATATGCTGAGGATGATTGGTTACGGGGAGAACCTCGGATCTGGCTTCCCGTTGATACTCAATGCTTGGAAACAGGCTGGTTGGGGCGAACCGGAACTGAAAAACCGTCTGGAAGTGGACGAGGTCGCACTGGTGCTCCCAATCCAACGGTTTGAGGGCACTGTCCCCAAAAGTGACCCCAAAAGTGACCCCAAAAGTGACCCCAAAAGTGACCCCAAAAAATTGACCCCTCAAGCGCGATTGGATATGATTATAGCTTTGGCTAAAGATAATCCGCTGATCACTCGTGAAGAAATCGCCAAAGTCGTTAAAGTTGGCAGAACAACTATATTGAAGGACTTGCGCATTCTTAAAGAACAATACGGTCTGCGCTACGAGGGTTCCAGCAAAACGGGACAATGGGTAATTGACAAAAAAGACACTCAATAAATAACACCAATCGGAATTCATGAAAGAGGAATGTTTGATATGTAAGGCGCAGTTGGAATATCTGGAAGTCGATGAACTGATGGAGTGTGCCATCTGCC
>CAMKLG010000117.1 GCA_946413585.1 uncultured Bacteroidales bacterium
GTTAGGGCTTTTTTTGCAAAAAAAAAGAGGGCGCGCCACTTTTGACACACCCTCTCACTATATGTATTGATGCATTTGAAATTATCAATATATGTTCAGATATGATAGAAAAGAATGTCTTATTGCTACAATTAGATTTAATTTGCCGTTAGCAGATAAAAAAATTATCCTCCGTTACTATGACACTTTGTCGGGAACGTAAGTAATCACAAAGTTCGTCAAAATAGCTAATTGTTTTGTGACAACCCTCAGAACCAGCTCCAAATTTGGCACATAGAGTTTTTGTACCATCTATTGAAGTCTCTCCTAAAAACTCATGGCGAATAAGATATTGGTATTCCCCAACTCTTTTAACAGATATTCTTTCGTTAATATATTTGTGTCCTCGTCCTATTTTACGTATTTTGTCATATTTATATCCTACAGACCCTTCAAAATACCCGTTTCTTTGCTTGAAACCGAGCTTCTCAAACAATTTGTCTGTCATTAAAATTCCTTCTCTTTTGTTTATATTTTCCATAACCATTATATTTTGTTGTACTGTAAAGCTGCATTTGCCATTCAATTATCTTTGGAGATTTTGGCGATTCGGGTTATTGAATAAAGGCTAAAAGATATGTCCTTTCACTAATTAGATAATTGAATAAACGCTTTCCCATCCTGATTCTCAATAATCTTGATTGTTTTTGTTTGTGTCATGGTTATGATGGAAGAATGATGCACACTTAAAACGAGATCTTGCAACTTTGGATCCGTTTCTAAATCAAAAACGTTGATTTCAAGGTTTTTCAAGTCATTCGAATGGATGTGACGACTGTGCGAAAATGTCAGGGAGTGGCTTCCTAATTCTGACACCACCTTTTTTGCCTTCTTCTCTGCTTCCGCAGATGCCGAAAACATATTGTTTTTCAGCCAATTTACTACTATAGTGTTTGCCCATGTAATGGATTTGGCGCATTCTCCAATGTATGTAGGATGATATTTCTCTAAAATAGGTCGCCAAAGATGTGCAGATTGGGGATTATTCAATATTTCTTTCCTAGCCGTGTCAAATTCTTCGATGATTGCATGGGCCGCAAGCCCGTTCAACTGAGGATCTATCGGCCCAAGGTTCGAGTGTTTACCCATCACAATCTCCTTTGTTGACAGTGCCATCATAGTTCCAGCCGACATCGCAATCTGCGGCACTATCGCCCGAATATTATTCCCGAAAACTGATTTCAGATATATAACGATAGATTCGGCAGCCGATAAAAGACCGCCAGGGGTGTGAAGGACTAAATCCAGTCCTTTGGATTTGTCCATCCCGCATATAGCTGCCATAAATCCGTTTTTGTCGGCGTCATTTATGCCAAAATCAACACCTTGTTTTGCCAAGGCGGATTTTTGTAAAAAAGCAGAATAATACACAATGGTATTGCGACCCGTATAGTCGCTCAATTCTTTGATGTACTTTCTGCGAGTGCTGTCAATAGTATTTGATTTGTCAACAATGTCTTGAAGAATCTGATTCCAACTTGGCATAGTATTTAAAACAAAGGATGAGAGTTGTGAGATAAAATAATAGTAATAGGTTTGACATAGTCTGGTTCTTCGTGGCTGTTTAAAACAGGGTCGGTTGAAGAAACACCCATCATTTCGTATAATGACGCAGCCTCCTGTTCTTTTTGCTCTTTGATTTTTTCTAAATCTTCCATACTATGTACGTTTTTCGTTGCCATTTTTTTAATTTCTCGTTGCTAAAATAGCCACTTGCAAAAATACACTTTTTTAATATTTCAATGATAGATGGCGCAATTTTTTTATAGTGTATCGATAACGCGCCGATTTTGTGGATCGGCGCATTCTTTTGCTTAATAGTTATAAGATGGTATTATACACTAATCCCCCTCCTCCAGCATAAACAGTTCCTCTACGGTTTTCCCGAAATACCGCGCCATCTTCAGTGCCAATAGGGTGCTGGGGACGTATTTCCCTAATTCGATGGAGTTAACCGCCTGGCGGGTCACGCCGATCTTTTCCGCCAGTTCGCCCTGGGTGATGTTCACCTCGGCGCGTGCCACTTTAATCCTGTTTTTCATAGCGCATGGAACGTTTGTTAAAGAACAGTCGAAGGTAAAAACAAATGATGAAGACATACAGGATGGAGAAGATGTTGATCATCATCACCCACACGAAGGGAAGACCCCATACGAAAATCAGACAAAGCAGTACGATTCCGCTGTTGATGTAGAGCGAAAGGATCAATGACTCATACCGAAGTTGTTCGATGAACTCGTCGTCTTCCTTATTGCGGGAGAAACCGATGAAAATGCCGGCCACAATCAGCAAAAAGCCGATAAATGTCAGCAGAAGGTCATCGTTTGGGCCGAAAGAGGAGGAAAGCTGCCACCCATTTCTTTCCAGACGTTCCATCCCGAAAAGCTCTCGGATGTTGTTGAGGCTGAAGTCGCATTGACTTTGGAAGATGAAATGGAGGACAATCAGTATAGCAGTAATACCGAATATCCACCAACCTACATTTTTGTAACCGCTTGGTAACAAGAATTTTGTGTTTTTCATAACCTTGAATTTTTAAGATGATTAATAAATAAATCGACGCTGCAAAAATACACAATTCTTGACAAAAAGCAAGTATAAG
Source organism: uncultured Bacteroidales bacterium (assembly GCA_946413585.1). GTDB lineage: Bacteria > Bacteroidota > Bacteroidia > Bacteroidales > WCHB1-69 > F23-D06. The sequence goes on from CAMKLG010000117.1 coordinate 2,642, forward strand.
TTACAAAAAGTAATGTTTTTAATACAGAAAACAACCTATTCTCCTATGCGTCAATAATTTACAAAATTGATGCCACTGCAAAAATCAATCACATGAGTATCAGGCACGCAATTTGCCACCTGTCGGGGATGAAGTCGAAGTAATAGACCGGCGCGCCCCATCGGTCTTTGTGCCTTAGGGTTTGTCCGTCGAGGTAGTAAAGTGGTGTGCCCCAGCGGTCTTTCTGCCGGATGGTCAGCCCGTCGAAGTAGAGCAGGGGGTCGCCCCAACGGTCCTTCAGCCGCACGGTCTGTCCGTCCATGTAAATCAGGGGTTGTCCCCAACGGTCTTTAAGCCGCACCTGCTGCGAGGCGGCATCGTACCACAGCAGCTGCTCGCCCCAGCGGTCCTTCATCCGGATGGCGTTCTCCTGCATATAGTACAGTTTCGCGCCCCATTTGTCCTTCTGATAGACGGTCTGGGCGCGGGACGCGACGACCAGCGTGAAGACAATGATACAAAAAACGATGAACTCTTTTTTCATGCGGCAAAGATACGTTTTTTGGGGACGACAACTGGGATGTTTTTTTTGTACGACAACCTGGACAACTTGGGACAACTTTTTTTCATAATGTTGTCCAGAGTTGTCATAGTTGTCGTCCCTACAGCAGTTGCATTGCGATTTTCGCGCAGGCCTCCGCGTCGGCCAATGCGTGGTGGTGGTTGGTCATCGGACAGCCGCAAGCCTCGGCCACGGTGTGCAGCTGGTGGTTTGGCAGACGGCGTCCGAAGTGGTGGCGCGAAGCCCTGCAGGTGCAAAGGAACTGGTAGTCGGGGTAGTCCATCTGATAGACGCGGAACACGGCCTTGAGGCACCCCTCGTCAAAAGGACTGTTGTGCGCCACCAGTGGCAACCCTTCGATCAGAGGTTCGATCTGCCGCCACACGACAGGGAAGACGGGCGCGTTGTCGGTGTCTTCGTGCGAGAGTCCGTGTACCTGCTGACAGAACCAGGCGTAGTAGTCCGGCTCTGGATGGATAAGCGAGTAGAACGTGTCGGTGATGACGCCGCCGCGCACCACCACCACGCCCACGC
>CAMKLG010000118.1 GCA_946413585.1 uncultured Bacteroidales bacterium
CGCGAGGAGTGTCATCGGCTGATGCTGCAACAAGGGCATCCGGAACCGACGGGGCAGGCCAAAATCACCAAGGCGTACAATCTGCCGTGCAAGTATGTCATCCACACCGTCGGCCCCATCATTCCCGACGGAATCCCGACGACATCCCAGAAGGAACAATTGGCTTCCTGTTACCGTAACATCATGGCTTGTGCCGATGAAAACGGTCTCGAAAGCGTCGCCTTCTGCTGCATCTCCACAGGCGAGTTCCGCTTCCCGAACCAGTTGGCCGCGGAAATCGCCGTGCGAACCATCAAAGACTACCTGAACGCACATCCTGATTGCAGCGTCGGACAGGTGGTTTTCAATGTGTTCAAGGATGAGGATAGGGAGATTTATCAGCGGATTCTATTATCATAATCACCAATAGCATTTTGCGTGTCCACTTTTGGCGCTGTTATACATCGGCGTTTTTTGTATTTTTGCCGAAAAACATATTATGAACCAAGAAGAATGCCTGATTTGCGGTGCGCCGCTGGAATATCTTGAACAGGACACGCTGATGGAGTGTGCGATATGCCACTATTCGGCCCGTAACAACCAATGCATCGGCAAGAGATGTCCGTTTTCGCCCTTAAAGGAGACAACCCATTAATGCGGCATCAAGCCATATAGGTTGCGGATCATTTTTTCAAAATAAATATGCACTATGAAACACGAAATCAACCCCAAAGACTCGCCACGCGGATTTGCTTTCGAGCTGTGGAAGACGGCTGGGATGCCGAAAGTGACGATTTTCAAAACCTTCGATATCACCCGATTGATCAAGGTCGCCAAGCGGAGCGGGGTAAAGATCAATATGCTGATGTGCTGGTGCATCGGAAAGGCGGCAAGCCCTATCGAGGAATTCTATACGCTGCCTGCCGGTGGACATCTGTGGCAGTACGATCGTCTGGCGGTCAGCACCGTTGTGAAGACAGCGAATGGAACCGCCCACCTCTGCGATATTCCTTATTCGGACGATATTCATCAGTTCAACGAGGACTATCTGCGGCTGACTCGTCAGGTGCACGACACGAACGAAGACCATCTTCTCGGCGACGAATACATGGCCGTTGACACTTCGACGTTGGCGGAATGCGAGATTGACGGTGTGGCGAGTGTCTATTCCGAACTGTTCACCAATCCTTTCCTGGCCTGGGGCAAATACCGCCGAGGGCTCTTCAAAACGACCTTGCCCATATCGTTCCAGTTCCACCACGCCCAGATGGACGGTTTCGAGGCTGCGCGCTTCCTCAACGGGCTGCAGGAAACCATTAATGGACTCACAATAGGATAAATAACGCATTTGGCAATCCTGTGTGGTGGCTTCTTAGTGGTTGTCCTATACACGACATAGCACGCCATAACACATTTTGGACGAAACAGAAAGGTCTTTTATTCTCCCCCTGTCCTGAATGCCTTCGGGCTCACGCCGACCGCGCGGCGGAAGAAGGTGCCGAAATGGCTCTGGTTCTGGAAGCCGAGGCGGTCGGAAATCTCCTGGACAGAAAGCGTGGAGGTCCGCAACAGCGACTTGGCTTTTCGAATCAGGATTTCGCTGATGCAGTCTCCGGCGGTTCTGCCCGTAGCCTGTTTCACCACATTGGCCACATACGTGGGCGTGAGGTGCAGTTCGCCGGCATACCATTTGATGTCGTGATGCTCGCTGCAATAGTGATCCGCCAAAGACAAAAACAGTCCTGTCAGTTCTTCCGCACGGGAAAGAGGCTTTTGTGAAGCAAGGCTGTCGGTGAAAAATTCATAGAGGTACGACAAGAGCGAACGGACAAGATGCAGAATGGTCGTCTGTCTTTTCTGGGTTTCCTTCTGCATCAGTTCCTCTATGAGGTCAAGATAGCGCATTATCGTCTGCATGCTTGATGCGTCGAGTTGTGTGGCGGGGCGGACGTAGGCGTAATGCACTTTGTCGTATGGCAGTGAAAAGGACAGCTGCTCCGCAATGACAGGAGAGAAGGAGAGCAGGCGAACCTTCAAGTCAGGGGTACTGCTGTTGTAGTGCAACACATGGTCATTGAAGATATACACGCCGGCAGGTGCTTTTATTTCGACATCAAGATGGTTGAATTTCCCGCTGAGGGCGCCCTGCGTGACGAAAAGAATGGCATAATGGCTGGTGCGAAAGTATTCTGGTATGTTGGAATCCTCGTACATTCCTATCTCAGCTATCAAAAGCTCTCTGTCATGCCAAGAGGTGCACTTTATGATTTTTTCCGAGTCGTATAAAACAGGCAAATCGTCTTTCTTCTTGTTATCGATTTTCATAAAACAACATTGTTATGTTTTAGAATAATATACATTCTATTTAGAACAATCATATCTCCACTAAAACCATTTAAAGTGGCAAAAATACATATTTTTTCCAATTAGACATATATAAAATAGAACATTTTTTATCATTTTAAGGACAACGTTATGTTACTAATCAGTTTTATTTTTGCAAAAAGTTTCCATTACATCATTGCTATATGAGAATACTCTTTGTCATAGACACTTACGACACTAACAACAATGGCACCAGCATCTCGGCGCAGCGTTTTGCCGAAGAATTGCGCCGACGCGGACACGAGGTGAGAATTCTCACTTCCGGAGAGTCTGGTGAAGACCGTTTTGCCTTGCCCACCTACAAGATGCCCATATTCCAGCCGTTGATGGACAAACACAACTTCAATTTTGCCTATAATGAAAAAAAGACCATTCGGGAAGCCGTCGAATGGGCTGACATCATACATTGCTTCCTCCCGTTCGCCATCGAGGTGGAAGCCAAACGCTATGCCGACAAGATAGGGAAGCCCTCGACCGCCGCTTTCCACATCCAGCCGCAAAACCTTTGGTCATCGGTAGGATTGGGCAAGGTGGACTGGATTCAGAACGGCACATATCGCAGTTTCCGTACCTTTCTTTACAATAAATTCCGCCACATCCACGCCCCGTCACAATTTATGGCCGACGAGATCAAGAAACGAGGTTACACCGCCAAAATCCACGTCATTTCCAACGGTATCCAAGATGCTTTCCTGGAGACCGGGCATCTCGTCCATCAACAGGGCAGGCCAGCCAAATCGTCTGATTTTGAGGGCAAAATACCGATCATCATGATCGGCCGTCTTTCGCAGGAGAAACGGCAGGACGTAATCATCAATTCGGTGCAATATTCGAAATATGCCGACAAAATACAGCTGATTTTTGCAGGAAAAGGTCCCGAGTACGATCGTTATGTGGAACTTGGAAAACAGTTGAAGAATCCGCCCCAATTTGTCTATCTCGAGCAACAGAAACTGATTGACTTACTGCTGCAATGCGACTTGTACGTACATGCCAGCGATATGGAGAGCGAGGCCATCTCGTGCATCGAGGCATTCGCCACCGGGCTGGTGCCGGTCATCGCCAATTCGGAGGTCAGCGCCACGCCACAGTTCGCCCTCGACGGCCGAAGCCTGTTCAAGCCCGGCAGCCCCAAGGATCTCGCCCGCGCCATTGACTACTGGCTTGACCACCCGAATGAGCGGGAATATATGGGAGAACTTTACCGTGTGGCGGCAAAGAAGTATAGTCTGGCCAACTCGGTGCGAATGTTCGAGGAGATGTTGAACGAGGAAATCGAGGACAATGCAAAACAATC
>CAMKLG010000119.1 GCA_946413585.1 uncultured Bacteroidales bacterium
ATTCGCCCCTACAACGTGGTCATTGCCCAATTCCACGACCGCACGGAATGTCTTGCCGTTGGAAATCGCATCCAAATTCTCCACCGTCACCTCCACATCCAAAACCCCGTTCTTATACGTCGAATCCAAATCCGCTACCACCTTGTAATCCAGGATGTGCGTTTTGGGTTGGGCGTAGAGGGTGATGCTGCGCTCGATGCCGCTCAGCCGCCAGAAATCCTGGCACTCGAAATAGGAACCGTCACTCCACTTGAAGACCTGCAAAGCGATGAGGTTGCGTTCCCCGAATCTCACAAACTTGGTGATATCGAACTCTGAGTTGGTCTTGGCATCCTCACTGTAACCCACAAACTCGCCGTTCACCCAAAGATAGAAGCAGGATTTCGCGCCCCCGAAGTTGATAATCACCTGCTTGTTCTCCCACGTCTTGTCGATATCCACCCACTTGCGGTAGCTGCCCACCGCATTGCCCTTCACGGGCACCTTCGGTAACTGGCTGTTGTCGAAGTCGTTGGTAGTGTTCACATAGACGGGCACACCGTAGCTTACTTGGTACTGTTTCCGGCTGTTAGGAATATACTCGACACACCATTGGTGCAATTCCCAGTTGTTAGGAATAAACTCGACTAACCATCTACCTTTACTTTCATCGTAATCCGTGCGGAAAAAATCCGTGGGCCGCTCGTCAGCATTAGGCACATAGTTGAACGCCATCCAATAGATAGTTTTAAAATAAGTACTGTCAATGTGGCTGCTATTCTGTGGGATATTCGCCCGCGGGTAGAGCTTGTTGACCTCGAACACGGCGGGATCCTGCCACTCGGTGAAGGTCTGGGCGGAGAGGCAGAGGCAAAGACTATATATAATAATGTATAGCAGATATTTTTTCATAGGGCGAAGATTCACTATTTGTTGTTTTGTTTTGCATTCAAATACGGCAACAGGTATTTTCGTAAATCCACCCGCCACAGCTGCGCGGGAGAGTCGAAGGTGAAGCCCATGTAGGTGGTGTGGAAATGCTCGCAGGTGAGGTAAAAATCCAAAGCGTTGGAGGTAGCGATGCCCTCTATCTGCGCTTTGACCCCGGAGCCGAAATCCAACCGCCGCTTGTTTCCCGAAAAGAAGAAACCATCTTGGAAGTCATATAATAATACGATGAAAGGATGGAGAGATGCCAGGATATGGTCTTTGTCATAATCGTAACCGCAAAGGGCAATTAAATGATAATCAGGCATATATGTTGCTCCAGTAATCAACCCTTTCACGTCGTAAGTCTCCCGCCGTTGGGCGATATGGGTGCCTGGCGTTTTGGGCAGACTGTAAACGGTGGTCTGCAAGGAGGTCCACTGTTTGGTGAAGAGGTAGATGCTGTCGTCCGTGACGATGAATGCCTCACAGTCGAAGTCGGTGGTTCGTGTAGGGCCAATGAACTCAGTTTGATCCTCGTAGGAGAACCTTATGGTGTCTATTTTGGGGACTTTTCCTAAAAGGGATTTCTTGCTGATACGCAGGATGTTGAGGTCCTTTCTACGTCCGCCGTTGTTGCCCACATCGCCAAAGTACAGGTACTGCTCATCTTGGGCAATATCCTCAGTGTCGCGATTTCGGATTTTCTTGATACATAGAGTGTCCAAGGTAGCTGCATTGGTACTGTCGATTTTGTATAGACATCTGTCTTTGTGGTCATTATAAGTCCAATAACCATTGTTCCAATAGAAGAGAGAGGAAGAGCCGTTCAGAAGGGTGTCCAGATCGCTTGCCTTGGTGGCTCTGATTTTGGCGGAGGCATATTTGCAGCTGCCGTCGTTAGTGTTGGCTTTGGGGTCGTAGTTGGAAGCCAAAGGGTCGGTACAGCCGCATATTTGCGCATGGCTGCATGACGCACACGCCATCAACAGGCCTATGAAGAGAAGAAATGTCTGCACTAAGGACAGATGATTACAAATGCTTTTTTTCATACGGCAAAAATACATAAATATCACATACACAAATTTTTTGGCAAATTTTTTGCTGTATGACATCGGCGGGTCGAAGCAAATATTCGACACCGCGCTTTAATTGTGTAAATAAGTAATTGAAAATAAGCATAATATGGAAAACAATCAAGAAGAAATGGTTCAGGATGAACAAATGCAGAATCCTGAAGTGAATGAGGAAGTGCAGGAAAATACTGACAATTTGTCGGAAAAAGAAGAAAATACTGACAAAGGTAAAAAGAATATTTTCTCAAGAAAGAGAGATAAAGAAAAAGCAAAAGTGCAAGAACTGGAAAAAGAAATCGAGCAGTTGAAAGCTGAAAAAGCTGAACTGAACGACCGTTTTTTGCGCTTATTCTCTGAATTTGACAACTACAAGAAGCGTGTCAGCAAGGAAAAATTGGATTTGATTTCCACCGCTTCCGAGAAAGTGTTGGTGAGCCTGCTTCCGGTTATTGACGATTTCGAGCGTGCCATTGCCGCCAACGAAAAAGCCGACAACATCAACTCTATAAAAGAGGGTTTCAATTTGATATACAATAAGTTAGTTCAGATGATGAAACGTTTCGATGTAGAGGAAATTCAAGCTAAAGGCGAAGAATTCAACACCGATTTCCACGAAGCCGTAACCCACTTCCCCGCACAAAACGAAGAGGATAAAGGCAAGGTGATCGATGTAACTGAAAAAGGTTACAAACTAAAAGACAAGGTCATCCGTTACGCGAAAGTGGTTGTCGGACAGTAACTTTGGCTTTTGACTATTAGCTTTTAGCACAAGATTATTTTCCAACAGCTAACAGCCAAACAACATAGTTAAAAACATTAGGTAAGAGAGGAGTTTAAGATAAGTATGGAAAAGAGAGATTACTATGAAGTGCTGGGCGTGTCAAAAGATGCCTCAGCCGATGAAATAAAGAAGGCCTATCGTAAGTTGGCCATGAAATACCACCCTGACCGCAACCCTGGCGACAAGGAGGCGGAGGAAAAATTCAAGGAGGCTGCTGAGGCGTATGATGTGCTAAGCAACCCTGACAAAAAAGCGCGTTACGACCAGTTCGGGCACGCCGGCATGGGCAACCAAGCCAGCGATTTCTCCGGTATGGACTTAGGCGACATCCTAAGTCATTTCGCAGATGTGTTCGGAGGGGGCTTTGGCGGCGGTTTTGGCGGCTTCAACTTCGGTGGTTTTAGCGGGGGCGGTTTTAGTGGCGGCGGACAGCAACGACGCGTGCGCAGAGGCGGCGACATCCGCATCAAAGTGAAGCTGACGTTGGAAGAGGTGGCAGCTCCCATCGAGAAAAAGGTGAAAATTAACAAGCAGGTGGTATGTCCGCACTGCCATGGCACAGGTGCAAAAGATCCGAACAGCGTCACAACCTGCCCCGACTGTCACGGCAGCGGTCAAGTAGTGCACCAACAGCGCAGTATGTTCGGCATCATCCAGCAAGCGACGGTGTGCCCGAAATGCGGAGGTTCCGGCGAAGTCATCAAGGATCCTTG
>CAMKLG010000120.1 GCA_946413585.1 uncultured Bacteroidales bacterium
ATACATTGCTTGGAAACCGATGCGCAGAAGACGAGCCTCACCAACCAGACGCAGGGATTCTTGGCCTGCTACACCTTTACGCTCGTCACGCGGGGAGAGCTTACGTTGACCTACAATGGCCGGGAGATCCGGCTACGTGCGGGCGACCTATACATCTACTCGCCGGGCATGGCCGTCACTGTCAACGCCATTTCCGACGACTACCGGGGCTTTTGTCTTTTGGCGGACGAAAGCACCACACTCGAAACGCCGGTGGTCCGCGACATGATCAGTTTGGCCTACAAGCCCGTCATGCTGCTGACCGATCCGAAGCTGACGCTCCCTGCGGAAACGGCTGCCTCGTTTGAGGCAAGGATGCGCGAAATCATCGCCTATCTGCATTCGGACAACCTTTACAAGCAGCAGATTTTGCGTATGCTTTACGCGGTTTTCCTGCTTGATTTCCACAATGTTAAGGAGAAAGTGGAGGCACATGGGCCTATTCCGCACCGCATGGAGGAAATCTTCATCGGCTTCAGCCGTCTCTTGCCGCAGCATTTTGTGGAGCATCACGACATCCGGTTCTATGCCAACGAGTTGAACATCACGCCCGACTATCTGTCGCGGATTGTAAAGCGAGTTTCCGGGCGCACTGTAGTCGATTACATCAACCAGATGCTGGTGATGGAGGCGGCGTTCCTGTTGCGCACCTCGAAGCTCTCCATCTCCCAAATCGCCGACCGCCTTCATTTCGCCGACCTGCCCTCGTTCAGCAAGTTCTTCTCACGTTTGAAGGGGATGGCGCCGAGGGAGTACCGGGAAAGGAAGTAGGAAAAACCAGGCCGACGGATTGGACGTTCTCAAGAACTTGCACATTCGGTTTCCCATCCGCCAAAGCCGCCACGGCACCCCCATCCCGAGGATACCTTCGGCGGCGAATAGCAGCATCGGCGTTCGCCCGGGAAACGGTCCCCGACGGGGAGCACACCCGAAACGCCCCAAAACCAACCATTTCTAATTTGTGACCACCTGATTGTCAACAGATGTTCTTTCCCATCTCATACGCCTCCTGCAGCTTGGCGTTGCCGGCAATCTCGTTCGGGCCGCCCACGCCGCCGCAGAAGATATGACCCTTGAGCGCGGACTTCTCGTAACAGTCGATCCAGCCGGTGAGACCGCCCTCGGCGCGTTTCGGCACAAATTCCTCATTCTCGGCCGCGGTGGTCAGCAGATAGACCTCGCGGAACTTGTAATCCTTGGGGTACATGGCGTTCATGCGGTCGATGAGGGTCTTCATCTGGCCGCTCATCTCGTAGTAATAGATGGGCGTGGCCCAGCAGACCACATCGGCGTTGAGCACGCTCTCCATGATGGCCGGCACGTCGTCCTTGATGACGCACGCGCCCGTCTTCTGGCACGACAGGCAGCCGACGCAGAACTTGATTTCCTTGCCTCTCAGCGAGACAAACTCCACTTGATGCCCGGCGGCTTCCGCGCCCTTGGCAAACTGCTCCGCCATCGCGTGGCTGTTCGAGCCCGCGCGGAGACTGGTTGAAATTATGATAACTTTTTTCATAGTATTTTTTTTGAAAATTGAATTTAAATGTCCAAAATAGACTGAATCACTTGTTCATAATCGGAGTCGATCATATAGACCTTTTCTCTAACCGTCTTAAAACCATTAATATAGTGCTTGTTGTCATTCTTTAGAGTGGAAACAATGCAATTGTCTTCCAGCCGATTTTCAATACCCGAGCTGTGTTCTTTTATTTCGGAAAAGTGTTGGTCAATGTATTCGTCTGTGAAGGCAAGACAAATGAAACGGATAGAGTTCAAATACACTTCTTCAAAGCTTTCTCTCCAGTTGTATGGAACATAGCCGCCTTCTACAATGAGATTCTGATGATTTTCGATCACCGTCTTGATGATCTCGCGGACAATGGGCCAAAGATATTCCGTTAGGGCATCATCGTCTTCTGGAGTAAGATTAGTCTTTCCGCTTCGGATCAAACCCATCTTCAAATGATCCATGGACATATAGGGATACTTATATTTTTCAAGCATCCGCTGTGAAAGAAGCGTCTTACCCGTATGAGAAGCACCTGTTATCAGTATAACCATAGATGTAAAACTATTGATCAATCTTTCGAATCAGCGACAAATCACCACTTGCACCGGTCTTCAGGTCCATTGTTCAGGTTTTTGTGTTCCATATTGTTCATCATCTTTCAATTGGTGAATAATCAATCTTGGCTTCTTCGTCTGTTGCTTCAAGTTTCATTATCACAGGACGAAGGCCGTCATTGCAACTGACAACGGCCACGCCGGGCTCTTTAATCCAATCGCCATAGTAGAACAGTCCTTTGTCTGCGCCGTGAGCCAGGGCAAACACATACTGATAGATGGCTTTCCATGCCTCATCGCAAAAACCATCTGGCTTTGCATAGTCGGCATAGAACACATCGCCTACCTTCATCATCGGACACGCTTTCAGTCCGCAGATGCCATATTCCTTTGCCAAGTCCTCATTCAGCATCGTTTTGAGGACGGTAATCTTTACTTTCTTCATATTTTTTTCTTTAAGTTGTGGTTGATAAATTGGAATTTGCCATTACCTCTTTTTCGCCCAAGTGTTGGCGAGAATCACCACAACGATACACAAAACGAAAGTGAGGACCACGAATGAAAAGGTAGCGGCCAACGACTCTTCGCTAAGCAGAAGTAACATCATTGGGGCCAATACGAGCAAGATGCCGCCAATCAAGCCCCGAAGGCGTTTGATATTATACTGCGGCCTCTCTTCTTTCGAGGCAGTGTTATAGCCGGCAATCAGATTGTCTCCCTTGCCAATAAGGATGATTATTCCCATTATGAGAAGGATGGCGGCAACAACAATCAATACAATCATAACAATTCCGATCTATCCGTTATTCCTCGTCAGCGTAGACTAATGCTCAATATATTTGATGATTTTTGCGGGCTTCAGCAAACGAGAAGCGTCCTGTGTTCAGTTCATTGGCTTTTGCCATGCAATCCTCAATGTCGGTTATCAGCAGCTGATAGTCCGGCTCGTTGGGTGATACCGGCTCGCCAGCATAGTCGCGTTCAAAAATGCTTCTGTTATCCATATTTTTGGTTTTTCAAATTTGTTGACAAAAGTAAAAAAGTTTTCATTATTATGGCGGCATCTAGGTACTTCGTGTTGGTTGTTTCGTGTTAACACGAAGTAACCAACAGCGAAGGCTAAACGACACGAAGTCAGCAGCACGTCCGCGTCTTCCGCAGCTGCTCCTTGCGGGCCGAGGGGACGATTTCCTCGTGGTAGAAATAGTTCACCACCACGGGCGGTTCGCCGTGCTTGGCGCGCACCGTGTCGTCGTTGCGGACGTATAAGAACCCCTTCTCAGCACAGAATCGGCGCAATTCGGTGTCGAGTTCGCTCCAATAGGTGCGGTCTTTCTTGGTGTAGATGTCGCGGT
>CAMKLG010000121.1 GCA_946413585.1 uncultured Bacteroidales bacterium
TCCGCTCCCTCGTTACGATTCCGGGGGTTATCGGTACTTCTTCAACGGGCAGGAGACTGACAATGAGGTGCTTGGGAAAGGGGCTTTGCACGCCTTCGAGTACCGCATGCACGACACGCGCACCGGGCGGTTCTGGAGCGTAGATCCCTTGGCTGGAAAGTTCCCGCGGAACAGCACGTATGCGTTTGCGGAGAACTCGCCGATAGCGTTCTTGGAATTGGAGGGATTGGAGAAACTTCTTGCTATAACAATGGGTGAAGATGTAAAGTATCGATCTGCTTTTTTAAAGGCGACAGACGCTGATATAGAAACTTTCCACATACAATTGTCTGTAGATGCAACAGGGAAGTTTATTGATTTTTTGACAAAAAGCACAAATCAAGATGATAAGGGCATAGCTTTCTTGGCTGTTTTCTCTCATGGGAGTTCTAACAACATTTTCGCAAAAGGAGGTTTCATCAATGGAATTTCATCAAATGATTTAGACAAAATTACGACCTTGGTAGAATCTGACAAGATTAAATTCTACAATGATGCAATAATATACCTTGGTGGTTGCAATGTGGGAACTGAGGGTGACATTTAATCCTTCAACTAATAAAAGCGAATACGTTGTATTTGCTCAGAAGCTTGCCGATTTAACGGGGACGATTGTGATAGCAGCAAATGACCAGGTTACACCCAAAAAGGATGTTAGTGAAAAAAAACTTTATGACATATTCTACAGCACGGTCAAGCAAGACAAGTTTTTGGATGTTCCGAAAAGGTCAAGATCCCGTTTCTTTAGGTCCTGAGGTGTCAGTCATAGAGTTGTTGCAACAAGTTAAGAATTCCATTTTTAATGAACAATCAGAAGAAAATGACGAAGAACAATAGCATTCATGTCTTGTATTATTGTATTATTTTTTTGCCTTCGTTGTTTCAGTGTTGTCATAACCATAAGGACACTGTCTCAGACGTGTCTTTCTCTACTAAGGACACCGTTGAAACCATAGAAAAAGCATATAGACTGAACTTGATGGATTCCATTGACAGCTATGGCATCAAAATGTCTCTTTATGGATACACAACGACAACATTCGAGAGAGTTAGCGAGATAAGGCAAAGAGACTGTCTCATACCGAGCGATAGCGGCTATTTCGGATGTTACACCTTTTTGAGTAAAAACCCGAAAAATGGGATGATACAACTCGACGGGTATATGGTTATATGGAATAAGCAGCGTCCATGGACCTATTCAAGTAAAAATGACCTGCTTATCGAATTGCGTGTTTTCACAGACAAGATCAAGTTGTGGGGCGATCTTGCTGTAGGAATGAACAGAAGCGAATTGCTTTCGATATTGGGGGAACCCGTCTTCAACGGAGTCGGTCGGTTGTTTTTTGAAGTTGGTGAAGGCCAGTATTTAGATGCCAGAATTGATGATCAAAATCTGGTGTATGCCTTACAACTCTTTCGCAGCGAAAAGGACTTCAGCACCGCGACGGCCCTTCAAGAGCATGTATATGATTTTTACGAACCACGGTAGTTCCAAAAGAGGTCTTTCCGAACGAATAATGCCTGTCTTCGCGTCAGAACCAACTATGCCGCGAAGATACCGGAAAATTACCCTTCCACCATCTTCCAACTCTCAACCCGACGCGTCTCGGAGGAGAAGTTCACCCCGATTTTGTAGAGTTTGCGCGGGTCGTGGGCGAAGGGCAAGGCGTACTCTCTTTCCTCGATCTGAGCCAACGCCTCTTCGACGGATTTGTCCAACTTGAACTCGAAGAGGTAGATGTAGTCGGCGGTCTGCACCACCATGTCCATGCGGCCGTCGGAAGTGTGCCGTTCGGTCTCCGTATAGAAGCCCACCATCTTGAAAATGAGCGCCACCGCATTGTGGAAGTAGAGTTCGGCATCGCCCGCTATCTGGTAGTCTTGTCCAGCGAAAAGTGTTTCCAATAATGACATGAACTTCTCAATCTGTCCAGCCTCTATCGCCATCACAAAATCCTTGATGAAACTTTCCCTGCCTTGACTTGCAGGGGTGTAGTATCTGAAAAGGAAACGGGAAAAGCCACGTTCCACCTCTTCATTGGGAAACCCCAGACGATAGGTCATAAACCGGGGATCATAGCTTTTGATGGTCAGGTAGCCGCTTTGGTAGAGCAGCGGCGTCGGGTTGGTGTCAATGGCATCCAGACTGCCTAACAGGTCAGCCGTGGCTTCCTCGCGGGTGAGCCGTTCCAAGTCGTAGTGATTGCGTTTCAGGACCTCCACCAGGAACGTGGGCGTGCCCGACTGGAACCACTGGTCGCCGAACTCCTTGCGTTTTAAGGCAGACAACAGACTGAAAGGATTATACATCCCCGAGCTGTTGGGGTGGAAGTGGTAGCCGTCGTATTGTTCTTTCAGTCTCCCGTAGCATTCCTCCTTGGTCAGGCCGTTGGCCGTCGCCAGTTCCCCGACTTGTGCATCGATGTTGTCGCGGATTTCCTGCTCGGTGATGCCGCAGATTTCGGCATACTGCTCTGACAACGAGATGTCTTCCAGGTTGTTGAGGTCGCTGAACACGCTCACTTTCGAGAACTTGGTCACACCGGTGAAGAAGGCGAGACGGATGCACGCATCCATGGTCTTGGCAACCCCGTAGAAACCCTTCAGAATCTTGCGGTAATTGTCCTGAAGTTCCTCGTTTCCGATGGCCTGCAGCAGCGGCTTGTCGTATTCGTCCACCAGAATCACCACTTGGCGGCCGGTTTGTTCGTAAGCCCGCTGGATGACCCCCTTGAACCGTTCGGAAACCGTGTGCTCGTCAGGATCTTTTCCAAATGACCTTTCGAATTGGCGCAGGTGTCCGTCAATGATAGAGATGAGGGCTTCCTCGCTTCTGTAGTCGGCGGCGTTGAGGTCGATGTGCAGCACGGGATACTGCTTCCATTCGGTTTCCAACTTGCTGATGGCCAACCCTTCGAAGAGTTCCTTCCGCCCTTGGAAGTAGGCCTCCAAGGTGGTGACCAGCAAACTTTTGCCGAACCTGCGGGGACGGCTGAGGAAGTAGTATTTGCTGTCGTTGGCCAGCTTGTGTACCAGAGCGGTCTTGTCAAAATAAAGGTATCCTTTATTGATGATTTCCGAGAATGTCTGTATGCCGATAGGGTATTTCATAACGGTGGATTTTCGCCGCAAAGATACAATTTATTTAGAAAGGCTACAAAGTCCTAAAGGTTGCAGCTTGTTGATATTTTTTGTTGTAACAGATTATATCGATCGACCTTGCGGATCATTAGCTCACCATAAAAAAAGCACTCGCAAACGACTTGCAAGTGCTTTTTTGTGATTCCGCTGCGACTCGAACGCAGAACCTGCTGCTTAGAAGGCAGCT
>CAMKLG010000122.1 GCA_946413585.1 uncultured Bacteroidales bacterium
AAGGTGTGAGATTGTTGGCGATCATATTGTCTTTAACTCCAGGAATGTGTATCATCTTCGTTATTGATAATGGTTTGATAATTCCGTTATGTTGCAAACTGTTGCAATTGTTTGGCCGTTAACGGTTCTTTCTATAAATTCTATCCTATATTTGTTATTTACCCTTACGGATGAATATCCGTTTTTGTCTCCTGTTAAATGCTCATAATGCAATCCGTTAAATCGTTTCAACTCTAAAACATTGGTCGCATTTTTCATAGTGTTCACCACTTTGATGTATCGCGAAATCACATCCGGTTGAAAACGATGTTTCTTGTCCGATGTTTTTCCGTTCACATAGAGTTCCTGTAGATATTCTTTTTCAAAAGTTACAAACATAGCGGCGGCAAAAGTACAATAAATTTCAATGTCTTCTCAATTTTGCGAAGGTTTTTTTTTCTTCGCATACTTCCCCTTCACAATCTCATAAGATCCTGTAACCAGCACTTTGAGCAGTTCGTCGGCGATGGTCGGCAGGTGGATGCCGATCCAGTACTTGACGCTGAAGTGGCTGTCGGGGGGCGTCACGCCCTCGGCGGTGTCGAGCAGTTCGGGGATGCGTTCGGGCTGGCATTTCACCACCACTCTGAGGTCGTTGAGGTCGCAGTAGCAGAAGGTGTGCCCGCTGACGTAGAACACCAGCACGGAGTCGCCGCCGGGCATCTTCGCGAAGGGAAGCTTCTCTTCCACTTCGCCCAACGAGAGGCAATATTCACGGAATTCTTCGAGGTTCATAAAGATTTGTTTTTATGTGCAAAAGTAGAAATTTTTCATTTCCGTTGACGGGGTGTCCAAAAAAATCCTATTTTTGCATCCCGTATTTTAAGCCAGTAATAATATGAAAATCGGTTTTGATAACGGGAAATATCTCAGGATTCAGTCTGAGCACATTAAGGATCGCATTGCGCAATTCGGACACAAGCTTTATTTGGAATTCGGCGGGAAGTTGTATGACGACTTCCATGCCAGTCGTGTGTTGCCGGGGTTCCAGCCGGACAGTAAGTTGCGGATGCTCACCCAACTGCAGGACGATGCGGAGATTATCATCGTTATCAGTGCCGTGGATATCGAGAAGAACAAGGTGCGCGGTGACTTGGGCATCACCTACGACGAGGATGTGTTGCGTTTGCGCGACATCTTCATCGCCCGTGGCTTCTTGGTCAGCGGCGTGGTGATCACGCACTACAACGGCCAGGCCAGTGCTATGGCTTATCGCCAGCGTTTGGAACGTATGGGCATCAAGGTCTATTACCATTATCTGATAGAAGGTTACCCCACCAATGTTGATTTGATTGACTCTCCAGACGGTTTCGGTCGCAACGAGTATGTGGAAACCACCCGTCCGTTGGTAGTCGTGACGGCGCCCGGTCCCGGCAGCGGCAAGATGGCGGTCTGCCTGAGCCAGCTCTACCAGGAGAACGAGCGCGGGGTGAAGGCTGGCTATGCCAAGTTCGAGACTTTCCCCATCTGGAATCTCTCGCTGAAACATCCCGTGAACATTGCCTACGAAGCTGCCACCGCGGATTTGGATGATGTCAACATGATTGACCCGTTCCATTTGGAGGCTTACAACAAGATGGCGGTCAATTACAACCGCGATATTGAAATTTTTCCCGTCTTGAATGCCATTTTTGAGGGCATTTACGGCGAAAATCCGTATAAATCGCCCACCGACATGGGGGTTAACATGGCAGGTTACTGCATTTCCGACGACGCGGCGTGTTGCGAAGCCTCGAAAGACGAGATCATCCGTCGTTACTTCACTGCGCTGTGCAATGTGGTGGACGGAAAGGCCACCGAACAGGAAGTCAACAAGATATCATTGCTGATCAAGCGGGCTAAGATCACGGTGGAGGACCGCAAGACCATCACGGCGGCGCGCAAGCGGAAGGAGGAGAGCGGGGTGGCTTCGTCTGCCATCGAACTTGCCGACGGCACCATCATCACGGCGCACACCAGCCCGTTGTTGGGACCGAGTGCCGCGTTGTTGCTCAACGCCACGAAATATCTGGCAGGCATCGACCATGAAGTGCGGCTGATCCCGCAGGCCATGATCGAGCCCATCCAGCGCACCAAGGTCAACCTGCTGCACGGTAACAACCCGCGTCTGCACACCGACGAGGTGCTAGTAGCCCTTTCCATGCTCAGCCTCAACGACGAAAACTGCCGCAAAGCGTTGGCCTGCCTGCCGCAATTAGATGGCTGCCAGGTGCATACCACCGTCATGCTCAGCGAGGTAGATCACAAGATTTTCAAGAAACTGGGGGTGGGGCTCACCTGCGAGCCGATTCGGAAGGGAAAATAATAAAAGAAGCTTGGGATTTTCCAGGCTTCTTTCATTATAGGATGTTGGAGATTCGTCGTTAGAACGTGTGGCTGTCCATTACATCTCCATAATAATCTCCACCATGATAGCGGCAGAGGTTCACCTTAATACCGGTGCCGGAAACGTTAAGGGCACCTTCCGGACTGTTCTCAAGTGCTTTGTAAGCCTTTTTGAAAGATTTCTTGGCTCGGTTGAGAGTGGCAGATTCCCCGCCGTTGAAATATAACATTTGGCCTCCTTCTGTGTAGCGGTCGGCATCGTTTTTCATGACATTCAACATGGAAGGTTCGATAATACTAAAGAAAAGATCCTGCGCTACCATATAGTCTGTACTGGAATCCAGTTGGATATAGTATATCCATTCGCTCTCTTCTTGCGGCTTGCAGGAGGAGAAAATGCCGGAGAAGGCAACTAAACAACTTATAACTGTAATAGAAAATGATTTTTTCATTTTATTTAATTTTAATAAAGATTAACACACGGCAAAGATACACTTTTTCTAATATGACGAATGAAAAATCGGAAGGTTTTTATAAGTCATATTTTTGTAACCTAAAAACAATAGGGCTGCCACAACCGGACAGCCCTATTCATAATTCAGCATTCATCATTCTACAT
>CAMKLG010000123.1 GCA_946413585.1 uncultured Bacteroidales bacterium
AAGAAGGGGATGGTGGGCAACACCGTGGGCGGTGTGGGCATCTGCCACTCCTTCGCCGACGACGGTCGCTGCATCTCCCTGCTCAAGGTGATGCTCACCAACCATTGCATGTACGACTGCGCCTACTGCGTGAACCGCCGCAGCAACGACATCAAGCGCGCCACACTCTCCGTGTCGGAACTGGAGACCATCACGATGGAGTTCTACCGCCGCAACTATATCGAGGGATTGTTCCTGTCCAGCGGGGTGGTCCGCAATCCCGACTACACGATGGAACGGCTCACCGCCATCGTCCGCGACCTGCGGCTCATCCACCGCTTCAACGGCTACATCCACCTGAAGGCCATCCCCGGCGCGTCGCAGGAACTGCTCAACGAAGCCGGCCGCTACGCCGACCGTATGAGCGTGAACATCGAGATTCCCAAAGAGGAGTCGCTGAAGATGCTCGCGCCCGAGAAGGACCACCAGAGCGTTTTCCAGCCGATGAAGCTCATCCAGCAGGGTGTGCTCGAAAACAAGGAAGACCGCAAACACTACCGTCACGCGCCCCGTTTCGTGCCCGCCGGGCAATCGACCCAGATGATCGTGGGCGCGACCCAGGACTCCGACCGCGAAATCCTCACCATGTCGTCGCTGCTCTACGGCCAGCCCTCCATGCGCCGCGTCTATTACTCCGGCTACGTGAGCGTCAACACGTTCGACTCGCGCCTGCCGGTACTCAAGCAGCCGCCGCTCGTCCGCGAAAACCGCCTCTATCAGGCCGACTGGCTGCTGCGGTTCTATCATTTCAAGGTGGAGGAGATCGTGGATGACGCGAACCCGAACCTCGACCTGGAGGTGGACCCGAAGTTGGCGTGGGCACTGCGGCATCCCGAAGCATTTCCCGTCGATATCAACACGGCGGACTACGAAATGCTGCTCCGCGTGCCGGGCCTCGGCACCAAGTCGGCGTGGCTCATCGTCAACTCCCGCCGCTTCAACCGGTTGACCACCTTCGACCTCAAGAAGATGGGCGTGGTGATGAAGAAAGCGAAATACTTCATCACCTGCCACGAGCTCGGCGCCTCCAACCTGCAGCCCCTCCTCGGCATCAACGAGCTGACGCCCGAACGGCTCCGCCCGCTGCTGGTCTCCAAGACCGAACAAAAACTGGCTGCGAAGGAAAAGCAACTGTCGCTGAACTTTGAACTTTGAACTTTGAACTTTGATCAGGGGACGGGCATATAGAAAAAGTTGTATCTTTGCGGGTTGAAAAAAACATTCTGATTATGAGTACTGAAATGATGTCGAACATGTTAGCGGAGTACTTCAAGACAAAACCGGTTTTGAAAGCTTGGCTGTTTGGTTCCTTCGCCCGCGGAGAGGAAACATCCCAAAGCGATGTGGATATTCTCATTGTTTTGGACCACTCCCAGACAGTAGGAATGGATTTTTTCGGCATGTATGAGGAGCTAAAGGAACTTTTAGGCCGGAATGTGGATTTGGTGACAGAGCGGTCGTTGGCCCCTTTTGCCCGAAAAAGTGTAGAACAAGATAGAAAATTGGTTTATGAGAGAACCGCGTAGAGACAAGGAAAGACTGGAAAAAAAGTGAAAGGTATGCGAAATTATATTGTCCATGAGTATTTCCAAATTGATGACATAGTAGTTTGGGAAGTCGCCACGAAGAGTCTTGTTGAACTAAAAGAACAGATTTCCCAATATTTGGAGGAAACAGATTGGGATAAGTGGGAAGAAAAAATTTAATAGAGCAGAATTTTTAGTACTTTTGCACCCGAAATTTTTGACAAAACAATAAATAGTAACGAAACAAATCGCCTATGATCAGAACCGCATAATGCTGTTATGCACACCATAGAATAGGAAAAAGCGAAGTAGCTTGTACACTGGATGCTTTGAAACTTCGACACTTTCAAAATATCTCCCAGAGTGAAGCGACGACGCTCTCGCCATCAGGCGTGGGCTTTACTCGTTGTAATTGGGAGATAATAGGTAGTCGAAGACCTCAAAGCATCCAATGAAGGCGAAAAAGTGCCACGCTTTTTTTGTGCGCGTAACAGGACACAGATTTCTCCGGCACACCTTTATTATTCTTACAGAAACCGAAGGAGCCGGATGGGATATAACACGGCGAAGATACGAATGACTAAATGGTTACATGTTTTCCCCCTTATTTTGTATAATGTTCTTAATATGCATACCAACTTATTCGCAAAAGGTTGTTTCTGACACAAAAGATGGTAATCAAAGATGTATTGTGACAGATTTTGCTATTTTCGGGAAATATATTGAAAATAGTGGTCCTATTGGAGTCGCTTTAGAGTGTCATTCTTCCGAGAATCGTCCAACAGAATATTATTTACAACTCAGATATAAATACCTTTTTCCACAAACAATTTTAAAAGGATCTCAATTAAAAATGAATCTTAAGGCAAATAAACTGACGTTGTCTCTATTCGCTGATAAAGATGTAACACGTGAGGATTTGGAAAAGATTATACAAGAGGATGTTGCTATTCCAACAGCTAATGGCACTTGGTATTTGGGTACCGCTTGTTATAGTATTACGGAAGAGGATATCAGTCAGATAATTAATAACCTTGTAGAAAGTATGGTATTTTCTGATGAAACAATTGCGATTAGTTCTCAATTCACTTATGGATTGGAAAAGTGTTACAAGAATATATTGAAACGCTTAAAGAAGCAGTGATCATACGCTGTCTTAAACAGTTACTACTATAACTTCTCCTTTATCAGTCTATTATTCCACCATCCCCTTCACCGCTTCCACCACCGCCTCGCTCTCCATCAAAGAGAAACAGAACAAC
>CAMKLG010000124.1 GCA_946413585.1 uncultured Bacteroidales bacterium
AAAAGTTGTCCCAGTTGTCCAAGTTGTCTTCAAAAAAAACAAAAATAGTCTTAAACCGTATATGCAGAAAAAGAAAACATACCGTTATTCCACCGGCGAGACTTTCGAGGCCGATGCGGAAGATCTGAAGCGCCTGCTGCGCGAGAACCAGGAGTATTTGGACAACTATTTGGACCTGTACGGCTCGTTGGACGACGACGAGTACGTGGCGCGCGGCAACGGCTTCTGCGACCGCAAGTTCAGCGACGACTTCATCGAAGGACAGATCGCGAAATACCGCACGCGGCTCGCGGAAATTGAGCAGTGGCTTAATTCTTAATTCTTAATTCTTAATTCTTAATTCTTAATTGCGCACGTCCATCGCGTCCCTCAACGCATTGCCTATCAGCATGAACGACAGCACTAACAGCATGATGGCCAGACCGGGGATGATGGGCAGGTAGGCGTTGTTGAGCACGATGTAGGCGTAGCTTTCCTTGATCATGATGCCCCACGACGGGGTGGGGGGGATCACGCCCAGGCCGAGGAAGCTCAGGCCCGCTTCCATCAGGATTGCCGACGAGAAGTTGGAGGCGGCAATCACGATGAGCGTGCCCGTGATGTTGGGCAGGATGTGCTTGACGATGATACGGAAATTGCTGTATCCCAATGCTCTGGCGGACTCCACGAAGTCTTGTTCACGCAGACTCAGGAACTGTCCGCGCACCACACGGGCGATATCCACCCACATGGTGAGTCCTATGGCGATGAAAATCTTCCAGAACCCTTTGCCGAGGGCGAAGCTGATGGCGATGACGAGCAGCAGGGTAGGGATGGACCACACCACGTTGATGAGGAAGGTGAGCACGTCATCGACCTTGCCGCGGTAGTAGCCGGCGGTGGCGCCCACCAATGTGCCGATGAACAGGGCGATGAAGATCGAGAGGAATCCCACGGAGAGACTCACGCGCGCGCCGATCATCAGCTGGCTGAGGACATCGCGGCCGTAGCGGTCGGTGCCGAGCAGAAACCGCTGCTTCTTGACCATGCGCGGGGAAAGGTCGGCCTTGGCGTACGATTCGTAGTACTCCTGCTGGAACAGCTTCACGGTCACCGAGTCGCCGGAGACGGTGTAGGACTCTATCGGAACGGTCTTGTACTCAGCGGGTTGCCCGAACAGCATCTTCTTGAAGAAGTTGACGTGTGGTACGTCCTGGTCGGGTTTGAGCTCCAGAAGCTGCACGGTGAATCCCGGTTTCTGGAGGGCGATTTCAAGTTGTTGGTGGTTGCAGAAGGGGGTGGAGTCGGGGGTGATGAGATAGCCGAGGACAGCGACAATGATGACCAGTCCGATGTAGGCCAGCGACACGATGGCCTGGCGTTCCTTCTTGAAACGCTGCCAGGTGAGCGCCGACAGGGAGACGGCGCGTTCCTCGGATTTCGTGCGAGTGAACCATTTTTTCATTCCGGCGGCAAAAGTACGATTTTTTAGTGAATGTAGCTATTGCTTGATGAACTTGGAAATGGAAGTGCGGTTGTCGGTGGTGAGGATGCGGATGAAATAGATTCCACTGTTCAAGTTATTGACATTGATGGCGTTCAGCTGCTCGGCCTGTCCGTTGCAGCTCATGATCTGGCGACCGCTCAAGTCGTAAATCACGATTTGCTGTACAGGTTCGGAACTTTGCACATAAAGCATGCCCGTGGCGGGGAGAACGATGTTGTCCACCCAAGCGCAGTCGCTGCCGCCGATGACACCAGAGTCCTTTTGGTAGCTGAATTTGAAGGTGTGCGTGCCGAAATCGACAGGGAAGGAGGCTTGCGACCAGCCGGTGGAACCCGTTTGGCTGTCCATCGCGGTGTCGTCAATGTAGAACTTGAAAAAGTCATAGCCGTCCTCAGAAGAGACTTTGCGGAAATAGGAAATGCTTGCATGTAAACAACCATCCAAAAGTATACCGCCATTGCCACTGAAAAATATACCATTTTGAGGTCTTCGAGATACAGCAATGATATAACACGTTTTTTGTATTTTTGCAGTCTCCAAAGTGGTATACTTTTGAATGGCACTTTGGTGTATTTTAACGTGGTTATTTACAATCTTATCTCACTTGGTCAAGAATTGTTTCCGGCGAGATTCCCATCAAGGTGATGGCAGAAAGTTTGCGTCCCATATCCTTTAGCGAGTGTCCGCAATGGTATAAGGAATCATCTATTATCAGCCATCGGTCATGCGACGGTTTTGTCCACTGGTGCGTTTCAACAGGTTTGACGTATGCAGAGGCATTATGTGCATCCCTTAGCAATGTCAAATCCTTACCCGAATAGATGTCTGCCGAAACATCGTTGTCACGAACATCAAGAAGCTCAAGAGTGGCGGCATCAACATAGGCGTCAATAATAACGACTCGTTTTTGTGCTCTTTTAATAAGATTTTCAAGCAACACGCGGGCTTCGAAAAACTCCCCGTCAAAGAACACCTGTTCCACTGGAGGCAGGTTGGTGCGAACAAAAAAGTCTATCTTTTCCCTATGCTCATTCAATTCGTTCTCTATCATAAGCATACGGTTTCCCTGCAACTCAAAGCGAGAGTCAATCTGCCTTTGGAGGGCAAGCAGTTGTTGGTTGACAACATACCCCTCAAGGAGATATTTCTTCAAAATGGTATTCGCCCACTGACGGAATCGGGTGGCATTGATA
>CAMKLG010000125.1 GCA_946413585.1 uncultured Bacteroidales bacterium
AAAAAAAATCAGCAAGCCCGAAACCTCTCTTTCGGAGTTGCAAAATGCGCTTGCAGAACCCTGTGAATACCAGCCACTTACAATCCGATCGTAAAAAATTCATTTTCAATGTAACAAAATCGGCTTTTTTTGCGACCAATGGGGTGTGAAGGGAAATGTGTGTCAAATCCTGTGAACAATCATCAAAAGTAGTAGATATGAAACATTTAAGCATTAAAAACATCACCGTCCTTACCCTCGCCACCATCCTGATGGCGGCCTGCGGCAAAGACAACATGAACAAAGACGCTCTTGTCGGCCAATGGGTCAACACGGCGCAGACGTTCGAAATAACTATTGCAGGACAGGAGTACATCCCAGAAGGATGTATCTGTATGGAGTTCACAAACAACAAGGTGTGGATACTCGACTCACGAACGGACTGTCTCCCAGCGTGGCATAGTTATACTCTCTCGAAAGACTCCGGCAAATGGTTGCTGGAGATTCAAGGAGGTTGCTATAATGGAAGGGTATTTGTAGTGGAAAAACTCACCAACGACGAGCTGGTGCTGGCACCGTTCTCCAGTGGAGTCGACTGGGACTTCCGCTACATCATGAAACGGGACGAGTCATCGATCTGGCCCAATTAGCCGTTTATTGCAACCTCCAACCGTTTTCCCCGTGGTAGATCATCTGGCGGGTCATTCCTCCGTCGATGCAGATGTTCTCGTCGGTGATCCTTGTTTTTGCAATGATTTGAGCCGATTCTCAGCGGAGGATCTTCATTCGCGCCAACATCTCCACCAGTTGGGGACATGGCAAAAAAATGCTGAAGAATACTGAAAATGGCTAAATCAATTGATTATTTCAGAAGGAAATTTGTCGTATCAGTTTATGTATTAACAAGATACGTCATATAGGTTTTTACGCCGCAAAGATACGCATTATCTAATACAGAAAACCGTTTCCCCAAAACGCTCTTGACAAAATCAACCTGTGTTTTTGCTATTTTGTATATTTTGTCGTTATTGTTCATCAGTCATTTTATTATAATATAAATAGCTTAAAAAAAGAAAAACCACATCTGTCTGTTTGATTATTTTGTATTTTTGCGAAAAAAAAGTAATGACATACATTGGCCATCCAGATAGCATTAATGGCGGAGATTTCACCCAAGAAATAGTAAACCGTTTTACTGTTCAAGCAATATCGGTTGCACCGCAAGAAATAAAACAATATTTCATTGACACACACCCCAATGAATATGACCCATATAACAGTGTAGTATTATTCGACAGCGAAACAAAGTGTATATATGGTTATATTTTAGCCCATACACTTGAGATACCACATGTTGAAATAATATATGAAGGTCAGAGGAAGGTGGTTGAATATCTTAAAAATGGAAAAGGTTTATACGTTTCCAATGTTGTCTTAAGAAACGGGATAAAACAAACACCTTTAATACAGCTTTTAAATCTCCTACATTTTGTATATTGTCAGGGAGACACAAACAAAAGTGGGTTATATATATGGATGGATTTAGGGGAAATTATATTGTCTCCAACAGAGCAAGAAAGCGGTATTAAAATCAATTTGTTTAACACGGTAAGTCGGACGTTCTATGACAAGTGTGTTTGAACCTTCAAAAAACGGTTTGAGTTTTTACGCCGCAAAGATACGCATTATCTAATACAAAAACAAAGCTCGCGCAGCGAGCCAATTTTCGTCCTTTTCGCCCCTTCCGCGTCTTTTCGCAATCCAAAAATCGATTATTTTCTCAGATTTTCCACCCAGATTTTCACAGATTTCTGGCCGCAGGCCACCCCATCCATTGGCCGCAGGCCTACGTTTGCGTGAAGCAGTGAAAGCAAGATATAAGGCAAAAATCATCTATCGGAAATCCGCACAAATCCGCGCGATCCGTGGAGATTCCCCCGCAAAAATAACCATTTATAGGGATTCCTTTCTGACAGAAAATGTGCATTTTTGCGGCGTGAAAGATTAAGGATATGAAAAAAGCAGCCGTATTACTCCTATTACTGACATTTGCCGTCGGCCTCAAAGCACAGAAAAAACAGCTGTTTGATGGGGGAATGATGGTCCACACGGGCTATCTCATTGACCATATCCCGGCACTGGATTACAAAGCCAGCGGGATGTCTTTCGGACTTGGCGGCGTGCTGCGCTTCCACGTCGGCAATCACGTGCGCTTAGGTGGCGAAGGCTATGTCTCCACGCTCCCCCAGAAGCGCAACGGCAGCTATGTCCGCATGGGCTGGGGCGGAGTTGTGGCCGATTTCTACTGGCCGGTAAAACGGTGGAGTCCGTATGCCGGAGTGTGCGTGGGAGGCGGCAAAGCATCAACACTGCTCGTACTCGACGGTTCCGACAGCGACTGGGAAGCCGAAACGAACGCGGTGGTACACAAAGAGCGCTTTTTCTTCGTCAACCCATACCTCGGAGTGGAATTCGCGCTCACCGAAGCGGTCCACCTCACGCTCAAGGCCGACCACCTCTTCCCCTTCAAAGGCGAAGCCGTGCCCAAAGGAGTGCGCATTTACTTCGGATTCGTGTTTGCACATTAGCGGCAATCAGGATTGGGGTGCCTGCCGCTGTATTTCCACCTTCTTATTT